>NZ_JBVVPP010000002.1:303919-425348 GCF_055811315.1 Bradyrhizobium sp. MI1.4 | reverse complement strand
TTCGGTAGAGTGGATTGCGTTCTAGTCGACGACTACACGCGCACGCCTCCCCGGGCCCCGAAGGCCGTGGTGGTTTTGGTCATGCGTTTGGTGGTCGCGAACATGGCGGCGACTTATGCGGGAGAGTTGTCCCAAAACTTGATGTTGAAGAGCCACGGATGGCTTGAAGCATTCGAGATCGGACATTCTCAAGTCGCCTTCAGCATTGTCTGAACCCGGCCACCTTCTTTAAGGGACAACAAGTTCTGTTCAGGTCTATCGTAGCCTAACTGGATCAACATCTGCGGCGGCGCAACCGCAAGAAGACTGTCAGATCGAACCTCGATCCTGCTTGCATTTAAGTTCTTCGGGGCTGTTTGTGCTGGCAAGGCGAACATAACTGCGTGAGTAATGCTCGATGTGAGTTGCCGATTGATAGTTTCGAGCCACCAAACCGAGCATGTAAAACGGCCAGCGACACCCCTGAATACAAGCAGTAACCAGACACCCAGCGAAGACGGGCCGCAGGGCGTCGCATCACTCGTTGTGGGCTAGGTTTTCCTTGTGACCTGCGTGTCGCAATCGCCCAAATGATCCTAGACGTTCTGCCGGTCGCGAGCGCTTCGAAGGCGCTTAGATAGCCCCGATCGTGCACCTCCGATTAACGTCTCTCTTCATGTCTCCTCCTGCGGCTGCACTTTGGGAGCTCCAGGAGACTTTTCCTGCGAAATCGAACAAGACCCGCTGCAACAAACCTTCTCGCCCCTGTAGTTGGCCAAGGTCTGGAGCAACTGCGGCATATAATACTTTTTCGCACCTTCCCTCATATCGTCCGGCATTGCTTTCGGATGGTCTAGCCATGTCATTGCCCGCTCGATCAGCTCGATCGCGCGTTGGTTGTCACCACTCTCGTAGTAATACTGAGCGACCACCCTATAAGAAGAGAAGTTGAGGCCGCCGCTGGCTTGCGCTGAATTAAGGATATGTTCCGACACATCCCTGCCGATCGCGAAGCGTTCCGCACGCGGAAGGTGGGCCTTATCGTTCTCCGGATCAAAGAGTTGCGTCATCACGACAATCAGCCCACGCACAGCCTCTGACTGTTTCTCAATCGCATCTCGGACCAGTTGGCGTAAGACCTGGAACCCGGTCGCCGTGTCGCGCATTTTGTGAAGCAACAGATCCGCATGAATCTCGCGGAGATTGAGATTGTCCGGCATCGCGGCAATGCCCTCTTCGATCGCTGATAGCGCTGTCGGCCAATCATTTGCTTCCATCGCCGGTCGAATTGTCCGGCGCATTGACAATTCGCGCGCTAGGCGTTGGTCTTTCGCAATTCGTTTCGCATCAGCGGCTTTAGCTTGATAGCTGCCGCGCCAAGTGCCGTTGATAATTTTCGGCAAGACGTCGTCGATTTGGATCGGATGACCGATAAAGGCAATGTGGCCGTCGCGGTCGACGACGAACGATGTCGGAACCCCAAGAGAAGAGCTGGCATCCATCCAAAGCTTGTTCATTTCGCCTGTACTGTCGAACCCGATTCGATAGTTCAGATTTGAGAATTTTTCAGTCAACCATGCGTCCAACTTGGTGCGAGCCTCATCCGCCGTTGGTGCTTGTTCGCTAGCTGCGACTCCGACGACCTCAAGCCCCTCGTCTTGGTATTTTGCTTGCAGCTCTATCAGATGTGGCATCGCCCTCACACATGGGCCGCACCAACTTGCCCAAAATTCGACAATGTACACTTTCCCTGGCTGGAAGTTCGTGAGGGGCTCGCCACGCAGCCAGTTCTCGACTTTGAGCGAAGGAGCCGGGGACGCCATGCACAGCACCATGATTTTCTCCAAAGTTACTTGCTGCGCGACCTTGTCGCTTCACCTGAGTTAGCAATCACCGTGCCAGGCTGTCCGCGCCCACTGAGTACATGATAAAGCTTTGAAAAACATCCACACGACCAGTAGGGTCCCCTGTATGTAACCTGACATGCTTTGCGTCGGTGTCAGATTTCGGGCACACATCGCGCCCTTCGTGCCGCCAAAACATTGTCATGCGAATGCGCATCCGTGAGCCGCGCTGCGCCAATAGGCGGCGCGTGAGAAACCGGATGATGCCCGCTGACCGACAAATTGCAAGCGTGCGGACGTGGGGTCGCAAAGAACAACAGCGGTCAGCATCGGACACGGCACCAGCTTTCCGAACCGGGCTGCAAAGCTGCCTGTTCGGCGCGGTCCAGATGACCACGGAAGCCGATGACCTCGTGCGCGAGCTGCTCCGTCGGAATCGCAGGCGCGAAAGCCGGTGCGAGCCCTGCTTGAACATAGGAAGCCAAGTCTACCTCGCCAAAGCGGCGCAGTTACTCCCGTCGCCATGTTGATTTCCCCGCATTCCGGTTTCAACCAGTCGCGGGAGATGGTACTGACAGCCTCAGGGCCACCTCCGCACATCCGCTGCACGATTGTGTGGCCAGGACAACTTGCGAGCGACGTCCTTCGCATTGGTGTCGGCAATACCGCTGGGGCAAAGGCGTGGCATCTTGCGATGGCGCGGCGCGATCCGTCGCTGCCTGCGGCCATCAAGGATCGGATGGGTGGCGATCAGGGTGCCGTCTTCGAAGATCTGCATCTCGTTGGCGAGCGTGTGCACCTCGACGATCCGCTTCCGGGTGGCGTCGGGAACGCTATAGAGATTGCCGCCGACGCTCACCATCCCTTCATGGGAGACCCGCCGCTCCAATTTGAGCACCGAGCGGAATGATGCCAGCGGCAAGGGGCCTAGGTGTGGCTTCTCCGTCGCAAAGGCTTCGTTGACTACGCATTGGGTGGTGGCGTGCACGCGCGGATTAGCGACCGTATCGAGCCAATGCCGCAGCTAGGCGTTCAGATCGTCGAGATTGCGGAACGAGCGGGCGAGGAAGAAGTCCTCGCGGATATACCGGAACGGCCGCTCGACCTTGCCTTTGGTCTTGGCCCGGTAAGGGCGGCAGGCCCTGGGCTGGAAGCCGTAATGCCGGGCAAAATCGATGAGCGCGCGATTGTAGACAATGCTGCCACCTCCTTCGCCGATCACCGCCGTCTTCATGCGGTCGTAGAGGATCTCCTTGGGAACGCCGCGCCTCAAAGGCTGCCATGTGACAGCGCAGGACCGTCTGCATGCCCTGGTGGAGGACGAACCGGGCCCAGATCAACCGGCTATGTCCGAGCACGAAGGAGAACAACCACACGATCCGCGTCACCGAGGGCTCGTCGGTAAAGACGACCTGGAAGTGAGCAAAGTCGACCTGAGCCTGGTCTCCTGGCGGCGTCTCGAAGCGAACCTCGAATACCGGCAATGGCGTTGGCTGCAGTTCACGAAGCAAATCCGTGACGGCGGTATAACGCCGGCGTAACCGCGCTCGCGCAGCTCCCGCCACAGTCGCTGGCCGGTCAGGCCGGGGTAGGCCGTGACGCGCTCTCGCAATACGGCACGAACGGTTCAATCAGTCGCGAACGCGGCTTGCGAGGTCCGTACACTGGAGGCTCCAGGCCGCGGGCGATCGTTCGGCGAACCGTCTTCCGGTCGAGGCCCAATTCGCGGGCGATCACCGGTGATCCGGCCATCGACCCCGACGGAGCGGCATCGTCTCGCATAACGACGATGCTCATGCTGCCTTCGTGTTTAGGGAACACACTCGGCCTCCGCGAACATCCACCTTTCGAGGCTCATTCCCGCACCCCGCATGGCTCCTACATTTCAGACCCCGCGTTGCCGCGACGCCCGCAAGACTCGGTCCCGGCCTGCCTGCTTCGGTCTTGGCCGGATGGGACTTCCACCCACAAGCATTCATTAGCTTGGCATGATGTACTCCCCGGTGGTGGTGTAGCTCGGTAGAGCAAAGCCGCCCGGACGCGCGCCCCCAATAGCGCCGTAGCGGGCGGGCGGCTTTGCGGTGGTCACCGGCAGTTCTCCGGTAGGACCGGGTTGCGACACCCCAACCGAGGAACCAGTCCCGGACTTGATCCGGGATGACCGATGATATGATGAACCTGCGCACGCTCGTGGAGAAGACCCCTGATGCCGATCTGTTGCGTGAGATGATCGGCTTTGCGGCCCAGCGCCTGATGGAGCTGGAAGTCGAAAGCCAGACCGGGGCAGCTTACGGCGAGAAGAGCCCCGAGCCCCTGGCCCAGCGCAACGGTTACCGCGACCGGATTTGGGAAACCCGCGCCGGCGCGGTCGAACTGCGCATTCCCAAGCTGCGCAAGGGCTCCTACTTCCCGGGCTTCCTGGAGCCGCGCCGCGTGGCCGAGAAGGCGCTCACCGCCGTGGTGCAGGAGGCTTATGTGCAGGGCGTCTCGACCCGTTCGGTGGACGATTTGGTGCAGGCCATGGGCATGACCGGCATCTCCAAGAGCCAGGTGAGCCCGGCTCTGTGGCGAGATCGACGACAAAGTGAAGGCCTTCCGCGCCCGCCCGATCGAGGGCGACTGGCCGTATCTGTGGATCGACGCCACCTCTGTGAAGGTGCGGCAGAATGGCCGCATTGTGTCTGTCGCGGTGATTGTCGCAGTCGGCGTCAACGGCGACGGCCGGCGCGAGGTGCTCGGCATGGACATCGGGCCGTCCGAGGCCGCGACGTTCTGGACGGCGTTCCTGCGCAAGCTCGGCCGCCGCGGCCTGCGCGGCGTCAAGCTCGTCGTGTCCGATGCCCACGAGGGTATCAAGGCCAGCATGGCCAAGGTGCTCAACGCCAGCTGGCAGCGCTGCCGCGTCCACTTCATGCGCAACGCATTGGCGCATGCCGGCAACGGCGGGCGGCGCGTCGTCTCAGCCTTCATCGCCACTGCGTTTGCCCAGGACGATGCCGAGGCCGCAACTGCGCAATGGCGCAAGCTCGCCGATCAACTCCGCCCCAAGCGGCCAAAGCTTGCCGGCTTCCTCGACGAGGCTGAGACCGATGTGCTTGCCTACATGACGTTCCCGCCGCAGCATCGGACCAAGCTGCACTCCACGGATGAGATGGACAAGCGATTTTTTCCTGCCGAGCCGAGGATTGCGAAAATCCTGCAAGTCCATTCTTTTGTTCGGCCGCGCGGCGGGTCATTCTTCCGTCCCGGCCACCGATCTCGCAGCCGGCGCGCGCAGGGGCGGTCAAGGCTGGCCGCATTTGCGGCCACCGCAAGGCTTGGCCTTGACCGGCCCGAGCACGGTGGCAGGCTGCGTGGAACGGGACTGGCCAGCTCGGCTGGAAGTTGCTGTCAGCCGCGATTATGTTTGTGGGGCGCGGGCGACCTCGTGGCGAAGCGTGACGTGTCGGCTGCAAGCGTCACCGGACTGCCTATTTTGTCTTGCCGAACTGAGGCGCCCGCGCCCCGGCCTTTGGCCGCCCGCGGTTTCCATTGCGACACGAATCGCTCGTAGCTTTGCTCCGCCTGGGCGGCAATCAACATCTCTTGGTCGCGCAGCGCCTTGATGTTGTAGGCATAGGCTGGTCCACGCCGGCTGCCTTTCTGTTGCGGATGTCCGGCCTGAAGTAGCATCGCGCGGGTCTTGTTGGCGACCAGCGCTGGGCGCGCCCACAGGTAATCTTCGCCCCTCGTCAACAAATGCCAGCAGAGCACAGCGAGTTTGCGAGCCACGGCCACCGCGGCGATCTGATGGCCGCGCCGCGCGCGAATGCGCACGAAAAACGCATGCAGTGGACCGGCCGCCTTGGCCGCTGCCCAGGCCGCCTCGACCAGCATGGCGCGCGCGTGACTGCGGCCGATCTTGCTGCTGCGGCCGTGGTGGGCCGCTCCCAGTCCCGACTGCCGCACCCGCGGGTTCAGCCCGAAATAGCTCACCAGCTTCTGCGGGCTGTCGAACCGGCTGATGTCGCCGATCGCCGCCATGATGCCGGCGGCGACCGCCAGATTGACGCCGGTGATCGTCATCAATCGGTTGACCGCGGAATCCTCGATTGCGTCCTGCGCGATCTCGCGGTCGAGCAGGGCCAGGTCTTCCGCCAGCCGGTCGAACTCACGGACGTGCCGATCGATGGCCGCGCGCTCATCGTCCGGCAGCTGTTGAGTAGCCAACTACGCCCGGCCGCGGGCGTTGAAAAGATCGGCATGCGGGCACTTCCGGATCAGGTGTGCGTGCAGGATCGAATGCACCTCGTTCTTGAGCCGCGTACGATGTCGAACGACCTGGTAGCGCCGCGCCACCAGTCTGCGCTTGCGTTCGGTCTCCGCGTCAGGCGTCCAGATCTGCGGCAGGTATCCCGCCGCCTGCAGACTGGCGAGCGTGCCGGCATCGATCTTATCGGTCTTGACGTGAGCCTGGGCGATCGCCTTCACTTGCAATGGATTGGCGATAATCACCCGCGCCGCGAACGGTGCCAGAACCCGCGATACCGCCATGCTGTTGCCGGTCGCTTCGACCACCACCTCATCACTGGCCAGCAGGGTCTTGCTAAATCCCTCCAACGCAGTCCGCGTCATATCAATGCGGCCCGCATGTCGGAGCCTGCCATCCTCCCAAATCACCACCTCCCCGAAAGTTCGGTGGACGTCGATGCCAATCACCCGTCGCATTCGCACCTCCTGCCAATCAGACCACATGACGGGAGCTACGGGCGACACGACAACTACGGATTCGCGCTCTCAGCGCAACCGGGCGAGTCGCAGAGGCGGCCAGCTACTAACTCGAGCTCGCGGCTCATCGTATGCATCGGCCTGCCCGCACCTTCGTGCTCCCGGTGCCTCTGTCCCGATGGTCGCACCATACGCCACGGTGTAGAATACCGCAGCCGAACGTTGGCACCGAGAGATCTCATACCGGTTACCAATCCCATTGAACGCCTCAACGGCGAGATCAAGCGGCGCACCGAGGTGGTCGGCATCTTCCCCAACGAGGATGCCATCGTCCGCCTCATCGGCGCGATCCTGCTCGAACAGAACGATGAGTGGGCGGTCCAGCGCGCCCCGCTGCATGACACTGGAAACCATCGCGCCGTTGAGCGATGATCCGACCGTCAGCCTTCCGGCTATCGCCAGCTGACCTGCCCGGCTCCGGCCGGTGAACCCGGTGCCCCGCCGCCAGCTACACCACGCCACGGGACACGATCGAACGCACGACTTTCAGGGTCTCGAATCTGCTGTTTCGTGCACTGCGCTCGGGAGCCACAACGTGTCGGATGGAAGCACGTCGACGCCGCTCATTTCCAGACGACTACAACCGGCAAACCGTCGATCTGGTCGCATCGAGCGGCCGCTCGATCGCATCGGAGGAGGGAACTTGGCCTGCGCGATTCCGCGCTACGGCGCTGGGTGGAACGACGTGGGCCGGGCTGGAGCTGACCGCGGCGGCGCGGTGCCCCACAACGCAGGCGACGCTGCCGTCGACAGACCACGCAGCGGAGATTGCTTGTTTGCAGCGAGAGACCGAGCGGTTGCGCATGGAGCGCGACATTTTAACAGGTCAATGTGCTGGGCGCCGAGCGTCGACGGCGATGAAGTTACGATGAGAAGGCTCGCCTTGTCGAAGAGACCTTGCAGGCTGGCCAGACGGTCTGCGGCATCGCGCGCTGGCACGGGTGGCTCACAGCCTGTTGTTCACTTGAAGCCGACAAGCGCGCCAGGGTCGGCTGGACGGCGATTCCGTGCCAGCTCTCGTTCCCTTCGAGATCACGCCGGTGGCGGCTCCGATCTCGATCGACGCGCCACAATCGGCCTCTTCCCTGCCTGCGCAGCGTGCAAGAGCTGGAATCATCGAGATCGAGCTTGGCGGCGGCTGTCGCGTCGCGTTGCCCGTGACGGGGACGTTGAGGCGCTGTAGTGAGTTCTTGAGCTGCTGCGGCGACGATGATCCAGATTCCGAGCCGCGTCAGGGTTTGGATCGCCACTAGCCACACCGACATGCGTCCCAGCATGCGAAGTCTGACTCTTACAGTTCAGGAGAATCTAAGCGCGATCCGCACGCTGGCGATCTCAACATCTTCCGGGAACGCCGCGGCGATCTGGTCAAGATCCTCTAGCATGACGCAATAGGCATATCGCGGCAAGTTCATCTGGCCCTCCGCGTCGGCCGGCGCGGTATCGATCTCAGCGGCGGTCTCCTGTAATCCGCGAGCTCGCGACTTCGCGCACGAGACTATGCGGGTCATCGACGAGGCTAAGGATCTCAGTCACTGGCGCACGGCTTGCGACCTCGTAGCGGATGCGCCAGTCAGGATCGTGCCGCAGCAGCGGCACAAGCTGCACAGATAGTCGTCGGGCGATCTCCAGTCTTACCGACGCCTCACGATCGTCGATCATGCGGAGCAACCATTCATTTGGAATGCGCTGTGCCACAACACGGCGGACCTCGGCTTCCTCGTCGTCCACCATTCGGCGGAGCAGCATAGGCTCGATCCGGCTCGCGACGACAAGGCGAACATAGTAATATTCGTCTGAGGCCATGGGTAGCAATTCTTCACCGTCGAACAGGGTCGCGACCCGCTTCCTCAGCTCGGGATGCGGATGCTTCCGCAATTGCAACGCGTAGCGTCTAGGCAGGCGAACCATCGCATTCCATTGCACTTTTTCATTGGGATCATCGATCAGCCGCAGCAGCAGAAAGACATTGGCAGACTTCGCCGCGATTGCCCTTACCTCAGAATGCGGATGGCTGAGATAGCCGTCGGCGAGATCCGGATTCCATTCGAAGAACCTCTCGATGCTGGGGGGACAACGGTCGTTGACGCAGGCGTGCTTGAGTCGACACCCGCCGGTTTCGCTCAGTGGGAGATGCTCGCACGATGCGCAGTCAAGCCGGTTGCCTTCCCAGTCAAGAGCCTCGTCAATATTATCAACCATAGTCCTGCCCACTTAGGTCAGGCACGCGCAGCAACGACTTGGGTCCAAATTTTGTCGCAGGTAGCGAGCTCCAGAAGTTTTCCGAGCGCCAGCCCCGCGCCTGCATCTGAATGGTCTGATCGTAGAAGCCGACCGTCCCGTCGATAGAGCCGCCGACCAGCCCCCGCAGAGTCTTTGAGCCACCGGCTTGGAAGTTCTCAACGATAACGTTGAGACCATCGTCCCTAAAGGACCCAAGCTTCACGCCAAGCTCGACAGGCATATACTGAGCATCCGGGACTCCACCTCGATCGCTAATTGGGCCACCTCGGGCTCGGCGGCATGCTCCGAAATGACCGGCAAGCGGTAGCGCTATGACCAGCATCAGTCGTGTCAAAACGTGCATCCGAGCTTCCGTGACTGTTCAGAGAGCGTTACGAACAGGCTTCATGGGCAGGCGCGGGCCGCCAGACCAGGAGCCGCTTTCCGCGCGGTCCACGATGGCGTCGAGGACAACAACAAAGGCGGAAAGGACGATGATTCCTGCGAACACTCCGGTCGCATCGAGGATACCCTCGGCCTGCGCAGTCAGATGCCCCAATTCTGCGGACGAGCCGGAGATACTCGGCAACCACCGCTCCATGACGGCCATGCCGACGGACACCCGCAGGCCCGACAGAATCCATGTGGTTGCGGACGGCAGGTGCACGTGGCGCAGCAGGGAGGACTTCGATGCGCGCAGCAGGCGTTCATTCGCTAGCACGACCGGACTAACCTCGCGCACGCCCTGAAACGTGTTGAAGAATGCTACGAAAAGAACCAGCGTCGCGCCGAGCGCGACTTTGGAGGTGAGCCCCAATCCGAACCATATGACGAAAATGCGTCCGAGCACAATCCGCGGATCTCATACGAGGACAGCCTGGCTAAAATGGAGCCGGTGAAAACCCGCCGGCTGGGCTTCGATATTGAAGATCGCGCCGTACAGGTCGTTCGGCTCGATGCCAGATCTCCCGAGCTACCTTTGTCTCTGACAAACCAACCCTGTTCGTAGCGAAGAAAGTCGGTTTAAGCAGCTGGCACGTGGGTCTGACAGTTTGTCGGGCAGACCCGGGCGCAGGCGCTGCAGCCGATGCAGGCCCCCTCGTCCTTCATCACCATGACCTTCTTTTCGATCTCATCGTCATCCTCATCGAGATCGATCATCTCGCCGTCCTCGCTCAGGCCCTTCAGCGTCATGACCTCACGGCCGCAAACCTTATAGCAGCGGCCGCAGCCGATGCACTTCTTGGGATCGATAGAAACCAGGTAGTCCGGCCTCCAATTGCGACCATCGCGGGTTCTGCATGACATGGCTTAAGATCCGTTATGTTTTGTCCAGCGCCTGGAGATATTGGCGCTTGCTTTCGAGCTCGCTGAAGGCAGCGTGGGCTTTCTGGGCTACGTTCAGGATCGAGGACCAGTTGACCGGCAGCTCCTCGGAGAGGTCGTGGAGATCCATCTTGGCTTGGGTCGCCTTGGCCGACAGCTTCTTTATTTCCGCTTTGAGGCTTTCAACATCGCTCATGCTCGCCTCAATAATTCGCCACTTCCGGGAACTTACGGATCATCTCGACGCCACTGTTGACGAATTTGTCGCCTTGATCGGCGAGATCATAGAGATGGTCGAAACCAAAGCGATGCACATCGCGCAGCTGCTTGCTCACGACAACCAGCCGGCCGCCGATCAGCACGATCCGACCGAACCCTTCGTGATGCATCTTCAGCATTGGCGAGATCATTACACCGGTCGCCTTCTCGATCGAGAGCGCAACGGCGTCAAAGAACAGCTCCAGCCGCCATGTCGTGTCGGAGTCGGGATTGCCGACGATCGGCAGCGCACGGCGCTTGCGCTTGTCGAGAACGTAGGGTTCGAGCAGCTCGAGATCCTTCTTGCCCTCCCAGGCGCCGTGGGTGTCCTGGGCGCGCCAGATCTTGATGAGCTCTTTTAGAAATGAACTCTCCGCGGCGGCGGCTGGACTGACTTCAGACGGGTCGGCCATCTTTGTTCCTTCAGGCTTCGAAATCCACCGTACGTTCCGGGTTTTTGCTGAGCAGCTTCCGCAGCCAGGGCGGCGGCGAGCCCTTCAGCACGGTTTCGAGTTTGACGCAAAGGTCGTCGATGGGCTCTGGTTGCAGCACCTTCATCGGATGGACCTTGCTCGCGACGACTCGCGCAGCACCCGAGCCGCCGATCGCCGCAACATAGAGGATTGCGCAGTTCCTGATCGCCTCGATCTTCGGCGCGAGCTTATCCTCATTACCGTCTTCCGTGAGGTCACCGTCGAACTGGATCGCCTCAATAAACTGATGCCCGTCCGGGCCGACCTCGTAGATCGCGATGTTCTTGGCCCAGCCGAAGTGCGCATCGACATGCTTCAAGTCCTGAGTGGCGAATGCAACTTTCATCCGTGTTGTTTTCTCTCCTTGCTCAATGCAACTGTGGCGGATCGACCTGCAGGTCACCGCTGGTGGATCGCCAGGTGTCGGGCGTCGGCCCATGGTTGGTTTCGCGGTCGGTGATGATCAGATTGGCGATGTCAAAGATCAGATCTCGCGTGCCGCGATAGCCAACCGTCGTGAGGTGCGCAGCGCCAAGCCGATCGAACAGCGGAAAGCCCACCCGGAAGAACGGAACATTGAGTCGCGAAGCGGCCTGGCGACCATGTGAATGCGACATCAAGAGGTCGCAGTCACGCGACCTGGCAAGCTCTTCAAGATCCTCCAGATCGCCGATCAGGACGTCCTCGCTCCTGACCCGCTGGAGCACCGGTGAGTTCGTCGTCGTCACCGCAGCCGTTACCTGCGCCCCCATCTCGTGGAGGAAGCTGGAGAGATCGAATAACAAGTCCGGCTCGGCGCCGATCGCGAGCTTGCGGGCGCCGATATGGAAATGGGCATCCAGCATGGCGTCTGCCAGCTGTCCACGCTGCCGGCGATATTTCGAGGGCACCGACCGGCCGCTGATCTGGCTCAGGAACGCGATGAATTCGTCGTTTGGAATAAGACCGCAGAGCCGCTCGAACAGACGGAAAGGCGTGCCTGTCTGCGCCTGCATGGTCTCGGCCGCACGGCGCATTTGCGCGCCGATCGCGATCGTCCAGGCCGCCTGCCCCATGGTCGCGATCTCGTCCACCGCAATGCCGCCGATCGTGGTCGGCGTGAATTCGTCGGGGATGTGGCCGTCCAGCGAACCGGCAAGATCCGGCAGGAAGGAGGGCTTGAGCCCAAAATCCTCAATGATCGTGCGAAGCTCGTCGAGGTCGCCGGGCGTGAGGTGGCAACCAGGTAGCACGTTAACGCGGGAGGCATCGCGCGGTCTCGCTGCGTCGACGGGAGCCACAAGCACCTCGATCATCCGCGCCACTGTCTTGCCCCAGCCATCCTGAAAGGCATCCTTGAAATCCGGGGTCGAGACGTAGACAAGGGGGAGCTTTTCGAGCTGCGGATGCTTCTGTCGGATCAACCGGATGAAGGCTTCGACGTCATCGCCGTTGGTCTCGGTGACGCCAGTCGAATTGATGCCGATGATCTCGGGCTCGACGCGATTGTAGATGTTGAGGATCGCCTGTTCGAGGTTCTCGTGGCCGCCGAGCACGGTGGCAACTTCGCTCATGGCAGTGGTCTGCATCGGCACAGGTTCGTTGAAATGGCGCACGAAGAGTGTCAGCCCGAAGGAGGTGCAACCTTGCGGGCCGTGCAAAAGCGGCATGGCGCCGCGCAGGCCCATGAAGGCAAATGAGCCGCCGATCGGCTGGCTCATCTTGAGCGGATTGACCGAACAGGCTTTCTTCGAGGTAGTGACGATCGCCATGTCGTTCCCCTACTCCGCCGCCTGCAGTGCCGGGGGCTGGAGATCGGAACGAATGTCCTTACAAGCAACGCACAGTCCGCTGGAATTGGTGCACGGCTTGGCGGGCTCGTCGAGGTTCGGGCCATGCGCCGCAATCGCGCTTTCACAATTGCTGGCCTCACTTTGATTGGAGAAACTTATCGCATTGACGCCGTTCTTGCTCACGTCCCGAATTGGATCAGCGGTTTGCGCATGCATCTGCGCAACCGTCCTTGCCTGACGCTTCCGGTCGAACTCATCCCATGGCGCGGCTTGGCGGAGCTGATCCCATATCGGATTGTAGAGCGCTTTCTCGATCTCCTCCATGAGCTTGATAATGCCGACATAGCCCATATAGGCGTGGCAGCGCTCCTGGTTGATATCGAGCCATGGCATCGCCGCCTTTAGTGCGACGAATTGCGACTTGCCGCCGGAGAGCATGATGTCGGCTTTTGCGTCCTTGAGCATCTTATAGATCTCGCGAGGGGACATGTCCTCGATCATATGGGCGTGCTGGCCCATTAATTCCTTGATACGTTCCTTGTCCTTCTTGGTGGATTTCTTCACGGACGTGCCGACCATCTCGAGCCCGGCCTCCTGCAAAGCGGCCACCATCGACCAGGATTTCACACCGCCGGTGATGAGAACAACCCTCTTGCCGGCAAAGCGCGGCTTGAAACGTTCAATCGCAGCCCAGGCCTTGGTCTCTTCGCGTGCGATCAGGGCTTGCGTGCGTTCCATCAGCTCAGCCGGCGCGCCACTTTCGATCAGCATGCGCGCGATCTGGCGGAGTGAATCGCTGGTATCCTCAATACCGTAGAAGGAGCCTTCAAAAAACGGGATGCCGTAGCGCTGCCTCATCTTGCGTGCGACGTTGATCATTGCCCTTGAGCAAACCATCATCGCGGCTTTGGCCCGGTGCGAATAAGCGACCTCGCGATACTTGCCGTCCCCCGAGATGCAGGACAGGATCCGGATTCCGAGCTCATCGAGCAGGGGCTTGATCTGCCAAAGCTCGCCGGACAGATTGTATTCACCGATGATGTTGATATCATACGATGTCGTGTAATCCGGCTCTCCGGTACCGATGACGTGCTCCAGCAGTGCTTCGCCAGCAAGCTTGTTACCAAGGTTCTTCGACCCGACAAATCCCGGTGAATTGATGGGAATGACCGGCTTGCCGAATTTGGCGGAGGCCGCCTTGCAGACCATATCGATGTCGTCACCGATCATTGCGGGCACGCATGTCTGGTAGACGAAGATGGCCTGCGGGTTGTATTTCTCTGTGATCTCCTTCACTGCCCTGTACAGCCGCTTCTCGCCGCCGAAGACGATATCGGTCTCGCTCATATCTGTGGTGAAGCTTCTGCGCCACAGATCGGAGCCGGACGAGACCGAACCACGATTGTCCCAGGAATTGCCCTCACAGGCGATTGGACCATGCACAAGATGGGCGACATCGGTGAAGGGCTGCAGCGCGACTTTGGCGCCATCGAAGGCACATCCGCCGGCGGCGCCGCCCGGCTTGAGCTGCTTGGTGCAACCATTCTTACGCTCGACCTTCGACTTGCTCGCGTTCCTGGCGCAGCCCGGTTCGTTAAAGACGTCCTGTATGGTCGTGAGAAGCGAAGTCATGGTGTCTCTCTCGGGGATGTTAACACACCGCAGACCACAAGGATGACCGGCGGAGAACCTGTGATCCCCGCCGCAGCGCCGCTGTTTCTGCGGACGATGAGGCGGGGAGCTCGCCTTAGCGTATGATGTCGAAGCTGTAGTCTGTCTTGCCAACCGAGCTGGTCTTTCGATCGATCTCATCAAAGATCTTGTCGAGAATCTTGACCAGCACATTCATGCTCCCCTGATAGCCCCACACTGGATAACGATGGTGATGATGGCGATCGAAGATGGGAAAGCCGATGCGGATTAGCGGCGTTCCGGTGTCACGCTCGAGATACTTGCCGTAGGTGTTACCGATCAGGAAATCGACCGGCTCTGTGAACAGGAGCGATCGCATGTGCCAGAGATCCTTGCCTGGGAAGGCGCGGCAGTTTTTACCGAAGGGCGAGCTCGCGAACAGCGCCTGCATCTTCAGCTCCCACGCCTTACTCGCGTTCGTCGACAGCACGTGGGTCGGCTCAGCGCCGAGCTCCAGCAGGAATGCGGCCAAACCATAGCAGAGGTCTGGATCGCCGTAGATCGCGAACTTCTTGCCGTGAACATGCGCGCTGGAATCAGCCATTGCGTCTACCAGACGCCCGCGCTCCTGCTCCAGCGCATTTGGAATTGCCTTGTTGGTGATACGCGACAGTGTCATCAGGAAATCGTCCGTGGCGCTGATGCCCAGCGGGTGATTGAAAGCGACGACCTCCTGATCGTGCCCTTTGATGAAGGACAACGTCTTCTCCGTGCAATATTGCTGCATGGAAATGGTTGCCTTGGCGTGGACGGCGTTCGCGGCATCCTTTAATGTAGTGCCCCCATCATACATGCGGAACTCGCCGTCCGTGGGGGTATCGAACACGTCACTGTTATCCGCGAGGATGGTGTAGCCGATGCCCATCAGCTCGAAGATACGCTTTATCTCACGGACATTCCCGACAGTGTAGCCGTCGAAGCCACCGATGAAGTTGATCGTGTTGTTCGCTTTGCGCTCGAGTTTTGGGGCCGTGCCGGCTTTGCCATCCCAGAAATGCTCGAGGATGCCCTTGAGCGTGTTGTCGTAGCCAGTAACGTGGCTGCCGACGAACGCAGGAGTGTGAGCGAATGGTACGTCGTAGTCCGCTGGGACTGAACCTTTTTCCTTTGATGTTTTGATGAAGGCATTGAGATCGTCGCCGATGACTTCCGCCATGCAGGTCGTGGCGACCGCGATCATCTTCGGCTTGTACATGTTATAGCTGTTGGCAAGCCCATCGGTAAGATTGTTAAGCCCGCCGAACACGGCCGCGTCTTCCGTCATGGACGAGGAGACGCACGAGGTCGGCTCCTTGAAGTGCCGTGACAGATGGCTGCGATAATACGCGACGCAGCCCTGTGAGCCGTGGACGAACGGCAGTGTGCGCTCGAACCCGAGGGCGGCGAACACCGCACCCAGCGGCTGGCAAGCCTTCGCCGGATTAACGGTTAGCGCCTCGCGGGCGAAGTTCTTCTCGCGGTACTCGGATGTCTTGGACCATTCTTTGATGCGATCGACGTCGGCGGGATCATGCGGATTCTCAAATAGCGCCTTCTTCTTGGCCAGCATCTGCTGGTATTCGTCTCCCCGGAAAAGCTCAGAGTGGTCGAGTATGTGTTCGGCGTTCTGTGTCATCATGGCACTCTTTGGGTTCTTGCGTTCGTTCTCCTGCCCTTCCCCTCCTCTGCGGAAAGAAACGGCCCGGGGTCGGCCTTCCTATTCCGCTGCCATGAGGCTCGGCTGCGGAGCGTCCTTCCAAGGCGCGGTGGTCTTCCCCCAGATCGGGGAGTTAATCGCCATGTCCATGTCGCGGGCGAAGATCGCGAAGCCGTCATAGCCGTGGTAAGGACCCGAGTAGTCCCAGGAATGCATTTGGCGGAACGGCACGCCCATTTTTTGGAAGACGTATTTTTCCTTGATACCGGAGCCGACCAGGTCTGGCCGGATCTTTTCGACGAAGCGCTCGAATTCGTAGCCGGTGACATCGTCGTAGATCAGCGTGCCATCTTTGACGTAGTGCTGGGCGGTGCGTTGGTAGTCATCGTTATGCCCGAACTCATAGCCCGTGCCGACAACATCCATGCCGAGGTCCTCATAGGCGCCGATGACGTGGCGAGGACGTAAGCCGCCGACGAACAGCATTACCGTCTTTCCTTCAAGCCGCGGCCGGTATTTCGCGGTCACAGCATCGACAAGCGGTTGATATTTCGCGATGACGCGTTCGGCGCCTTGCTTGATCTTGTCATCGAAGAAGCTTGCAATTTTTCGCAGCGACTCCGCGATTTTGGAAGGACCGAAGAAGTTGTACTCGCACCAGGGAATCCCGAATTTTTCCTCCATGTGCCGTGAGATGTAGTTCATCGAGCGATAGCAATGCAGTATGTTGAGCTTTGCCTTCGGCGTCGCCTCCAATTCAGCGAGAGATCCATCCCCGGACCACTGGGCGATTACGCGTAGGCCCATTTCTTCCAGCAGGATTCGTGACGACCATGCGTCGCCGCCGATGTTGTAGTCGCCGATGATCGCAACATCATATGGCGTCGGTTCAAATTTAGGGCTGGTCTCTGGGGCGCTCTTGTCAAAGATCCAATCCCGAACGGCGTCGTTCGCGATGTGATGGCCGAGCGATTGCGACACGCCACGGAAGCCCTCGCACCGCACAGGCACAATGGTTTTGCCGCCATATTCCTTCGACTTTTCTCGGGAGACCGCCTCGATATCGTCACCGATCAAGCCAATCGGACATTCGGACTGAATGGTGATGCCCCTGTTGAGAGGAAATAGCTCCTGGAGCTCATCGATGAGTTTCGTGACCTTTTTATCGCCGCCGAACACGATGTCCTTCTCCTGAAAATCGGAGGTGAACTGCAGTGTCACGAACGTGTCGATGCCGGTCGTCCCGACGTAGTAGTTGCGCCGCGAGCCCCACGAGTACTGACCGCAGCCGACCGGACCGTGGCTGATGTGGATCATGTCCTTGATGGGTCCCCAGACCACGCCCTTGGAGCCCGCATAGGCGCAGCCGCGGATGGTCATCACGCCGGGAATGGACTTGATATTCGACTTGACGCCACAATCCGACTTCCCCGCCTCGTGAACACTGAGATGCTTGGCGCGCCTTTTGGCGGTCTTCTCGGGGTAGACCGTCAACACCTCATCGATTAGCTGCTTGTTGCGCGCCTTGATCTCTGCAACGCTTTGGGTAGGTGCTCGGCTCATACAGGTTTCCTTTTCGATTGTGGTCTCAACAAGAAGCGACGCTTTTGCGGTCGACCGACGGATTTCCGATCCGGCGTTCAGGTAAGCGTGCAATCTGCGTGGGCGGTCCTACCGATCGCAACTTCGCGACGTTCATGCCGCAGCGGTCGTTCACGATCATGTAGCTCATCTCGGCTGAGCGGTTAGGAGCGTCATGTGTGACGCTGTCTATCGATGACCAAGACGCTTCTCGGTGAAGTCATGCCTGCTCTCCAGCGGTTGGTCATATCGGCTTCTTTATTCACTCGCGTGCGATCACGGGGCATGTCCCTGTGCATGGGATGCAAAGGACTAACAGCCGCCTCCTGCGCAGGGGTCTGCAACGAGTGTGCCAGCGCCGGTTGAATAAAAAAAGCAACGTTTATAGAGCTAGATAGCTGCCGGATGCGGATTGTTATAAACCTGACCCTGTCTGCCACCAACAAGCGTAGCCGCAACGCCCTGTCTGAAACAAAACAATCGGATACGCTCTGCACCAGCGGCGTGGCTGGAGTCTGGCCGCGCCGACGTCACTCCAATGCGCAGCCTTGCTTCGTACGCGCCGATCCAACGATCGCAAACACCATCCGTTCGAAGCGGATTTCAGCGCGGTTAGATGTGCCCATCGTGCTCGCGATCCCACCCCCAGCAAGAATCGCATCGAGCGCTCCACCACCTGCTGCAGATGTCTCCACAAGAACTCAGTTGCCCAGCAGCAGTCCTCTCCCATTTCCGCATGGTCTCTCGCTCCGACGTTCTTTTATTTGATACTGCGGAGAGGCGCGCTCGGAGGGGCGAACAGCTGACGCCGTGGAGAGCACGTAAGCTGATCAATTCCCAAGCAGCGCGGTAGCTTAAACTCCGCAAGCGGTCACCCTGGGCTTGCCCGGATTTGAACTTGCCGGCTACGACACAGGGCGCTTCCGCATCAAACAATCTGCAGCTTTTGCGTTCGGCGTAGTTCGACAAAGGGGAACATCGGATTCTGACGCGTCAGACAGTTTGAGCGAATTCACGGAAAGGCCGGCAGCTTCGCAAGTGTCGGCAGTCGAGATAAGGCAGGTCGAATGCGGACCACTGGTCGATTTATCCTTTCTCGTTCCAGGACAGGATCGAAATTCCTTACGCTTACCTCCGTTGCGTGGTGTATCAATCGCCATTGAAACCAGTTTTGCTAACGCGCTCCGCCAGCCTTTTTGCAGAACAGCGCGCCGATGGTCCACTTGAACGGTATTTTTCTTGCCCAGGTAATTTATGGTAAAAAGGGCCAAGACCTCGGACCGAAGTGCTCAGGTGCGGATTTCACGCATTGCAACGTTCGTAAATTGGTGCATCACCACTGTTCCGGCGGTAACAGCGCTTGGGTTCATGGGACTTGCGCTCAAGGACATACCCATCACGGCGCTGTCGAATGCAAATCCTGAGATTATCCAGGTTGCCATTCTGAGCGTTTATATTTCGTGCTGGGCTTACGGGACCAGCATCGACACGAAAATCCAGGGTGGAATCTATGCGGACGACCCACAGGGAGGACGTGTCCGGACCGGATCAATTGCTGCTGTCGCCTTTCTCGCGGTTGTTTCAGTCATTTTGCGTCCTGAATGAGATGGAGGAGAAGTTCACGTTAGAACCGGCCATCGGGCGTGAGGGATCCCGAAAGCCCAGGGGTCGGCGCCGGCGTTCTTCAAGATGATCAGCTTCGGCTTCCGTGACGGACCCTGTTCGTCGATGCCGCGCTTCGCGAGGAATATGAACGGCTCCACTTCGAAAATCGACGCCGCCACAGATCGGTTACTTGCCGCATTGAAGCTCGAGGGAGGGACGAAGAAAGTATCGCCCAATCGCTCATCTTGAACATCACCGAGCACCGGCAGTTCGGGATCGGACTCATCGCTGCCATCGTCGCGCTTTCCGCTTTGATCCGCATGTCCGTTGGACTGGTTGGAATGATTCCACTTGGTACCTTCTGCCAACCATCATCGCCTTCTAGGTTCGGCATCACTACGCCTGGGGCCATCCTGAACCTCGTCTTTGGCTTGACCGCGCTCAGCTAAATTGATTCTCCGTGTCAGTGCCGATTGTCCTCGAAATCCGCATTGGACGCCATGTCACGGGATTCGGTACTTGGGCTGGCGAAGACTCCAGCCGGGATCCCGCTCTAACGATGTCTGCCCTCTGGATGGAAGATGCCCGTCATGCAAGCGGAGATCATCTCCTCCGAATCGATCGCTCTGCCTCGCGCGCCTTTCGCTTCTGTAGGGACGAGTTGGCTGCTGCACTAAGCCGCCGCGTCGGTTCACGACCTAGCGTTAGACCCGTTAATCTTCCCTTTTGAGCTTCTCGCGCTCCTGCTGAAGCGCTTCGGTCTCTCGGGCGACCTCGCGTCCTTCGCCCAGTTGTTCCTGGAAACGCTGGCGGGCCTCGGCGAGAACAGCGGGGGCGAAGGATTCAGTCAACCGAATCTCGATTGCAGATTGGGCACTGCAGGGTGAGTTCATGGGCCCTTTTGCCGCCGTCGGGTTAGGTGTCATGAACCCTCCATTTCGGCAGCTCTTAGGCCCGAATAAACGTGATCCGGCCCCCTTCGCCACGCTTCCGATGTGGCTTTATCTTTATTTCGACGTCCTGATCGAACGCCGCCAGCATGCGCAGCAGCTTCTCCACGGAAACCAACTTGAACTGCCCTTGAAGCAGCTTGGAGATGTTGGGCTGCTTCACGCCGACGAGCTTCGCGGCTTCGGTCTGAGTGATCTCCCGCTCCGCCATCAACCGCTTCAGTGTACAATGAGGGCTGCCTTGAGTTGGTACTCGTCCGCGTTCGGGAGGCGGTTGGCGGGCAACTTCTTCCTCGTGCTCATGATCGGGCTGCGTTTGTTCCGTGTTGATAGCTTCCGCGTCGCGCAGGCGCTGCCATGCGAGGCCAGATCGTCCCATATGCGGATCGGCGGCCAAAAGAGCTGCTGATCGGACCGCGTGAAGGTCAATTTGAACGCTCTACGCGCTCGAGTGCCTTCGGAGTCTTGGCTTAACCTGTTGCGGGTGTGCTCGTCTTGGGGGACGGCATATATCGGCCGGGGACCACATATGTGTGTGCTTAAGAGTATGGACAGTATTCGTGTGCACGCGCCTGCGGAATTCAGCGTAAGACACGCGTCACTTCCATAGAAGAGATTCTGGCCAGTCTGTGAACTCCAACTCGAAGCTACGTAGGCCGGTGGGTTTTGTCGTGAATTTAAGAGTCTTCCCTGAAAGGTCGGCCAATGAACCAGATGCGAATGTGAAAACTGTCGTGCCGGAAGTTGCGACCCCAATGCCTTGCTCGCCTTCCATGCTAGAGAAGTCGGTCGCCTCGGAGAGTTGCCCAAGTGCAACTCCCTCCAGCGCGTGGTGAAATTCCATGGAGGCCAAGTATGTCCCTTTGTCAGCAGCCCACTCGCTGACCGACACTGCTGTGATCCCCGCGTCGGTCAAGAGACCACCTTCGATCCGGCAGCCATATTGAACGGTGAGAATAATCCGCTCATTCCGAACTCCGGCCGGCTCTCGATCGGCGGCAGTGATCGTGCACGCGTACCGCCTTGTTTCCGCAACCGCCCCCATGCCTAGCCCGATCCACTCGAGAGCGGAACATAGTACAAAAGCGAGAGCGGGTCTTATCATTCGACTGCACCTGATCTGAAAAATCGTTCCCTGCTCTGTACAATCTGACGCTACGGGCGATTCAAGCTCCTTCGATCGCTCTGCCGGATCAACGTTACTCAGGTGACTGCGGTGTCGCAGAAGCGAGGCGAGCGGTATCCCCCGGCAGTGCCCTTGGATGGGGCCGGAACGATTTCAATGTCGGTGCGCAGCGGGCAGCACGTCGGTGAACCAAGGCTATGGGCCGAGCTTTTCAGGTCGGCGGCGGCCATGAGAGGCGCGACGGCCCGCGGCGCCGGGGCGCTACATTCCTGACCCAGGCGCAGGCGCTCTGTGAGCGGACGCTATTTAACGCGGAATGCTCCCGCGGCACAGGTCCCAAAATTTTGCTTCACAATCTCAATGTAAAAGGAAACGTGGCCGAGACGAGCCGTTCAAAGGCAGACTGCCGCTCAAGCAGACGCTCTTCGAGCATCTTACGCTGGAGATCATCTAGCTCGCTTTGAAGCCTTCTGCGACAACGCCAAATGTCATTCCGTACGGATCTGATCTCATTCAAGCGATCGTCAATCGAAGCCATCACGGATACCGTATCCAACTTGAACCAGCCATGGACAAGTGCTCAATCACGTCCTTCCTCGCTAAGCCGCCGATAGATCTCAGGACTTGGGCCATCTGCGGACATGATGTCACGACCTCCTCCCAGCGTGTCCTCTTGTATCGGCGTCTTTCAACGCAAGAGCACGAAGTAGCGGTTGCTCCTGCAGAAGTTCAGCTTATTCTGCCCTCACCGCGCAGGATTTCAAAAGCTAGCAGCAGCCCGTGAGTGGGCCGACTAGGTAATCCAACCAACACCCGCCGGATCACGGGGTCACACTCTGGGCAGCCGCGCCTTTCAGACTTGAGCACGGCAATTGCCATGCCAGCGAACCTCAGGTGGAATTGAAACAAGCCATGTTCGGTTCGGAGGCTCGTCCTTTACGAACGAGCCGGGCTTCGCGGCGGCGGCGCGCCAGAGCGGCCCGGATATGAGTCGGAGAGGCTTCAGTCGGCAGGGCTCGGCGAAATCGTGAACGATGCGCACCGCCGGGCGCCTCGGCTCAGTGTCTCGGCCAGCTGCGTAGGTCTTGTTACCGCCGTTCCCGCGTGCGGCCGGCAAGCTGGCAAGCGAACTTCACCACAAGCATCTGCGATCACCTCTAGCCGGGCCTGGCGCCTTGTAGCATCTGTGACACTGAATGTAGTGATCAAACCAAGACATCCGCCTTTGTTTGTTCCTCCGGACCCGTTCTACAACTAAATCAGCAACTTGCATCTCGGACGCAACTGGCATCGCAGTTGCTAATTGTCCAACCACACCGTGAGCGCTGAGCGCGGCCAGCGGTGCAAGACGGATACATCAACTTTGCGGGAGCGTATTGGCCACCCAATCGCTCGATGGAGCACCGATGCGGCCACCGGACAGCTTACTGCTTGCGGCACACTTGTTGTTGTCAGATCGACCTTCACGCCGAACGTTGAGGCGCTAGTCTGATCGACCAACAGAAAGGCCGCGATCTAAGCTCAAAGCGAACTCGCGAATCACATAAGCCCCTCAAGCCCGTGCGTGAACGCCGGCGGCGAGCTCCTCAGAGTCGTACATTTTTGATGCAGCCTCGCTTCAGAGGATCCGCTGCATGCTGCGCCGGACCCTCGAGGAGCGCGTGGCATCGCTTTCGACTGTTTCCTTTTCTAACAATCAGAACTAATGAGGCGGTGTATGAACATGTCGATCCCGGAGCTTCGGGTTGTCGCTGAAGCATCTATTTTAGCTATTGGGCTGCTGATGTCGTCAGGAGCTAACGCCGACGATGATCTGATGAGAAACGCCAAGCAGATCTTCCATCCAATCCCCTCGGTCATTCCTGCGGTAAAAAACAATCCGGTGACGCATGGAAAGGTGGAGCTTGGCAAGATGCTGTTCTTCGATCCGCGGCTATCGGCGAGCGGGGTCATTAGCTGCAATACGTGCCACAATCTCGGCACCGGCGGAGTCGATGCCGGTCCGACCTCCGTTGGTCACGGCTGGAAGGTCGGCCTGCGCCGGGCCCCAACTGTCTACAACGCAGTGTTCAATGCGGCGCAATTTTGGGACGGACGCGCCGCGGACCTCAAGGCGCAGGCCACCGGCCCGGTGCAGGCGAGTGCCGAAATGAATGCGACTCCAGATCATGTGCTCGGTATCTTGAACTCAATGCCCGGCTATGTCTTCTTGTTCAAGAACGCTTTTCCGAACGAAGCGAGGCCGGTCACCTTTGAAAATTTTGCGAAGGCGATCGAGGCTTTTGAAGCGACTCTCATTACACCTGCGGCTCCATTCGATCAGTATCTGGAGGGCAATACACATGCCCTCGATGATCAGCAGAAGTCAGGGTTGGCACTGTTTATGGCGAAGGGATGTTCCTCTTGCCACAATGGTATCAATCTCGGTGGACAGGCCTACTTCCCGTTCGGCGTGATGAAAAAGCCGGACGCAAGCGTGCTTCCGGACGCCGATAAGGGCCGGTTTGCGGTCACCAGGGCGGTCGGCGACGAATATGTCTTCCGCGCGGCGCCATTGCGAAACGTCGCGTTGCGAGCCCCTTACTTTCATTCGGGACAGGTTTGGAGCCTGAAGCAAGCTGTTGCCCTGATGAGTGAAATCCAGCTCGGCACCAAGCTTAGCGATAGAGAGGAAAACGACATTATCTCATTTCTGAATTCGCTGACCGGTCGGCTGCCTAAGATCGAATATCCGATACTGCCGACGCGCACCAACACGACACCAAAGCCTTCAATAGACAGATAGCCTTAGCAGCACCGGCCTCATGCCCTGCCGAACAGCAACAGATGCGCTCCAAGAACCCGGGGTCCCGCAATGACGCCAAAATGAATGATCCCCTGCTGTCACTGATAAGCAGGCACATAAAAAGCCGCCCGGCCGCAATGCGAGGCCGGGCGAAAGTCACGCGGGAGCGACGCTGCTTTCCGCATCGTTCCAGCTTTCGTCGGTAGGGAGGACTACCGGCGATCGACTTACGACGAGGGCACTCGCCGTCAAACAACAAGAAGCGGATATCGCTCTGCACAAGTTAGCGAGCCGCTTGCCTTCCGCTCCTGTCGTAAACTTCAGGACTTGCTCACCACTTGCCAGCTGTCCGGTTGGCACGGGCAGCGCCTTGACGGAGCTGGGATCCATCGCGCAGGCGGTTTGACTGCCGAGCCCTGAAACTCAACCGTCAGTTTGCCGTCACGCGCCAGTATTTTGGCACCGCCGAATACCAGCAAATCTTCCCGAAGACCGCGCGAAGGCGCAAATTAGGTATGAAATTCCGCAAGGGCGGTAAAATAGATTGTTGTGATGGGACGCATCCATGGGATGGATAAATGAAGCGATAGGATCGTGGTTCGCGTCGAGCGCAAGTGACTGGGAATATGTCACCTAATCGGTATGGCCGGCATGCGGTCGTCCGCCGGATTCGAGCTTGTCGCCGCTGTATGCGATCGCCTCCGCCGGGGCAAACCGGCATTCGTAGGCGCTGGAAACTTTGGAAGCTCGCAAGGTTATCGCGAGCTCCCAAAGCGCGTTCATCTTATTCACAGATAGGTTGGCGACACGCTCCGTACGATCATGCCTCGGCCCGCAACTCGCGTGCGGCGGCCACCATATTGACGAGCGCGGGACGCACCTCCTCCCATCTTCGAGTTTTCAGTCCGCAGTCGGGATTGATCCAGAGCTGCCGATCGGAAACCCGCTGCCGCGCCAACACAATCAGCTGCTTGATCTCGGCTGCTGCGGGAATGCGCGGTGAATGAATGTCATAGACGCCCGGCCCGATTTCATTAGGATATTTGTAGCTCTTGAAAGCGTCGAGCAATTCCATTTTGGAGCGCGACGCCTCGATTGAAATGACGTCGGCATCCATTGCTGCGATCGCATCGATGATTTCGTTGAACTCGGAATAGCACATGTGCGTATGGATCTGAGTTCCGTCAGCGACAGCGGAGGAGCAAACACGGAAACTGTCCACTGCCCAATCTAGATAGTCCTTCCACTGCGATTTGCGCAGTGGCAATCCCTCCCGCAACGCAGCCTCGTCGATCTGGATCATGGTCGCTCCAGCCGCCTCAAGGTCGATGACCTCGTCTCGGATCGCGAGAGCGATCTGTCGGCATGTCTCGCTCCGCGGGATGTCGTCACGGACAAACGACCAGTTCAGGATCGTCACCGGTCCGGTCAGCATAGCCTTGACGGGTTTTTTGGTCAGAGACTGCGCATGTCGCCACCATTTAACGGTCATGGGCTTCGGGCGGGAGACATCTCCAAACAGGATAGGAGGACGAACGCACCGCGAGCCATAAGACTGAACCCAGCCGTGCTTGGTGAATGCGAAACCCAACAGCTGCTCGCCAAAGTATTGAACCATGTCATTGCGCTCGAACTCACCGTGTACGAGCACGTCCAGGCCGATATCTTCCTGCCAATGCACGGTATGGGCTGTCTCCGCTTTCAGAAGCTGCTCGTACTGCGTGTCATTCAGCGCTCCCCGCGCATGAGCTGCACGCGCATTGCGGACGTCCGCCGTTTGCGGAAAGGATCCGATGGTTGTGGTTGGAAACATCGGCAATGCGAAGGCGACGCGCTGGACGTCGGCGCGCTGGGTGAACGCACTGCGACGGCGACGCATGCTATCGTCGATCGCGGCCATTCGTCCGGCGACGTTCGCACTGTGGATCTTCGGCGATGTTTCGCGGGTGACGGATGCATCCTCTGAGAGCGTGAGTTCATCGGTCACGTCGGCAGCATGGCCAGCCAGCGCTTTGCCCAATATCGAAAGTTCCTTGATCTTCTGCACTGAGAACGCCAACCACGTCTTCAGATTGGGATCGAGATCGATCTCTAGTTCAATGTCGGTCGGAACATGAAGCAGCGAGCAGGAGGGGGCAATCTGAACACGGTCCCTGCCCAGTTTTTTGACCATAGGAGCAAGTTGGTCGAGTAGCGCCGGCAGATTAGAGCGCCACACGTTGCGACCATCAACGACACCGAGCGAGACCACGAGATCTCTACCTGCTCTGGCGACAATCGCGTCCAACTGGTCAGGTGCACGAACCAGGTCGACATGAACCCCGGCAACGGGCAAGGCCAAGACTGTTTCAAGATTGTCGCCGACACCCCCGAAGTATGTGGCCACCATGATTTTAAGGGCCGGCACGGCCTTAGCGAAATGAGCATAGGCCCGGCGGACAGCGGCCCGAGATGCTTCGTCGACGTCCATCACTAGGCATGGCTCGTCGAGCTGAACCCATTCAGCGCCGCGCGAGGCTAGTTCGCGGAGAACATCGACATAGACGGGGAGGAGTCGATCAAGCAGCGACAGCGGATTGAATGCGGGATTTACGCTTTTGCCGAGCTTCAGGAAAGTGACTGGGCCCACTAGGACGGGCCGCGTCTGATAACCGAGGCTTCTTGCCTCCTCATATTCCTCGATCGGCTTCCGAGAGGCATACTTAAAGATCTGATCCTGGTGAAATTCCGGCACCATGTAGTGGTAGTTCGTATCGAACCACTTCGTCATCTCCTGTGCGGCTACGCCGGGCCCATGCTGAGCGTGACCACCGTCTTGAGCGCCACGCGCCATGGTGAAGTAGGTTTTAAGCGACACAGGACCTTCGTTCCAGCCGTAAACGTCGGGAATGGCGCCAACCATTAGGCTGGTATCGAGCACATGGTCGTAGAGCGAGAAGTCATTCGAAGGAATGACGGTCGCACCGCGGGATTTCTGCCGTGCCCAATTAGCGGCACGAAGTCCACTCCCCGCCTCGAGGAGCTCGGCTTCGCTGGATTTTCCCGCCCAGTAGCTCTCGAGTGCGAATTTGAGTTCGCGTCGTGGGCCGATGCGTGACGTCCCCAGTGTGGCAACGGGAAGCGAAAGGATTGACATAGCTTAGACCCCATGTTGGGGCAAAGGCCATGGCGGACGCAGACAGCGAACATCGCGTGAGCGACAACTGCTTGGCGCACACCGGGACGCCCCGCCCGTGGACGATATCTTGTCGAGGCAGGTCTCCTGGCTCACGGGTCGTCGCTGCTGTCCGGCCTTCCCGAAGCCGCATGGCTTCAGTGACTTCGTTGGACAGCGGCTCGCCGCTTACAGTTGCGGGGGCAGCGCCGGCATTGCACCGGCTTCCCTCTTAGCTCCGGATCAAACGAAATCCGGAGACCGCGACGGCTTGAAATTATGCGCACGAGGATCGATGCGTCAACCTACCGATTCTCGCTGCGACATTGCCCAAGCGATTACGAGCGCACTAGGCGGGTACGACGGTCTTGCTCGCGGCCTGGTGAACACGCCCTGATCCGTGGAGGCTCCGCTTGTGAAATGCATTCGCTCCCTGCTCGCGTAACGGTTGAGCTCCACCACCGGAACGAACCCGGGCCGCTTTCGGTATCTGTGTGATCGCGAGGAGGCGACCTTCCGTCAGCAGCTTTTCGAACCTGCGCGTCAGGAAGGTGCGATCATCCTCGGCCGGCATCCGTTTGGTCACAGCCCACGAGGCTCCCTAAAAATTTCGAAAGCCGGATTGCTCCAGGACCGCACGGATGATCAGGTCGGCTCCTTGGTGTTCGGCGGGCCCGCGACCAGGCACGAGGTCGACCGCTCCGTGAGGTTGGCCAAGATGATCTTCTCGGTGCACTAGGTGTTCACGTGCTGAGCGACTTTTGCGTCGGCTTCGATGCGTCGGTGGCCGCTCGACGCCGGTCTGCCTCGCCTCGACTCGCGGCGAGCGACGATAGGCCTTAACGCGGCCACTGAGCATCGAGGGCCTTGTCCTTGTTCGTGACAAATTCGACGGTGTCCTCCGACAGAGCCCTTTGAGGGGTTCCTCGGAGTCGCTCAGCGCCTTAAGCTCATAACGATGTTAATCGACCTCGATGCGCCCCATGCGGTCGTGGTCTCCTCAAGGTCCCACATCTACAACTTCGTTCGCGAAATCGAGCGATGAGGCCTTTTGGTCGCGGGCTGCCTATCCTGTCTTGGACGGGACACAGGTGTCAGGGACCGGACAGACCACCGCGCATTGCGGCGTGTCGCAATGGCCCTCGCACTCCGTACATTTTTTGGCATCGATAACGTAAATGTCGCGCTTCAGACTGATCGCCGCGTTGGGACACTCGAACTCACATGCGCCACAAACGGTGCATTGCGAAGCGACGATCTTGTAAGCCATGCCTTCCGACTCCTTAGGCGAGCGATGCCATGGGCGATCCCTTTCAAATGCCGTGCCAAACGCAGACGCGCTCAATGTTGGGCAATTTGCCCAATTCGGCTGTCCCGGGTCTGAGACCGTGTTGCATCTGCGACAGCAACAGGTCGCTTCAATTTCAGGCTACGAGCCCTCGGGCCCTCTTGCGAGAGTCAGTCGCGACTTGACGCTGGAAGCGTCCGTCGGTTTGTTTGGCACGTCAGCGCGGGGGCAAGCGAGGCTGACGCTTCCTCAACCGGCGACGGCAAAAACCGCCAACGGACGCAGGTCTACGTTGGATCTCGGCAAACCTCCGGTCACACACCCCGACTGGAGGTTTGTGCAAGCCTCGCTCATGGCTGCAACGCTAGCTGCGCGGAGGACTCGCTGGAGGCTTGCCAAAACGGGCTTGTGGTATAACAAGCTTCGGAGGGAAATGAAGTGGCGGCGGGACGAGCGACACTGGCCTTGCAGACCGAATTGCACTCAGCCTCATGCCTGGTGCCGAGTAGGCATGGCGGTGCTCGTGAGCGTCGCTTGGCCGCACTCAGCCACTCGCAACTATTTTAGACCAGCTGGAGCAGGGTTGAAAGATGACTGTGCAAATTGCTTCAGTGGCATGGCTTTTCCGAACAGATGGCCCTGCGCAAGGTCGAAGCCGAGTTCGGCCACGGCAATTAGGTCAGCCTGGCTCTCCACACCTTCGGCGACGGTGCGCACATTGTACTCTTTGGCTAGATCGACGATATGGCGGCACACCGTTCGCTTGAGGGGCCCATTCGCGCAGCCGCCGACGAACTGACGATCCACTTTCAATTTCATGAACGGGAATTTTGTCCTCCCCATCAGCTGCGGCCAATTGGCACCGACATTGTCGATTGCAAGGCCAATGTTGTGAAAGCGAACCTCACGCGCAACCTCGACCAGGAGATCTAGGTTCTGGATCGCTTCCACGCTCTCGATTTCAATCGTCAAACCGCCGAAAGCGGCGTGCGACGGCATGCGCCGACAGAGATCGCGTACTGCCTGCGGGTCAATCAGGAATGCTGCCGGGAGATTGATGGAGAGATCGATCGAAGTTTGCTGCTCCAGAAGATACTGCCAATCCTTGATCGCGCGGTCGATCACGAACTGCGACAAGTTCCTAAAATGCGGATCGTGAGGTTCCGGGATGAAATAGGCCGGTGGAACAACGCCCCAGGTCGGGTGCCGCATTCGCACATGCGCCTCGGCGCCGCGGCGGCTAAGGGTACACGCGTCAAACTTCGGCTCATACCAGAGCTCAAGCCAGCCAGCGTGTAAGGCTTCTCCGACATGGACCGCGGGACGGGGCGCCGGCTCTCTTGGCAAGAGCATGCCGATCCGATCGCGCAACGTCTCGGCTGCAAACGGCGCCCTGAGCGGCGGCAGCATAGCAAGTCCATATTCACTGCCGACCTGCTGCACTGCCGCCATGATGATCGACTCGCGCGCTCCGAACGCCAGCACTCGGCCTGCAAATTCTTCGCGCACCAGTATCTCGAGCAATCGTCCAGGCTCGATGCGGTCCGAGCCAATGCCGAGCAGGATCAGATCAGGGAACTCCGTGCGGAGTACATGCGGCAACTCATCAGCAGTCCTGCATTCGCTGATAACAAATCCCATATCCTCCAGCACATCCCGTAGAAAGGCGCGCAGATGCCGCTTGCCGACGGCCAGGCATGCCCGCGGCCGCACCTTACGTTGCCCGAAGATTACAGGTTTCCGTCTGACCAGTTCGGCCTGCCCATGTTCCATCGCAACCACTCCCGTTCCGTGACGGTGCCTTAAACGAGGAGCGAAGGTCCAAACAAGCTGTGCTTCCCGATATCTTTCGATTGTTCGAGATAAGCTTAAGATAGTGCATTAGTGTGCAAAATCTTTCGCGATCTTGCTCAGACGATTTTATCGGGCGCACGCGTATGATACCTGTCGCGCTTCGCGCAACTTTGTACGATGTCGTACGCGAGGTGGGAATCTCTCCTTCGGACGGACCGAGCTGACGCTCTATGGCGCTGCGATCATCGTGGCGCACGATTTATTGAATAGAGTAGTTCGTGAGCGACGATCGGCAATCACTCTTACGAACGTTTGATCGACATGACCGGCGTGTGCCGTTTGGTGATTGTTTTCCAATCGAAGGCAGCCCATCATGAGTTCGCAGCTGCTCAAGCCGCAGTCGATTCTGAGAACGGCAATGGCTTGCAATTACCTCAGCTCTGTTGCCTATAGCGAGTGTGGACGTGCTGCTTCCTACCGAGCCAGATAGTTGCTCTCAATTGCGTTTTCTGTATCCTCCTGAGCATGAATTTCCTCTAGAGGGCTCGGTCAGGTGTTCGTGTTGGCGCTGAAGGGCGAGGCACGTCCAGCGCGGGCACGGCTTTGCGCAAGAGCGTGCCAGGAGATGAGAACGCGGTCGCAAAAGCGGTCGAAGAGCTACTTTCCGAATTAGGTGGCCTCGGACCGGAGTTCAGCCTTCGAGGCGCGAAGCAGGCGCCGTTGCGCCTGATTCAGGATCCCGGGCAGGGCTTCATTTTTGTCGTCGAGGAACAAGGCACCGGGCAGATTGTAGGGGTAGCTAGCATCTCGGCCGTACAGGCCGTGAGAGCAGCCGGAGCGTACGGCGTGCTTCAGGAGCTATGGATTTCTCGTGACTTCCGCAGCTCTGACTGCGGTCGGCATCTGCTCGAGGCGGTAGATTCGGAGGCGAAGCGACGCGGCTGGCAGATGATTGAGGTTGCGTTGCCTCCGGATGGCTATCCGGCCCTAGAACGGGTACGCCACTTCTACGAGGAGAGGGGATATCGGGTTGGAGGATTGCGCGCGCGCAAGAGGCTCTGACAGTGGTACGACCTCTGCGCCACACACTTAAAGCGCTCCTGGGCTAGCGTGCTATCGGTAAAGTCCTTCACGCAGTCAATCCTGGGCTTGTTGCTTCTCAAAACGAACGCTTCACGCGTGCGTCGCGGCCCAGCATGATCGAGAACCTTTGACGCTGATGCGGTGCTGACTCCCACCGCGAGCGGTTACCTCTTCGGCCTTCTTGGCGAGAACGTTCAAAAATATCAGCGATCAATCATTCTGCATTGTGGGAAGCGATACCGCGACCCGCCCGACCAAAAGGCGACAGGTCGGCTGCGGCCCGTCGCGGGCGAAGCCCGACCCAGCCTTACGAATCGTTCGTTTGCGCTTCCCATGCAGTGCGATTTACTGGCTCTGGCTTGAGATCACCCACACAAACGCCATCCATTCGTCACCAATTACATTCTCTCGGCAACTGGCCAGCCAGTCGTCTACCAGTCTCATTTCCTGCATCTTGGTGCGGCGGACCGGCGCGTGAAAGGATTCCGCACCACCTTGCCACTCCTGCTGGCGAATTTCGAGGAAGGTGCGCGAGATCAGCCATCACACTGATCCGGTAGAGGATTCCGTAATGAGCAATGTGCCGAGTGCCGCGTCCAATACGACATTCGTGCAGCTCCCCCATGCGCAGGACTGGATGCAAGCGGACCGCTTCGCCGTTTGGCGCCAATACGAAAACGTGGGCCGAGGGAATCATGCGCGACAAAGAGCCGCCCTTTTTTGATCGACCGTCAGTCCGTCAGGACCGCTCGTCGCGAAGAACCAGCTGAATCGTCCGACTTTCCCCACGCCATCACGCATCAGCGGTACATGCCAGATGCTATTGTCGCGCGTCATTGCAACGAACAATACGGTCTCGTCCGAACTGAGCAGGCCATTCGGGCCCGGGCCATTAGAAATCAAGCAATGATCCGGCCGTCAGGGCAAAGTCGAAATACCCGGCCGGTCCGATCGTGCAATCCAGTCTGGCCCTGATCGGTGAAATAGATGTCGCCTTTGGTCGCGATATGCAGGTCGTTGCAGCCTCTGAAGGACTCGGAATTGCGGTGGCCCAGCAACGGTCGGATGGTCCCTCTCTGTGGATCGAGCTCCAGGAGACCGTTGATATAGTCGGACACGAGCACCCGGCCGTCCGGAGCAACCTTCAGACGTTCGGCCAGCCGTCGTATTCGATGATCAAAGACCAGACGCCCTCCGGTGAAATCCGGAAATGCAGCCGAAGGGGATGTCGACGACATAGAGATTCCCGGACTGGTCGAACGACGGTCCCTCGATGAAACAATCTACTGGATATGCCCCGCGGTTCGCGTCTGCCCATTCCGAAGAAACAGCCGGGCGACGAAACTCCGCCGGCATCGACGAGAACACGCTAACCTCCATCAGCTTGGGCGGGTTTTCGAGATGCTCATGATGCGCCTTCGAGCCTGCGACGCGGCTGGCCCTCGTATTTGTAGCCGAACTGCTTGGGCATCGGGCCCTTGTTGCGATCGTTGCGCCCAGTTTGCTCCCAGGCGTGAGCCAGGATTCCGACCGCGCGCGACAAGCAGAAGACCCCCCGCGCGAGCGGAGAGGCGAAGCCCAGTTCGCCGTAAATGACCGCGGTCGCGCCATCGATGTTCATCGGAATGAGCTTGCTCTTGCGCTGTTGCATCACCCGCTCGATCGCGCGAGCGGCCTTGGCATAATCGCCGCCGACACTGCCCTCGTCAGCTGCGGCATCCACCAGCGCCAATAGCGGGGCCGCGCGCGGGTCGACTGGATGAAACCGATGGCCAAAGCCCGGCAGATATTTGCTGCGGGTTGCGGTGAAATGGTCGATTGCAGCGCCAGCGGCCTGCTCGATCTCTCGCCCTTGGCGCCGTCGCAGCACATCCTCGTAGAGTTCGATAGCCTGCTCCCCTGCTCCGCCATGCACGTCATCGAGCGTGTTGATTGCCGAGGCCATTGCGCCATTCAGGGGCAGGCCGCAGCTCACCGCCATTTGGGCAATTGCAATGGAGGGCGCGTGCGGACCGTGGTCAACGGATCCAACCAGCGCAGCTTGCAGCAGCTGCTCCTGTGCTGGCGTCGGCAGATTGCCACGTAACATCAGCCAAATCATGGCGGGAAAAGAAACGCGGCCTATCAAATCTTCAATTGGATAACCCCGATAGGCGATGCGACCTGGCGCGATATCGCAAATGGAGGTTCGCCACCAACTGGCCGCTTGCTGTCTCAGTTCTTCTTCGCTCATTTCCGCTTCCGTCCTTTCAACCTGCCGATTGCCAACCGACGCAAGCCGTCGGATGTCATGATATCGGTCCGTCCGTGGCTGCGCGGACGGGCAGGAAATCAGCCTCTCCTTGCTTTGGCCTCCCGACGGCTCGGCTTGAGACTAGTTGCTCAACCTCCGCATACGAATAGCCGAGCCGCTGCAGCCATCGCTCAGTGTCTGCTCCGAGCGTCGCAGGTGGTGAAGGCACCGAAAACTCCTCATCCAGCCGGAACCCCGGCCGCGTGATTCGTAACGGCTGCGCATCGTCTTGTTCTGGCGCCAAAGTCTCGATGAATCCGCGCTCAACGACCTGTGGCTGCTGCAACACTTGCGAGACCGTCAGCACACGGCCGGCAGGGACACCAGCCAAGTTCATTTGGGCCTCCCATTCCTCAGCGGGCTTGCAACTCAATGCCTTGTTCAACTCCGCGCTCAGCGTAGCGCGGTTCACCTTGCGCATCTCGCGTCCAGCAAAGCGTGGATCCGTCTTCAGGTCCGGTCGGTCGATCAGGTCGCATAGGGCTTGATACTGCTTCTGCTCGTTGGCGGAAATGTTCAGCGGGCCCGTTGCGGTGCGGAACGTGCCGGAGGGAGCCGCGGTAAAGTTCTCGTTGCCGATGGGCTGCGGCTCGATCCCGGCGTTCAGGTGGTTGGAGACGACCCATCCCATCGCCGCAATGGTGGCCTCGAGCAGGGACACGTCGATGAACCGACCCCGTTGCCTATGCCGCTGGTCGACCAGAGCCGCGGCGATAGCAAACGCAGCAGTCAGTCCCGCAATCGTGTCCGAGATCGGAAAGCCCGTGCGCAGGGGAGCCGAGGCTATATCGCCGGTGACGCTCATGGCTCCGGAGAGACCCTGGACGATCTGGTCATAGGCCGGACGGGCGGACCACGGTCCGCTCTGCCCAAAGCCGGAGATCGCGCAGTAGACCAGACGCGGGTTCAGCCTGACAAGCACATCAAAGCCGAGGCCAAGGCGTTCCATCACCTTCGGCCGGAAGTTTTCGAGCACCACGTCGGCTTCCTTGACCAGTCGCAAGAACACCTCGCGGCCCGCTTCCGATTTCAGGTCCAGTGCAATCGATTGCTTGCCGGCGTTCACAGCGACAAACGAGAGTCCCTGCAGGCGCTCCGCTCTTTGCGGATCCGCGCCGAGGCGCCGCGCCAGGTCGCCGCCGTTCGGATTTTCCACCTTAATGACCTCCGCGCCAAGGCGCGCAAGATGGTAACCGCAGAACGGACCCGCCAACACGTTTGACAGGTCGAGAACGCGGATACCGGTTAGCGGCAGAGACATCTGAAGAGCCTTCTTGTAGGTGATCCGATAGCGAGCGCTTAGTACGCAACTTATTTCAGTTGCTGCGCAGCACGTTCCGCGAATCGATTCGTGAAGGTCTTGATCAGGTCGATCTTTGCGGCTGCGATCTTCGGATCAAAGTCGCCTAGGACAGCCAGCGGGATCTTGGCCGCCTCGATGTCCATCTGACCTGTTGGCGAGAACAGCGCTTTCGACGCGTTCATGATCTCGATGTTCACCTCGCGATTGTCGGTCTTGTATGCAGGAGGCATCGCGTCGACGAGTTGTTCCGTCGACGCCGTGTTGATCCAGCGGTGGGTTTTGAGCAAGGCGTTGACGAGGCGCTGGACCGTTTCTGGATTTTTGTCGATGAAAGTCTGCTGCAGGTAGAGACAGGCGGTCGGATAGATTCCGCCAAAGGCCTGTTTTGAGCCTTCGAGTGTGCGCGCGTCGAACAGCGGCGTCGCACTCTTTTTGCGCGCGAGAAGGGTCGCAATCGGGTCGAAATAGACGAGCGCGTCGATATTCCTGGCCTCGAGTGCCACCATACCGGGTGCCCCGCTGCCGACCGCGATAATGTTCACGTCGCGCGGACCCAACCCAGATTTCTTGATGTAGTAGCGCGCCATGGTGTCGGTCGATGACCCCGGCGCCGTGATCCCGAGCTTGAGGCCCTTCAGGTCGGCACCGGACTTGACCTTGTCAGCGAGGCCGCTGCGGATACCGAGCAACACGCCGGGAATGTCATTGAGCAGGAACACGCAGGAAATCTGTTTGCCCTGCGCCTGCATCTGAATGGTGTGATCGTAAAAGCCGACTGTCCCGTCCACCGAACCGCCGACCAGCGCCTGCAAAGCCTTCGAACCACCGGCCTGGAAGTTTTCGACGGTCACCTCAAGGCCCTGGTCCTTAAACGAACCGAGCTTCACACCAAGCTCGAGAGGCATATAGTTGAGGATCTGTGATCCCACTGCGATCTTCAATTTTGTCTTCTCGGGCTCGGCGGCATGCGCTGAAATGAGCGGCAATACAGCTGCCGCGATAACCACCATCAGTCTCGGAAAAGCGTGCATGGGAACCTCCGTGAGAATGGGAGCGCTACGATCAAACTTCGTGGGCAGGTGCCGGCCGCCAGACCAGCAGCCGCTTTTCCACCCGGTCGACGATGGCATCGAGCGCGATGACGAAGGCGGAGAGGACGATGATCCCTGCGAAGACACCGGTGGCATCAAGGACGCCCTCGGCCTGCGCAATCAGGTGCCCCAATCCTGCGGACGAACCGAGATATTCGGCGACCACCGCTCCCATCACGGCCATGCCGACAGATACCCGCAGACTCGACAGGATCCACGTGGTGGCGGACGGCAGGTAGACGTGGCGCAGCAGCGAGGACTTCGATGCACGCAGCAAGCGGGCATTCGCGAGCACGACCGGATTGACCTCGCGGACCCCCTGAAACGTGTTGAAGAATGCGACAAAGAGGACCAGCGTTACCCCGAGCGCGACCTTGGAGGTGAGCCCCAATCCGAACCAGATGACGAAGATGGGTCCTAGCAAGATGCGGGGGATCGCGTTGAACATCTTGATAAAGGGCTGGACCACCTCGGCCGCAAACGGGCTTAAGCCGAGCCAGATACCAAGCGCGGTGCCGATCCCGATCCCAACCAGGAAAGACAGCACCGTCTCCAGCAGTGTTGTCCCAACATCGGTCCAGAAGTCCGATGTTGACATCCACTCGCCTATTCTTGCGACAAGCGTCGATGGTGCCGGAAAGAAGAAAGGATCGATCAGCCCGACCCTCACACCCAGTTCCCAGATCAGGATCACACCGAGGACGATGGCGAACTGCGTGAGAGCAACCTTACCCCTGCGCATAGCTTTTCTCCACTTCGGCGCCGAGCAGCGACCAGATTTCACGATAGAGCGCGACGAATTCATCCGTGGTCTGGAGTGCCAAGACGTCGCGTGGACGGGACAGCGTGATCCTGACATCGCCAACCATGCAGCTGGCAGGACCGGCAGACATCACAACGACGCGGTCCGCCAGCGTGATCGCCTCATCGAGATCATGGGTGATAAAGACGAGGGAGCGCCGGTCCGCCTGCCATAGCTCGAGCAGGATGCGATGCATGAGGCGGCGCGTGTGAACGTCCAGCGCGGAGAAAGGCTCATCCATCAGGACGATCTTCGGCTCCATGATCAGGGTCTGGGCCATGGCAACGCGCTTGCGCTGGCCTCCGGATAATTGATGCGGATAGCGCTCCTCGAACCCCTTCAAGCCGACCTTGGCGAGCCAGGGCCGCGCCTGCTCGCGCGCCTTTGCGATCGAGCTTCCCTGAAACACCAGCCCGAGGCCGACATTGTCCTGGGCTGTTTTCCAGGGCAGCAGCCCTTCCTGTTGCAGCATGTAGCCGGACTGACCGTTCAGGCCCCTAAGCGATTTGCCGAAAATGCGAACCTCGCCGGCGGCCGGCTTCAGCAGTCCGGTGACAGTATTGAGAATGGTCGATTTTCCGCAGCCGGTCGGCCCGACCACTGCAACGAATTCGGTTTCGCCGACCTGGAGGTTCATGCTTTTCACGGCGGTGAAGTCGCCGAAGCGAATCATCACGTCGCGCAGGTCGACGGCAAGTGCCGGCTGCCCTTCCATTGTTTCGCTCCGCAGAACCTGTTCTAAGCCTCAAAACAGGTAAATGGCGCTACATCCGGAGTCAATTGCATTCTGCAACATAGAACCCAGATGAGCATTGAATACTGGACTTTCTATCCATTCTGGATATCTGTTCTGCACGACAGAACACGAGGACTGTATCAATGGCAAAGACTGGGGTTGATGCGGTCGGGCGCGCCCTGGCGATCCTCAAGGCCTTCGGCGCTGAGCGAGCAGCCATGACGCTGACCGAGATTGCCGAGGCGACCGACTTCTACAAGAGCACGGTCCTTCGCCTTGCCGCATCCCTGGAAGCGGACGGATTCCTGGTGCGGGGGACCGACCGGCTATTTCGACCCGGACCGGAGCTATGGCGCCTTGGGGCGCTCTATCAGCGTGGGCTGGACCTCGGTGACCTGATCAGACCCTCGCTCCATCGTCTGGTCGAAGCAACCGGAGAGACCGCATCCTTCTACATCGCGGAGGGCGACGAGCGCATTTGCCTTTATCGCGTTAATTCTCCGCGTTCCGTCCGGCATCACCTCGAAGAAGGACAACGATTGCCGATTGATCGCGGCGCTGCGGGCCGCGTTCTTACCGCTTACCGCGATTTTGCATTCGCTGATGGAAAGAAGATCAGAGATCGTGGCTTCTACGTCTCGATCGGCGAGCGTGATCCTGAGGTTGCGGCCGCAGCGGTGCCCGTAATCGATGTCTATGGCAAATTGCGGGGCGCGCTCTCAGTCTCCGCCATTCGCACTCGCTTTGATGCAGATGCTCGGAAATCTGCCGTTGAAGTGCTGAAGTCCGAGGCTAAAGCGCTGATTGGTTTGCTGCCTGCAACTGAGCGCTGAGCTACATGGCAGCGTTCTGTTTATAACGCACAGCTCGGCGGGTGCCGCAATGGCCTCTCCTGAGCGTAGCGCGCATTTCTCGCATTGTTGAGGCCTGCAGATCATCCTCGATCTCGACGCCACCCATCCCTACAGAAGCCGCTGTCGCGGCGTGCGTGGCGAGGTGGCGTAGATCGCCTCCTGCTGAGAGGATGTGGGTGTTGGAGCCCCCCTCAGACAGGGTATTGAGATGGCCGATTTGAGCCTCTTCGCCGCCGCATGATCGAGGACATGACAGTCCGCAATCTGTCGCCGGCGACGCAGCGATCCTACATCAGCGCGGTTTCGAAGTTCAGCCGCTATTTCGGCCGATCGCCGGAGCGGTTGGAGCTGGAAGACGTCCGGGCCTTCCAGGTGCATCTGGTCTCGACCGACATCTCATGGCCGGCGCTGAGCCAGATCATCGTCTGTGCGCTACGGTTTTTCTACGGCGTCACGCTCGGCGAGGCGCTCATCCCGGAGCGCATTCCCTATGCGCGAGAGCCCCGCAAGCTGCCGGTCGTTCTCAGCGCCGACGAAGTGGTGCAGTTCCTCGAGGCGGTGTGAAGCCTGAAGAGCCGCGCCGCGCTCACCACCGCCTATGCGGCCGGCCCCAGGGCCTCCGAGGTCGCGGGACAGCGGATCGAAGACATCGACAGCACCCGCGGTGTCATCCAGGTGCGCCACGGCAAAGGCGCGAAGGATCGCAACGTGATGCTGTCGTCCCAACTGCTCGGCATCCTGCGCACCTACTGGCGGCTCGCCCGGCCGCGGCTTTATCTGTTCCCTGGGCGTGACGAAGGTCACCCGATTGATCCGACCGAGTTGCATGCCGCCTGCCGCTCGGCGGTCAAGGCTGCGGGCCTGACCAAGCGCGTCACGCTGCACACGCTGTGCCACAGCTTCGCGACGCATCTTCTGGAGAACGGAATCGACATCCGGATCGGCCAGGTTCTGCTCGGGCACAATAATCCGTCGTCGACCGCGCGCTACACGCAGGTCGCCACCCATACGATCCGGGCGACCCAGAGCCCGCTCGACCGCCTGTCGCTGGAGGTGACGCCACCGGCATGACAACGGCTCCGGGATCCGGCTTATGACCCCCCGACGTCCGCCCGCACCGACCGCCATTGACATTGCCGATATCTTGCGCCGGCATGGCGACGCCTATCGTCGTGACCATGCCGGTCATCACGGTCGCGTCGAGCGGCGGGCGATGAGCGCCATTGTTGGGTGCCGAACCGAGGCGCTCGGCGGCCACGTCGAGGCCCGCAATGACTGCGGCATGACGCGGATCGCCTATAATTCCTGCCGGAGCCGGCATTGTCCGAAGTGTCAGGGGCCAGCCCGAGCCGCGTGCCTTGCCGCGCGAGAAGCCGACCTGCTGCCGGTTCCCTACTTCCACGTCGTCTTTACGCTTCCTGCACCGATCGCCGCGATTGCTTTCCAAAACAAGGCGGTCGTCTAGGCCATCCTGTTTAGGGCCGCCGCCGAGGCGATGACCGCCGCTTGCTGCCAATCCGCGCCGGCTCGGCGCGGAGATCGGCGGCGTCGCGGTCCTGCACACCTGGGGACAATCGCTAACGCATCATCCCCACATTCACTGTGTCGTGCCGGGCGGCGGCCCGTCACCTGATGGAACACGCTGGATCGCCAGCCGACCGAACTTCTTCCTGGCCGTCAAACCGCTGTCCCGGCTCTTTCGCTGTCTTTTTCTCAAACGCCTGATCGGGGCCTTCCACGCCGGCGCCTTGCGCTTCTTCGGCGATCTTGCTTCTCTTGCCGAACTCGACTCTTTCGCTGGTCGCATCAAAGCCATGCAGCGCGTCAACTGGGTTGCTTACGCCAAGCGGCCCTTCGGCGGACCCGCACAGGTGCTGGCCTATCTCGGCCGCTACACCCATCGCGTCGCGATCGCCAACAGCCGGCTCGTCGCACCCGACAACGATCATGTTGCCTTCACATGGAAGGATTACCGCCAGGACGGCGCGACAAAGATCATGAAGCTCAAGCCCGACGAGTTCATTCGCCGCTTCCTGCTTCATACGCTGCCCGATGGTTTCCATCGCATCCGCCACTTCGGCTTCATGGCCAACCGCCATCGCGCTGCCAAGCTCGCCCTTTGCCGCGAACTTCTCGATCATGAGACAGCCCAAACGACAGCCAGCCGCCGCCTGTGGATTCGGAAGCTCAAACCTGGGCCGAAGTTCCTGCCTGTCCGGATTGTGGTGGCGTCATGCGCATCATTGAGCGCTTTCGACACAGCTTCAGACGCTCCATCCCTCGAACATCACCGTTCCGATGCGACACATCGTGAGCCAAGTCATGCCGTGCACGACGATCATCATTCGTCATTTCGCTCCCAGCGTCTCGATCATCGCGGACGATGTCGACTCCGTGCTTTCACACTGCGCGACAACAACCGTCCGATGCAGCAAAATGCCTATCGCGATCTCCAGTGAAGCGCGTCTGATCTCAACTCTTCCCCGATGCGCACATCTCGTGTCTCTGCCTCACGCGCCGAGCCAGCAGATCGGGCCTTCCGATCTCGAATGTGCTGCATGCTCTGGTCCTCGTCTTCGGCCAGAACGAACTTCAAACTGGATTAAGCCCGAGGGGCAGGGTCAACACCCACGCCTTCCTCGGCGGTGCAAAATCCATGCACCAGATTCGTGTGGGCGTCGGCGGCGCCACTACAACGATCGCGTGGTTGCCCCCCAGCGCATCCAGTACGAGGGCAACCTATGGCGTGAGGACACCACGCGGCAATCCTCAGCGCGCGGCAATCCTCAGATGGGCTGTGACGGGCGTCTCTTGGAGACTCGTACGACTCTCACGGCTACTCGCCGTTCCCAGCCGGTGGTCGGCCACAGTCGTCTCTTCTGGCGCGATTTGGCGGATTGTTAGCAAAGTTGCGCGACTCTCCGACCGCCTACATCTGTTCGTCGGAGCCGTGGCCTCTCGCGAGATCCCGTGTCCGTTGCATCGTGTGGGAAAAATATTCGTCGCGCTCGCGGCGCACGCGCTCTTGATGCGCTCTGAAATTCGCAACTCGTTTGCTGATGTGCTCTCGCTCGGAGGTGTCCCAGCTCAACCGCGGGGGAGAATCGGGTGGGGAAGCTTTTGCGATTGGCGCGATGGGTGCTATCAGCTTTGGAATAGGCGCTACGCTCCGTGCGCGTTCTACGAGTGCCGCGGATTGTTGAACCAGCGCCTCCAGTTCCTTCTTCCAGTTCATCTTCCATGTTCTCCGACCAGTCATGGGAGCATGCTAATTTGGTGCGGTACGCTCGTCCAGCTACCCCTTTTGGTAGTTGCGAGGCCGCTGCTTGTCCGCAAAATAGTGGCCGATGAGCCATTTGGGCCGATGAAATTCGCGGCTTCCCTGCTAGGAGAACCCACCAACGTAACCTTCGTCACCCAAGTGACGCAACAGGATGGAAGATCAGAACGATGCGACCTGGGTCAAACCCGTCGGCTGTGCCTGGTCTCTGGCATGAAAGCATGATCGCCCAGGCTCGCCATGCTCGAACTCCTCAAGCGACTACGCTGACGCCGAAGCAGCGGAGATTGTGCGTCAATGGGCGAATCGGCGCCGCCCGAATGGTCCGACCAGAACTACTCTACAGTATTGCTCAAATGGGAGATGGGAGTGGCGAGGGGTGTTGTGAAATGGTTTAACGCGACGAAGGGTTTCGGCTTCATTCAGCCGGATGGGGGCGGCCAAGATGTTTTTGTACACATAAGCGCCCTGGAGCGCGCTGGCCTCTCTGACCTGCGGGAAGGGCAGGCAGTCTCTTACGAGCTTAAAGTCGACCCGAGGCGCGGTAAAAGCAGTGCGGAAAATCTGCGTGTCTGATTTCATGTCGTAGGCGTCTGGCCTCAGCCCCCCGCCCAAGTCTGGCGCTTACCTCGGAACGACCCCAGCCTCTTTAAGCACTGGGGTCGTTTCATTTCTCGCCAATTTTCGACGTTTCGCGGGTCCGAATACAAAAGAACGTAGCTAGCGATGCTCGCTAGCGCATCGCCTCTTTGTCCCGTTTGGTAGACGGGTAACAGTCAGTCCGCCCGCTCGTCATAGCGCGATTTGAAGGCGCTCGCGAGCGGCTTATTGGTCGGAAGGTCATCCTCCCCGATCATCCTGGACCGGAGGTGGTGGCGCCGGCGCTGATCAAACCCGATACCGTGCTGCGGCGCGAGTTCAACAGTGTGGACCAACGAAGGGATGGGAAACCTAAGCAAGGACTCTCGCGCGTTCGAGAGGGCTACGATATCAGGCTATTGATGCGCGAGCTCCCTTCGCCGGACGTTGGATCCGGTCAAGGTCGCCAGCCTCGAGGGCTCACAAGCAGGCAATTCGTAGATTGTGGGCAGGCTCCTCAACGCCCTCCATCAGGAGCCTTCGGGGATCTCGGGGAGCACGACGCCGCACCTGCGGCCGCGGTTGTGCATGCGGTCGCCGCGTTCTTTGCTCAGCCACACGCCTGGCTCGTACGCTGAAGCTGCAACCGCGTAGTCGCCCTTCAAGTGCTGGATGATCTCGCCGAGAAATGATACGCAGCGGCGATGATCGTTTACCTTCACATCAATAAGTGTCGGGGCAGGGCTGGATTGAATTTACCTTAATTGGGCGGGGCCATCTTTGGTTGAGTGCTCGTCCGGTCGCCACGCCATTATGGGATCGCTCTCCGCCCTAGAGCCTCTCGTCGTGGAGGTTGGCAATCCTCCTGGCGCAGCGAACCGGCTAGAACTGAAAATCGAATTTTGAGATGCACGAAGGCAATGCCGAACTCACCTATCGGAATTCCAAGGGGATTTTGCTGAGCCGGGACATTTCGGGCGTCCACCACCGATCCGCGCCCCTCGTAGTCTAATTTATGTAACCGCGGAACGCTTCCGTCCATCATTAGGGCTTCGCACGGACCAACATACGGCCCGTTGGCATCGCGCGTTGAAGCCCACTTGAGGATTCAAAGCCGGAGCGGCTGCTAGCATCAATGCTAAAGCTCGATCCGTCCTCCTAATGAACCAGCGCATGCGACGGCACCTTGAAACATCGCGCTTCCGATCGGCATCAAGCGTCGGCGCCTATCTGGGTCTTACGCCTCGACGCAACCACTCTGGCGAAACTGGGCAAGATATCACGATGGGGCGACCGTCTTCTCCCAACCTACCTGTACGAGGCGGCGATCGTCCTGCTTCATCGAACGAAGAAATGGTCCTCTCTTAGGGCTTGGGGCATGAAGCTCGCTAAGCGGATTGGCATGCGAAAGGCAAAGGTCGCCATCGCGCGCAAACTCGCCATCCTTCTTCACTGTATCTGGGTCTACGGCACATCGTTCGACTGGGGCCAGAGGAAGGAAGCCTGATCCGATCTTGTAGAGTTCCTGGTCCGGTCTGCCGGACTGGCGATGTCTCGCTGGGACGGTGTTGTGGCGGCCTCGGTCAATCAGGCGGTGGCGGCTCGTCCGCACTCCGCTGCAAACGTTGAGGCGCCCGACCCCGACATCATCATGAGGCGCTGCGCGACTTGGAAAGGACCATGATCCCAGCGAAGACCTCAACCAGCCCCGGCGATCTAATGCACGTATCAGCCGGCCCGCGCCGTCTCCGCAATCCGGACCAGCTCCGACGGCGCGAGCACTACCACCGTGCCGTGGGCGAGTTCAGAAATGTAAGTTTTGACAACAAACCGCAATTAAAGGGCCGATTGACACCCAGCGCGCGCGTACGCAGGCGAGGCAATCGCGGCTCCCCGGAGATCATGATCCGCGAGCGCCCTGCTAAAGCTGCCGAAGCAGTGCCGGGACATCGTGAGTGAGACCTCCTCCTCGGTGTTGGCAGCTCGGCAATCTGCAGGCCGTCCGAACGCACGAAAGGCATCACGATGCTATTGCACCGTTCGTTTGGCGGGGTTGGCGAAGCGCAGCGCCTGGTGGCGAGCGACGCAGCTCTTCGAGTAAGGTCAGGCCCTCTTTCACGACGCCGGCCGGAACGACAGTCCCACTCAGGACGCCAGTCGAGGACACCGAGTGCCGTTTGTCGTGTGTCAACTATCAACTCTCGCAGTTGATGGAGAGAACGACCCATGCAACCGTAACGATCGGATACCACCGATGCAGGTCGATTAACATCCGGAGAGACGCCCGTGCCATGCGGCGCCACGTCCATGGATGAAAAATGCGTACAAGCAGCGGCTGATCATCGACAAATCAAACGGGCGGATCCTTCGTACAGTGATGTTTAATAATGACGAGTGACGGCACAGAATCTTCGCTCCGCATCTGGCTCGCCGTCATCGTGCTAGGCATCGCCTCGTTTCACATCGTCTTGGCAGAGATAGCACCTATCGGGCTGTTGTCTCAGATTGCTCGCGACCTCGGACGAGATCAGGCAGCGGTCGGGCTCACGGTGGCCCTCTATGCCTGGATCGGTGCTGCCAGCGGTCTGTTGTCACCCGTTCTGCTTCAGAAGTTTCCTCGCAAGCCGCTACTCATCGCCTTGACTCTTATCCTTTCCGCAACAACGTTTGCGGCGACGATGTCTCACACTTTCGAAGGGTTGTTGCTGGCACGCACGGTGGGCGCTGTCGTTCACGGTTTCTATTGGGCCATGGCGGCTGCGGTTGCGTCTAAGATTGCGCCGTCCCGCAGTATGGGTGTTGCGATGGCAATCGTATTCGGCGGGATCTCGATGGCGACCGTTGTTGGCGTGCCGCTCGCGAACTTCGTCGGTCAGGTGAGCGGATGGCGTGCAGCGTTCAGATTAATTGGCGCCATCGGACTGATCACCTCAGCCCTGATGGTGGCAGTTCTTCCGAAAATGCAGGCCGGGACGCCAGCGGGATGGAGAGAGCTTGGATCGGTCTGCCGCAGGCATGACCTGTTGGGGATCTATGCCGTAACGACATTCATGGCGGCGGCGCATTTCGGGGCGTACACATTTATAGAACCATTCCTCAGCGAGATTCCAAACGTTGCCCAAGTCATGATCGGCGCGCTGTTGTTCGGCTTTGGCGGAGCAGGATTCCTGGGGAACATCCTGGCGGGCGTCCTCATCGACCGCTTCATGAAGCCCATCATCACTGCGGGGCTGCTTGCTCTGTGTCTGGCGCTCGTTGGCCTTGGATGGTTTGGTCCCCACTTGGGGACAGGCCGGGTCCTTGTCTTGCTGGTCATCTGGGGCGCTGCCGTCGCGGCGCTGTTCGCGGGACTCCAGACCTGGATCCTGCGCGCCGCCGGTTCGACAGTGATGACTGCTGCCGCGATGCACTCGGCGGTCATCAATTCGGCCATCGGCTTCGGAGCCGTCCTTGGCGCCCAGATGTTGACTGTAGCCGGCCCATCAGGAGTGATGCTGGCAGCTGGTATGGTCGTCATCATCCCTCTGCTGATAGTTCTCCCGCAAGCAGCCCCAGAGGGTGATCTAAAAAAGGGGGCGTTGCTTGATGGATAACGCCGCAGCCGTGCGCAACGCGCGGATCGCCGCGTGCCCTACCACGAATGTCGCACGAAACCTTCCGCTGGTACGCGAGCGTTGGACCAAAATGTTCGTGCAGCCAAGCGGACCGGTCGAAGGGGGTGAAACACCACGCCAGGCCTTGCCCGAGAACTCGTTGAGGAACTCGGCATCGAGGTTTCTGGCGATGTACGCGAACATTTCGGGGCGATTGCGCCGTTGCGGCATTGCGAGGAGCATTCGGTCGAGCGGTCTACCGCACTGCGGAACACTTTTGCATTCTTTCCACACAACAATGTCTCTGTCCTGAGATTACCCGGCATTCTAGCATCATAATTGGCGCTACCCGACAGACGGGCAAGCTCGCCTTCTTCATCCCGTGAGCGTCCTCACGCTGGCGTGTGACGCGCTTCTCGATGATCGGTCCTATCGCGCTCAACCGAAGGCGCTCTTTGCTGGCTCTTCTGAGGCGCTGCCGAGCAGCTGAGCCATCATCGCCTTCCTGCGCGAAATGAGCAAGCTGATGACCTATTTGCGTGCCTTCCTGATTGAGCGCTCACCAGCATCACAATGGCATTCCAAGCAGCGACTTTGATCAATTGCGTCCTTAGACCCACTGGGATCTCAAAGCCATGGTCTAGAACTGGGCTTACTGTCAATGAACGCGCATGATGGTGCCTTAAGACGAGACGCAAGATCGGCGCGGCCTCTAGATCAAGTTTACGCGCTAGACACGTCCGACCAACGGCCGATGATCCAATGCGACGGCCATCCCGAAACGAGTGAAGCGACCTGCCACAATGCGCTCGGAAATGTTGTCATCTGGCGCGGACTCTCCAGACACACCGGATCGAACTCTGCGCCGAAATTGGAGCGGTTGGAAATGTGGGTAAATGAAGTCTCATCGAACAGTTCCACCGCTGCGGCTTTGGAGCGGCTGTTTCCGCGGTCAGCGTGAGTTTCCGGTGCGCCAACCTGTCGAGCAGATTGACTCGCCGCAACTGCAAAATCGGACTAGTGGCACACCCGATAAAAATCCATTAGCGTAAGCTTCCTATGTTTAGCTTGCCTGATTTGCGTGTACTGGAAGTCGCGGCTGTCGTCATCGAAGAGGGCAGCATGAGCGCGGCCGGCCTCAGACTTGGCATCACTCAATCGGCCGTTTCACAAGCGATGAAGCGCGCGGAGGCGCATATTGGCGCGTCCCTCGTCCGTCGCGATCGTCGTCCTCTTGGGCCCACGGAGGCGGGGCAAGCTCTGCTCACCCACATGCGCGAGATAACCCTGCGCGTCGGACGAGCTGTCGAGGAAATGCGGGCCGCCGCAGCGCGTCCCGAACGCGAGGACCTTCGGCTCGGGATGATCGACACGTTCGCGTCCACAGTTGGACCACTGTTGGTCCGCAGCCTCATGGCGGGTTCAATCGCGCTTCGCGTGAGCGCGTATTCGGGGCTGGTACCCGCGCACGCCGAGGCATTGATGCGCAACGAGATCGATGCAGCTGTCACATCGGATCCAATGGAGGGCGTTGACGAAGTTACCCCATTACCCCTATTGCGCGAGCCATTCCTCCTGGTAGCACCGATTGCCTGGGCGGATACTCTTCGCGATCGTCCACTGGACGACCTACTCCTCGAGCACCGACTTATCCGCTACACTGCGCGTTCGCACATGGGAACGCAAATTGAACGTCATCTCCGGCGTCTAAGGATAGAGCATCCGCAGACGATGTCGTTCGACACGTCGGACTCGCTGCTCTCGATGGTCGCCAATGGCATGGGCGTGGCGATTACAACACCCCTGTGCATATTGCAGGCTGCCGTCCATCGACCGGCGCTCGAAGTCATGCCATTGCCGGCGACCGGCCTCTCGCGCACGATCGCGTTGGTGACTAAGCAAGGCGGATTAGACACGTTGGCTGCGCGAATAGCGGATGATATTCGTGTGCTCCTGCGGAACTGGACCTTGCCCCAGATCGCTGCTCAAATTCCCTGGATGGCTCGTTCCGTCGGCAGCATCGTGTTGGATCCGCTCGCTCACGAGGACGCCGCCTGCCGGTGCGTTGCGGGCGGCTCCACCCGGACGCTCGACGAACAGTATATCCCTAATTAATCATACTTATTAGCCTCCATAACATCTCCGATCTCAGCTTTAACTCTCGCCCGTCTTCGGAGAGAGTTGTTTGCGTAGCGTCCGAACCCGGGATCAGAGATGTCAGCGACTCGCACCGAAATAGACAGTCTAGGAACGCGCGAGCTGCCGCTGCGCGCCCTGTACGGCTTGGCCTCCCTGCGTGGGAGCGAGAATTTCGACATCTCACTCCAGAAGCTCGGTGATCAGCCGGCACTTCTTCGGGCACTAGCGCGCATCAAGCGCGCTGCCGCGGCGGCGAACCGTGAGCTCGGAGCCCTCGACGCCAAAGTAGCAGGAGCACTAATCGCGGCTGCGGACGAGGTCATTGCTGGTAAACACGATCGGCAGTTTATCATCGATTTGCTCGAAGGCTCCGGCGGCACATCGATCAACATGAACATGAATGAGGTTCTGGCGAACCGGGCCCTGCAAATTGTCGGTGAAAAGCCCGGCCGGTACGACGTGATCCACCCAAATGATCACGTGAACCTTTGCCAGTCGACGAACGATGTGCTGCCCTCGGCGCTCAAGTTGGCGGCGCACGAAAAGTCCGGCGATCTGGTGGGTGCGCTGGAACAGGTGGCGGCCGCTCTTTCGGAGCGGGCCATTGTATTCGCTGACGTATTGCGCGTCGGCCGCACATGCATGCAGGCCGCCCAGCCGATGACGCTCGGTCAGGCGTTCGGCGGTTACGCATCAGCGATCAAGCGGCTCTCCTTGAAGCTGTCCGTGGCGCGCCAGGAATTGATGGTGCTTCCCCTCGGAGGCACTGCGATTGGCACCGGGCTCGGAGCAGTGCCGGGCTATCGCCGTGCCGTCTATGGACATCTTGCGGCGATCTTGGGCGCCGCGGTACGCCCAGGCGACGACATGTTCGATGCCATGCAGAACGCCGACGCCTTCGCACGCGTGTCGTCGGAAATCCGCATCGCAGCAGAGGTATTGGCGAAAATTGCCTCTGACCTGATCATCCTTTCCTCTGGGCCAAATACGGGGCTTGGCGAGTTGCGGTTGCCCGCTCTCCAGCCCGGTTCTTCGATCATGCCAGGTAAACTCAATCCAGTTCTGCCGATGATGATCCAGCAAGTTGCGTTCGCTATCGTCGGCAACGACGCCGCAGTATCTCTCTCTGCGTTGAGCGGCCAACTCGAAATCAATCACTTCGAGCCAGTCATCGCCTCGCGCCTGTTCGATTCGATCGAGCTTTTGACGCGATCGGCCAGAATATTTGCCGACCACTGCATCTCGGGGATCCGGGCAAATCGGGAACGGTCGCTCAGCAACTTGATGCAATCTTCGGCTCTTGCGACCGTGTTCGTACCGCGCCTGGGTTATGAACAGGTATCGACACTTGTCCTTGCAGCCGCTGAGCAAATGCGGCCCTTCGTCGAAATCGCGATCGACCGCGGACTTCTGAACCGTAGCGCGGTTTTGCAGATGCTGCACGAGAGCACCCGTTATCGCGAGAATGGCGCATGAGCGCGATTCTGCACCTGCCCTTGTACGGGAAGGGCTCACGAGCATGCCGCGAGTCGATGCACAACACCGGAGGATCAACCTACGAAGGTCATACCACAGCCAACTCGCCATCGCCCTGTCTCAACCCGATGCGGCGGATGAGACGATGCGCCGCGATCGAGAGGCCGCTTGTTCATGGGTCAGTGCTCCGGCCTCTCTTCAAGTCGTGCTTATACGGACGCGCCTGGCCGAAGTGCCAGGGGCAGTGATCGGCAAAATCAGCAAACACGTAAGAAATTGTCGATAACGTATTCTAACCATTCGCGTGGGGCCGTCCTGGCCTCCGCCAATCTTCACATCCTGTTCGGCCGGTAGCCCGATCAAGATGTGCAAGTTCTCCGATAGCTGGTTACGGCCTGATTCACCTGATGATACATTCACGAGGCGTGATCGAGTCCCGCAGGTTCGAACACGGGCCCAACATTTTTTCGTTCGTTCGCTGCCGTATTCAAGACGGCACTGAGGCACGCGAAATCCATCCGATGCCGAGAGGCAGCTGCGCGCGTCAGAATCTCATCCGTCGTCTCGACTGGGGCCCAGCTGAAGTTTCCCCACTCCCAGCCGTTGTTTATGTCGTATGCGACATTCGGTTTGAGTATAAGGTAAGGTCAATCAAGATGCTCTGGCTATAGGCCTTGTCGATGACCGTGCCAGTGTTTACCTGGTTTGTAGCAAAAGTTAGCATCACCTTTTGTATTGGCGTCATTGCATTTAGCTGCTTGCCATAGAGTGGCAAAGCGCAAAGGGGTTCGCATTTCCATTCACCAATTCGGAAACGCCGCATGTTACTGGTGTGACAGTCAGTTCTCGATTGAGATCACCCCCGCTTCACGGCCGACCACATTGCCGCTGCCTTGGGCCGTTTCGACTTCCAGCCTTTGGCCGATATCAATGCCGTAAGAGCTGACGCCCTTAATTTGGCCGGTAGGGCGCGCAATCGGGCCGCCAAGCAGTTTGGAGTGGCGATCAGCACGGCGATCGGCTGGATGAAACGGGTCGATGAGACCGGCAGCGTTGCTCGGGGCCAGATGGGTTGGAAAACCATTACCTTTCTGGCGGCCCTGCGCCATGACCGGATCGATGCGCCATGGTTCATCGAGGGACCAATCATGGCGTGAGCTTCCGGATCTATGTGGAGAAGGTTCTCCTGCCGACCCTTCGGCCCGGCGACATCGTCGTCCCGGACAATCTCGGCAGCCACAAAAGCAAAGCCGTACGCCAGCTCATCCGCTTCGCCGGAGCAAAGCTCTTCTTCCTGCCAAAATACTCACCCGACCTGAACCCCATCGAACAAGTCTTTGCCAAACTCAAGCATCTGCTCCGCAAGGCAGCCGCACGAACTGTCGATGCGGTCTGCGCCGCCATCAGCGAACTCCTTTATGCATTTACACCCGAAGAATGCGCCAACTACCTCAAAAACTCAGGCTATCGAAGCTAGTCCCATCACGCTTTAAGGGCGAGCCTCCCAGGAGGCTAGCGCCCAATGCTCTGTGCCTCGATCATATCCGTTCTCAGCTCAACCCGCTATCCCGATCGCTCTTGAGGACCGTGCCGGAGCGCTCGTCTGAGCTCGCCGAACTGGTTGAACATGACGATGAGAGCGATTATTCCGGCGCCAAGCTCTGCGAGCGCTTGACTGGCTAACAGTCCGTTAAAACCCGCTACCAGCGGGAATAACAGTACGGCCGGTATGAAGAGATACCCCTGCCTGGCCAAGGACACAATTGCACTGAGGCGCGCTCTCCCAAATGACTGAAGCATTGCCGTCACGAAACTCTGCACCCCAAACAGTCCAAAGAAGAGATGGAACACGATGCAGGTCGAGACGGCAATTTCGGTGACGTACTCGTTATCGCTAAATAGGCTCACCAAAGGCCTCGCAAAAATCACAACGGCCGCAGAATACAGCACCGAGAATGCGATCGTCACGAAGAGCATGAACTTCGCAGCTCTCAATATATGAGCATAGTCGCGTGCGCCCCAACCGAAACCCAGGATAGCTTGAGCGCCAATACAGAACCCGGTGATAGGCAGTGCGCCGACCATCAAGATACGCACAGCTATTCCAACCGCGGCGATGGAATCGTCGCCGAACGGCGCAGCAGCTCCGTACAAGAGCATAACGGCAAGAGCAGATAAGATACTCGTCATTGTCGCCGGCGCGCCTACCAACGCGAGCTGTCTGATGCGATCTGCTCGCAATGATATGTGAGATATCCTGACGAGAACCGTCCCGCCAAGCTTCGTAAAATACACGATATACAGTCCGACAGCAGAGATCTGAGACACCAGCGTTGCGAGGGCTGCGCCTCGCACGCCAAGGTCAAGTGAAAATATGAAGACGGGATCAAGCACAGCGTTCAGGATAAACGCGGTCATCATCACCCACATGCTAAATCGTGTATAGCCTTCGGCTCTTACAATGAACCCGCTGACGGTATTTAGTAGCATCGGGGTGTACCCCAACAAAACCGTTCCCGCGTAGTCGAGCGCCACGGGCATGATGGTTGGGGTTGCTCCGAGCGTTGCAAATATCCCTGGCAGATTTGGAAGCAGAGTGAGGGTGACTATGATACCGATCGGAGCGGCGAGCGCGAGTGCCGTGCTTGCGCCTCGACTCGCTTCTAGGTACTCACGAGCGCCCAGATGACGAGATATGAACGACGCTGCTCCAACACCGATCCCCTGTCCGGCTGCGGCGAGCAGGACCACGATCGGCAAGGTCATGCTAACAGCTGCGATCGCCTGCGCGCCTAGGGCGCCAACAAAGATCGCATTGACGACCTGCTGCAGCGCATGGATCGATAATCCAACAACAGACGGAATGGCGAGCCGCAGGATAAGACTCAAGAGATTCTGGTCCGATAGATCGACGTGCTGTTTTTTCTTCGGCATCACATTGCGCTTGCTGTCGAGGGCGAATTCTGTATTCGGTCCATTCACGGACGAGTGAACTTTTCCAAGTTCGACGATGGCGTACTCAGCGCAATCCTCTCTGGATCTGCTCTGGCACGCCGTGATCGCCTGGATAGGTTGACGTTTTCAAAGCTGATTTTTGCCTGGGCATACGCCTCCCATCAGTTGTAGCGAATACTGACTGAGGTGTTTGAGGGTAGCCCCCAGGTTCTGCTAGTCATATTGTGCCGTTCCGCCCTTTGGTTGAGCATCGTGCCGGTTGCGTTCACTTCTCGGGATGATGATCGGCGGGGAAACGCGGCCAGACCCTAGAGCCTCAAGTTGGTTTTGGCATCTACCGGATCTTGTAGTAGACGCTCCATCATCTGCATGGCACAAGCAATGAACGTGCTCAGAACCACTGTGGTGGTTCGATGATGTCCTGCAATCTTTACAAGATATCGGGTTCCTCAGCGCGATCGAGACGAACGGCAGGCTGCCGGCCCCGGCCAGCGTGGTGACTGGATTTGCGTCAGTAAATCGCGCCGCGCTGGCCGTCACTCGCGGACACGAACTGAAAATTCGTGTGGCCGCAACCGGCAGCCTGCCAGACCGGTTCGATGAACGTGGCTTGGACAATTTCTGCTTCGATCGAAAGACCGCCCTGACGCCGTCGAGCGGCGGGCTATCTCGTACTGCCTGGCTCAGCCGAAATGGCGGCTCAGCGTGCCGTCCCACAAACACTCGGCATCACATGAAGATATCCCAAGCATTTAAGTTCGAGGCAGCGCACCGACTTCCAAACGTCCCGCAGACACATCGCTGTCATCGGGCGCATGGTCATTCCTATCGCGTCGAGGTCGTGCTGAAAGGGGCAGTCGATCCGCACACCGGATTCGTAATGGATTTCTTCAACATGGAGGAAGCGTTTGGCCTTCTTATAAAGAAGCTCGATCACCATTGCCTCAACGACGTCCCGGGACTGGAAAATCCGACGGCGGAAAATATCGCCATCTGGATCTGGGAGCACGCGAAACCGCGCCTCGCCCAACTCTCGAGCGTGAGGGTGTACGAGACGACGGATAGTTGGGCGGAATATGACGGGCCCGATCGCTGAATTCAGCGCTGATTTGGGACTGTGTCGATGCGGCGCGCCTGTCGTTCTTCGGCTCAGAAGCGGACTTGCTCGATCTGCGATTCGGCTCTTCATCCGCCACGCCCGCGGCCAGATTTCTCGCTCACAGAGGAGCCCTTGGATCCGACCGGAGCGCCCGGTTTGGCTATGAGGACACCCATCACGTGACCGCATTCGAAAAGCTTCCGGCCAAACGATTCGGAATCCCGCGTTGTGCTAACCGCGGAACGATCTGAGGGATTCGTCCTCAGGAGCGAATTCGATGCTGATTGTACCGGCGAGACGACCCGCCATCCCGGACGCTGCGGCTCGGCGACTTGGTGCTGCAGCAGGTCGGCGCTAGCCGCCAATGCGAGGAGCACGGGTGGATGCAAGATCGCGCAAGCCCGCATGTGCGCGAGCGTGCCATAGACATCGCCGTCAATATCCCCCGTTCGAACTTCGACGGGCGAAGCCTCAATTGAAGCTGGCGAGGTGCCGGACTCGAGCGTCCGCGCTGACTGGTCAGGGATGCATCCCTTGGCCGACTGGTTATTTCCACCCAACCAATAGCTGCGGACGTAAACCGGGCGAACAGCTGTCCACAGGAACCGATGCCTCGCCCCGCCGCATCCGATAGAGTGCAGTCAGGCCCGCACCGACCACGGGTTCATCCCGGGAACCTCCAATCCCCAAACCTTAGCCGAAATGGCGGCCGCGCTCGAGTAATCGCCGGACTATCGCGTCTTGGCCGGCTCGTTTCGCGCCCAAAATTGGCGGGGATTGAATTTCTTGGCAACTATCTAAGCCTGCAGCAAATCAGCGGTCTCTTTTCAGACAGCAATTGCAGCGCGGTCAGGAAGTGAATAATTCTCCACCAAGAACCAATTGAAAAATGGGTACGCCACCCATTCGGGGAACATGGATTCTGTCCCTGTCCCGGGCGACGTCAATCTTGCGAGTTATGCTGCCGTGATGTCCGGCAAATCACGTGGCGGTGGCCTGCTCGGTCAGGTAACAACAGCATCCGCCTGTCGGAGCAGAAACGGATCTGCGACGCGCTCTTCGCCGAACACATGACCCCCCCCAAGCTTCGCACCACCGGCTTGAAGCTCCGGACGCGCAAGGGACCGTGAAACCCTCCCAGGCATCCGTCGCTCACCACATCTGCACAATGAAGCGGCGGTATTTGGTCGCGATGTAGTCCTTCACCTCGGGCAAGCAGTAGATCGAGACGAAGCGCAGCAGCCGCGGATCATCCTTCCTGTCCGCCGCCATGAACTGCAGGCACCCAGTGCGATCAAGTTACCGCGGTCGGCGAGCAGCGCCGCTACGCTAGCGGCGCGATCGAGCAACCCGAGTTGATCGTTAGGATCATCGCTTGGCCAGGTGGGCATCGGATGCTCCGATGAAGGCGAGCTCGGCGGCGTTCTGGACGTGATCGGAACTCGCGTCGGCGCGGTGATCCGACGCGATCGCGACATAGAGCGCCGGCAGCACGAAAAGCGTGAACAGCGTGCCGATGGACATGCCCGCGACGACCACGAGCCCGATCGAGAAGCGGCTCGCGGCGCCAGCACCCGTTGCGGTCAACAAAGGTAAGAGGCCCGTGACCATCGCCGCGGTGGTCATCAAGATTGGGCGGAGGCGGACGCGCGCCGCCATCTCGATGGCCGAGCGGGAATCGAGTCTCTCCTTGAGCTGCAGCTGATTGGCGAACTGGACCATCAGAATACCGTGCTTGGATATCAGCCCAGCCAATGTCAACAGTCCGATTTGGGTGTAGATGTTCATCGTCGCCAAGCCAAAGAATAGCGGGATTAAGGCGCCGGCGATTGCCATGGGAACGCTGAACATGATGATGAGGGGATCGCGCAGACTTTCGAACTGCGCCGCGAGCACCAAGAAAATGACGATGAGTGCAAACGCAAAGGTGATGACTAGTTTGTTACCCTCCTGCACATATTGACGGGCGTCCCCGAGGAAGTCGTGGCTGAACTCTGCGGGCAGTTTCATTGCCTCGACGTCGAGGAAGTCCACAGCCTGACCGATCGTGACGCCGGGCATCGGTACGGCTTGGAAGGTCGCGGAGTTGAGCTGGTTGTAGTGGGTGAGTGCGTTCGGATTGGTCGCAGTCTCGATGGAGACCACGGTCGATAGCGGCAGCATCGAGCCCGCCGCTGTCTTGACATAATAGCTCCCAAGTGATTCCGGCGTCAGGCGTTTCTCGCGCGGCACCTGCGGGATCACTTCGTAGGAGCGGCCCTGCAGGTTGAAGCGATTGACGTAGTTTCCGCCAAGGAGGGTCGCGAGCGCGCTACCGACGTTCTGCATGGTGATGCCAAGGTCGCTCGCCTTGGATCGATCGACCTTGATTCGCACCCCCGGCTGGTTGAACACAAGGTCAGAGTCGCTGACCATGAACAGACCGCTCTTGCGCGCGGCATCCTTCAGCTCCGACATCTGCTCGTAGATGTACTGGAAACCGAGCGTCGACTTGATCACCATCTGCACTGGTAAGCCGCCCGAACCGCCCGGAAGCGGCGGCAAGCTAAAGGCAAATGCGTTGATGCCTTCCAGTTTGGACAGCTCGGCCTGGACCAGCGATTTCAGCGCGATCGATGAGCGCTTGCGCTCGGCCCAGGGCTTAAGCAACATCCCGGCCATGCCGCCCTGCGGACCGCTGATGCCGTTGAGCACGAAGCGAAAATCCGTCTCGGGAAACTTCTGGAGTGCCTTGTCGAGCTTGGCGCCGTAATAATCCAGGTAATCAATATTGGCGTATTTCGGCGCTTTTGTCAGTGCGAATACGATGCCCTGATCCTCCTCGGGTGCGAGTTCCTTGGAAGTGTGCATATACAGAAAGGCGACGAGGCCCAGCATGGTCAGCGCAAACAGCCCGGTAATCGGGCGATAGTCGAGCGAGCGGTCGAGCTTGCGGCCGTACCAGCGCGTCATGGCGCTGAACACACGATTCACAAACTTTGCAAACCGCCCCTCTTCAGCGCTCTTCAGGAAGACCGCGCACATCATGGGCGACAGCGTCAACGCGATCACGCCCGACACGATCACCGAACCCGCCAGTGTAAACGCGAATTCGCGGAACAGCGCGCCGGTGAGGCCGCCGAGAAAGCCGATGGGCGCGTACACGGCGGCCAACGTAATCGTCATGGAGAGGACGGGGCCGACGATCTCGCCCGCGCCATTCGTAGCGGCCTGCGCGGGCGACGCACCTTCTTCCATATGGCGATGAACGTTCTCCACCACGATAATTGCGTCATCAACCACAAGACCGATCGCAAGCACCATCGCAAGGAGGGTCAGCAGATTGAATGAGAACCCCAGCGCCAGCATCATACTGCAGACGCCAATAATGGACAGCGGAATGGTGACGACCGGAATGATGACAGACCGCAGGGAGGCCAGGAACAGGAAGATCACCAACACCACGATCGCGACCGCCTCAAGGAGCGTCTTCTCCACCTCGTCTATCGATGATTGGATGAACTTGGTGGAGTCGTAGGCCACTTCCATCTTCAGCGATGGCGGCAGGCTGCGCTTCATTTCTGGAAGCAGTGCCCGAACGCCTCGCGCTATGTTCAGTGGATTACCTTCTGGGCTCGCCTGCACGGCGACGAAGATCGCGTGTTCGCCGTTCATCGCGACGCTGGCGTTTGTGCTCTGCGCCGCAAGCTCGACTGTCGCGATGTCCTCCATGCGCACAAAGCCGCCGTCGTTGGCTTTGACGATCATGCGCTTGAAGTCATCAACACTCCGCAGATCAGTGTTGACCGTGACGTCGGCGAGAGTGAAATAGCCCTTAGTCTGGCCGGCCGCAGCCTGGAAGTTGTTGGCCGCGATTGCAGCCGAAACATCAGCTGGCGACACGCCGTGGCCCGCCATTCTCGCGGGATCGAGCCATAACCGCATCGCAAAACTCTGGCCGCCGAGGATGTCTGCCGCTGCGACGCCGTCTACAGTTGACATAATCGGTTGCACCACGCGCGAGAGATAGTCGGAGATCGCGCTGGCCGTCAGTTCTTCGCTGGAGAAGGCGATATACATGACAGCTGTGGTCTGACCGGCAGATTTGGTGACGACCGGATCGTTCGATTCCTTAGGGATTAAATATTTGACCGAGTTGACCTTGGAGAGCACTTCAGTGAGCGCCTCGTTGGGCTCGAAATTGAGCTTGATATAGACCTGGATCGTCGAGGCACCGAGCACCGAGGAGGACGTAATGTAATCAACGCCTTCGGCCGAAGCGAGCGCTTGCTCAAGGGGCGTGGTGATGAACCCCTGGATCATGTCGGCGGAGGCGCCAGGATAAGAGGTTGTGATATTGACGACCGTGTTGGTCAGCTTAGGATACTGCCGGATTGGCAAAACGGTGGCCGCACCAATGCCGGTCAGCAGGATCAGGAGACTGACGACGATAGACAATATCGGACGTTTGATGAAGAGCTCGGTAAATGCCATCGCGATGCTCGCATTCAAGAGACTGACGGAAATTCGCCAGTAAGCCAGGCTACAGCAACAGTCATCAACGCGGCGACTGTGGCTAGGGGACCTTCTCAGGGTAGAGCCCCATGTTTCTCTTAAGCTAGCAACCGCCCCGGGGGATCCGGCTCGAACCAGTAGAGCTGAGCCTCTGGGCAAAGCCGCAGACAATGTAAAGAGTCAGCTCCGTCGTAGCAGCCGATGTCCAAGATCACTGGGTCCTGCTTCTGGAGGGAGCACACAATGTGCTGATGGACCTCCAACGCGGAAGTGGGCTGACGTATTTCCATTTAACCTCGTCCCACGCCTCAATGGCAGCAATGCCTTGCAGCACACTTATCAACTCAGCTTAGGATTTCGCGCCGCCCCACCCTTCGGACGATCCAGCTTCGACGCTGAAACTACAGACAAGCCGACGGGCAGCTCAACTCTACAGAGGTAAGCCGGGGATATAGAACGGGTTGCATAACCTATACCAACGTTTGTCGACGAGCGACGCCCGCATGAGCCGCGCGAGACTTGTGATGTTGCTCGAGAGCACAGGCGTTTCCCTTCGGTCTTGTGCTTCACGATGAACCGGCCATCTTGGGTCCGCCCGCAAAGTAAGTGAACCCCAGGAAGGCGAAGGTCTCGGCCACCGCTCGCTGCGCGGCTGACGCGGGACGGCCGCGAACCGCGCCCAACTCGATCAACCGGGTTTTGTCCGCATGGAGCGCCGGCCAGTCGCGCCTTGAGGGCCAAGAGCATTTCCTGGGCATCTGCCTTGCTCTCGAAGCCGATGACGAAGTCGTGCGCAAAGCGCACGGTCACAACGCGACCGCGTGCATGGCGACCGCTCCAGTGGTCGACCCAGCGATCGAGGAGGTAATGCAGGAAGATGTTGGAAAGGAGCGGACTGATCCTGCCCTTTGCGGCGTGTGTCCTGCTTCTCGCCGCTCTCACGAACGCTAGCTCGCAGCCGCATCTCGATGAGCTGCAGGATACGAGGATCGGCAATCCTGTGCGCCACCATCCGCAGCAGCCACTCGTGGTCGACCGAATCGAAGACACTGGATATGTCATGATAGCCGGATCCAGGGCATCAAGCTCCATCTGAGGATCCCGCCCCGGCCGGAGGCCGTAGGAGAACCCGAGGAATTCGGGCTCATAGGCGGCGCTCAACACCTCGGCCACCGCGCTTTGGACGATCTTGTCCTCTAGCGGCCGGCACACCGAGAGGCCGCCTACCCCCGTCGGCTTGGGGATGTAGACGCGCCGCACCGGCTGTAGCCGGTAGGGACAGTGTGGACCCGTGCGCAGAGATCGCGGATAGGTCCGTGAGCCCCTCTTCGTACTTTGCCTCCCTTATCGCATCGACCTCCGCGCCGGCCTGCGGGCTTTTGTCGTCGAAACGCCCGAAGCAGAGCGTCTTTCTCGATGTGGTGCAGCAAGGCTGTGAACCGGTTTGGACATATGGTCGGCATGTTCCCCAACGAGGAGGCCATGGTTCGCCTCATTGGAGCGGTCCTGCTCGAACAGAACGACAATGGGCCGTCCAGCGCGCCCGTTACATGACGCTAGAAACCATCGCGCCTTTGAGCGATGATTCGAGCGTCAGCCTTCCGGCCGCCAGCTGACCGGCCCGGCCCTCTTGCCGGCGAACCGGTTGCCCGAGCGCCAGTTACAGCATGCTGAGGAACACGAGTATTTCTGACAGTGCTTTTCGCGCCCTACTGCGGAGCTCACGAAGACGCGATTGCTGGCTCTTGGAGCCTCGACGCAAGAGCGATCGAACAAGCGGAATAAGAAAAGACCCAATCATCGAAGGGTCCTTGGGGTCGGACCACCGCGTCTGGGCTGAACGTTACAGTTCGCCGGGGCTCTGCGGCAGCCACTACAATCTGTGGGGAACCGAGGACGGCTCCTACGCACCGGGCACCCGCACCCGCACCCGCACCCGATAACAAACTTACGCCGCCGACAGTATTTTTACTCCGCTTTGCTTAGCATTTCTGCTCTGGACTACGCGCCTCATCGCCAGGAATGCCCTCACGCACGCTGCGGCACTTGACGAATTTCATTTTCATTCGACGCTGCCGAAGCCAGCATGAGGACGCGTTGCGAGTAATCGCTGCGGCTTGGCCGTAGCGCAGCGCGGAAATTTACGCTAGCTTCCGCTCGCGAGTTTGCAAATGCCTACCCGCATTCGATCTTTCCGAAGACAACGAGCGACCATTCGACCGCTTGCCCCCTCCCATCCTCAGAGCTGGGATAATCCGGACAATGAGGAAATCTGGTTTGAGTTGGCGCGCGCCATCGGACGTCAGATCGCACGGGATGAAAATCATGGCTCGGGGCAGCCGATAGAGGACCGGCATGACGACACCGTCATCGAAGAAAACGGCCGTAATATACGCGCGCTATTCGAGCGACATGCAAAAGGCGAGCTCGATTGACGGTCAGCTGTTACTCTGCCGCAAGGTCGCATTGCGCAACAACCTCGATGTCGTCGGCGAGTTTGTGGATGCCGCAAAATCTGGTCTTACCGAAGGTGCGCGGGACGGCTATCAGCGCTTGCTCAACGGTGTGCGAAGCCGGCAGTTTGACGTAGTCGTCGTTGAGCATTTCGACCGCTTGTCGCGCGATCCCGCAACCATCCAGCGTCTCAAGCAGGTTTTCGAGTTCAACGGCGTTGAGCTGATGGATCAGAAAGGAGTCTACGCGACCGCCACTGACATTAGCATCGCAAGCCTGTACAACACGATTTACAAGCCGCAGCTCGCCGAAAAGGTTCGGCGCGGCCATGACAACGCTGTTGCGAACGGAAGAATTCCGGGCTCATACGCCTATGGTTATCGGCCAAGGCCGGGCGCGCCCGGCGAGCGCGTAATCGATGAGAACGAAGCAAAGATTGTGCTCCGCATCTTCAAAGAATATGCAGCGGGCCGCTCGACCCGAACTATCGCCGCTGACCTCACCCGCGAAGGCGTGCCCTCACCAGGGGCAACTCGTCACAAGAACAAGGCGGGTCGCACCACCTGGAACCATCAGTGCATCACAGGCGGTCGGCATGGTCGCGGCATTATCGGCAACGAACTATACATCGGCGAGATACATTGGAACGTTCGCTCGACAATTCTTAACCCAGAGACGCAGAAGAAACAGAAGCGCCGCAATCCGGCAGAACGCCACATTATCGTCAAAAAGCCAGAGCTGCGGATCGTTCCGCAAGGGCTCTGGGATCTAGCGCAGAAGGTTCGTAGGGTGCGCGCGGTGTCTATGTTCGGACCGACTGGCCAGCCGCGGCGTCGCGCCGTGAGTCCGCGCAACAATGAGCACCCGCTTGCCGGTGTGCTCCGGTGTGGCGTCTGCAATGGCCATATGCGAATCGCTCAATCCTCGCGTAACGGTGCGCCGCGCGCGGCATGCGCGAGCGCGCATCAGCGGGGCACCTGCGAGCACACCCGTAGCTTTGATATGGACGTTCTGCTCGAGGATGCCTCCGAAAAAATCCAGGTGAAATTGCTTTCGCCGAAAGCCATTGAAGAGGCGATGCGTACTTGGAAGGAGGAGCGCAAAAACGATCGGAACAATGGTAGCGAACACAATAAGCTAGAGCGTCGACGCCGCGTATTGACTACCGAGATCGAACGCCTCTCTTATGCCATCGCAAATAGCCGCCGCAAGCCGGACGAATTGCTCAAGCGGATCGATGAGTGCGACCTGGAGCGGGAAAGCGTTGAAGAGCGCTTGCGGCTGCTGGGCGGTGGCGGCGAAAATATAGTTGGCTTCGATCGCCCGAAATTCAGTGACCGATACTCCTCGGAGGTTAGAAGGCTTATCACCGCGCTCAAAACCAATCCGAAGGCGATCGAAACTCGCATTGCCTTCCGCAACTTGATTGAATGCATAGTAGTGCATCCGGTTCGCAAGCGGATGCCCTACGAATATACGCCCTACCTGAACAGCTCCGCGCTTTGCGGAAAGAACCTTTTTCCCGAAAACCGCAGCAAGGAGCGAGAGATCAGCACGTTTGCATACTACGACAATGGCAAGTCAGGGAAATCCGTGTCCTCGTAATAGACGCGGACCTGCATATGGTGGCGGCCGTCGCGGATCTCGCCGTCGAGATGAGCTGTCACGTCGCGAGCCTCTTCGCTTTTCGGTAACCAGCCCGTTTTGCGCAAAAACGGCCGGCTGCGCAAGCGCGGCTAGACCACCGCCGGCCCACGCCCCAGCGTCACCTCGACGATCTCCGGCGGCACGCCGACGCGGAGCGGCATGATGCTGCAACCGAGGCCGCCGGAGATGATGACGTCGCATTTGAGCCGGACATGGCCATAGGCGAGCCGGAGGCCGTGCTGTGGCGGAACCGCCGGCGACCAACCGAGCAGGCGGACCTGGCCGCCATGAGTGTGGCCGGACAGTTGCAGCGCGATGCGGGCGGGCACGCGCGGCGCGATATTGGGCTCATGCGCGAGCAGGATGATCGGCGCGTCGTCGGTGACCTTGGCAAGCGTCGCGTCGAGATCGTCGGCGCCGAAGCGTCCCGTGCTCCGGAAGCGTCGCGCCGGCAGAAAGGCGAGTTGATCGCCAAGGCCGGCGAGCCAGAATGCACGGCCATCCTTGGCGAGCCGCACGACGTCGTTCTCGTAGACGGGAATGCCGGCCGTCTCCAGCGCGCGATGCGCGACCGTCGGCCCGTGTCCAGCCTGCTGGACGATCCTGTCCGCCCAATAGTCATGGTTGCCCATGACGGCATGGACGCCGAGCGGCGCTTTCAGGCCGGCCAGCACCTTGGCCCATTCGCTCGCCGGAATGATGCGCGTGACCTGGTGCAGACCGGCAACATAGTCGCCGAGCAGCACGATGATATCCGCATTCAGCGCATTGGTGCGATCGACGATGGCTTCGATCCGCTCCAGCGACATCCAGGGATCGCAGGCATGGATGTCGGCGATCACGGCGATCTTCAGCGGGAAATCCGCCGGCCATTGCCGCGGGGTTGGATGATAGCGGGTGACGCGAAGCCGCAGCACCGGCTCGACGCCGACGCCATAGGCCGCGGTCGATGCGCCGAGGGCGGACAGTCCGCCGATGGAACGGATGAGGTGACGGCGCGTGATCATGGCAGCCTGATCGTGATGCAGCTTGTTGATGCGACCCTATTGAAGCGGAAATGGGGTGCTTTTGTGCAGACCCTCTGCACGAAATCACCGGAAATTCATGACGGCCCGACCGTCCGTACTTGCGCAGATCAGTCGTCGCTCTCGTCGGTGCCGAACAGGCCGAACTGTGCCGCCGTATCGCGCGATGGCTCGCTGATGCCGAGATGGCGAAAGGCGTGCGAGGTGAGCAGGCGGCCGCGCGGAGTGCGCTGCAGATAGCCGCACTGGATCAGATAGGGCTCGATGATGTCTTCGATCGCATCGCGCGGCTCCGACAGAGCGGCGGCCATCGTCTCGACGCCGACCGGGCCGCCGCCATAGTTCTGCGCGATGGTCGTGAGGTAACGGCGGTCCATCGCGTCGAGGCCGGCGGCATCGACCTCGAGCGCGCTCAGCGCGTGGTCGGCAATCTTGCGATCGATCCTGTCGGCATCGGCCGCCGAAGCAAAATCGCGCACGCGGCGCAGCAGCCGGCCGGCGATACGCGGCGTGCCACGCGCGCGTCGCGCGATCTCGTTGGCGCCATCCGCGCTCATGCCGACGTTGAGCACGCGGGCACCACGGGTGACAATGCTTTCCAGCTCCTCGATGGTGTAGAAATTCAACCGGACCGGAATGCCGAAGCGGTCGCGCAAGGGATTGGTGAGCAGGCCGGCGCGGGTAGTGGCGCCGACGAGGGTGAATTTCGACAGCTCGATCTTCACCGAGCGCGCCGCCGGACCCTCGCCGATGATGAGGTCGAGCTGGAAATCCTCCATCGCGGGATAGAGCACTTCTTCCACCGCCGGGCTCAGGCGATGGATCTCGTCGATGAACAGCACATCGCGCTCTTCGAGATTGGTGAGCAGCGCGGCGAGATCGCCGGCCTTGGCGATCACCGGGCCTGATGTCGCGCGAAAGCCAACGCCGAGTTCCTTGGCCACGATCTGCGCCAGCGTGGTCTTGCCGAGGCCGGGGGGACCGACGAACAGCACGTGATCCAGCGCCTCGCCGCGCTTGCGCGCCGCCTCGATGAAGATGGACAGATTCTTGCGCGCCTGCTGCTGGCCGACGAAGTCGGACAGCGATTGCGGACGCAGCGCAGTGTCGCCGACATCGTCGCTGCGGCGCTCGGGCGTGACCATGCGGTTGGCCTTAGGATCGCTCACTTCGCGAGCTCCTTCAGGCCAAGGCGAATGAGCTGCGCGGTCTCCGCATTCTCACCCGCGCTGCGCGATGCAGATGCAATGGCCGCGGCAGCTTGCGGCTGGCCGTAGCCGAGATTGACCAGCGCGGAGATCGCGTCCGCCACGGGCCGTGGCGCGCGCTGGTCGTCGACGGCGCCGGCGAGGTGCACGACCGCCGGATCGACATTGGCAAAGGCCGGCGCCTTGTCCTTCAACTCGGTGACGATGCGCTCTGCGACTTTGGGGCCGACACCCGGCGTGCGCGCCACCGCAGCCTTGTCGCGCAACGCGATCGCGTTGGCGAGGTCGGACGGCCCAAGCGTGCCGAGCACGGCGAGCGCGACCTTGGCGCCGACGCCCTGCACGGTCTGAAGCAGGCGAAACCATTCGCGCTCCTGATCGCTGCGGAAGCCGAACAGCTTGATCTGATCCTCGCGAACATAGGTCTCGATCGACAGCACGGCGGCCTCGCCCGGCGAGGGCAGATGCTGCAGCGTGCGCGTCGAGCAATGCACCTGATAACCGACCCCGCCGACGTCGAGGATGACGAAATCCTCGCCGTAGGAATCGATCAGGCCCTTGAGCTTGCCGATCATAAGCCTGCCACCTTCAGCCGCAGCGCGGTGCTCTGGCGATGATGGGCATGGGTGATGGCGATGGCGAGCGCGTCGGCGGCGTCCGCGGACGGCGGATCGGCCTTCGGCAGCAAAATCTTGAGCATCATCGCGATCTGCTGCTTGTCGGCGTGGCCGGCGCCGACCACCGTCTTCTTCACCTGGTTCGGCGCGTATTCGGCAACACTGATGCCGAACATCGCAGGCGCGAGCATGGCGACGCCGCGGGCCTGGCCGAGCTTCAGCGTCGCGACGCCGTCCTTATTGACGAAAGTCTGCTCGACCGCGGCTTCCATCGGCTTGTGACTGGACAGGACGGCGGCGAGCCCCTCATGGATCGCGAGCAGCCGGCTCGCCAGCGGCAAATCGTCCGGCGGCTCCACCGAGCCGCAGGCGACGTAGATCAGGCGGTTGCCCTCGGCCTCGATCACGCCCCAGCCGGTGCGGCGCAGGCCAGGGTCGATGCCGATGATGCGAACGGGGCCACGAATCGGGAGCGTCGTCATGAGCCAGTGATAGCGGCTGGCCGCCGTGGGGGAAACAGAAACAGAACGGAAGTAACAGGGGAAGTGCCCCCCTACCCGCCCATCTTCGCCAGCAGCGCGTCCGACACCTCGAAATTGGCGTAGACGTGCTGGACGTCGTCGTGCTCGTTGAGCAGGTCCATCAGCTTGAGCAGCTTCTCGCCCGTCTCGTCGTCGACTGCGACCGTGTTCTGCGGCTTCCAGATCAGCGCGGCCTTGCGCGGCTCGCCGAACTTGGCCTCCAGCGCCTTGGCGACGTCGCGATAGCCTTCGGTCGAGGCGTAGATCTCGTGGCCGCCTTCGCTCGAGATCACGTCGTCGGCGCCGGCCTCGATCGCGGCATCCAGCACCGCATCGTCGGAGGCGATGCTGCGGTCGTATTCGACGATGCCGGTTCGGTCGAACATGAAGGAGACCGAGCCGGTTTCACCGAGATTGCCGCCGGACTTGGTGAAGAAGGAGCGGATGTCGGAAGCCGCGCGGTTGCGATTGTCGGTCAGCGCCTCGACGATGACGGCAACGCCGCCTGGGCCGTAACCCTCGTAGCGGATCTCGTCATAATTCTCGCTGTCGCTGCCGAGCGCCTTCTTGACGGCGCGCTCGATATTGTCCTTCGGCATGTTCTCCTGGCGCGCCGCGGTGATGGCGGCACGCAGGCGCGGGTTCATGTTGGGGTCGGGCGTCCCCAGCTTGGCCGCGACGGTGATTTCCCGTGCCAGCTTGCCGAACAGTTTCGACTTCTGGGCATCCTGCCGCCCCTTGCGGTGCATGATGTTCTTGAATTGGGAATGTCCGGCCATGCGTGATCTTCTCTAGGGACTCGTGCGCCAAGGTGAGCGTGGGAAGCGCGGCCTTATAGGCCGCCACCCCCTTGGAAAGAAAGAGGCTCTACGACTTTAAGGTAACACCGTACGGGCCCGTGCCTAGATGTCAGGCATCGTTAACCCTGATTTCATTCCAGCCTGCGAAAATAGCCTCCGACCGTCCCGCGACAAGAGAGACCTGATGGCATTCGGACTATTTCGGAAGCGTCTGCCGGACATGGCTGCACCTGCGGCTGCCCCGCAGGCTGCGCAGCCGGCGGCCCATTCCGAGCCTGCCGCGGCCGTCGAAAGCGATTCGGCCAAGGAAATCCTGGAACTGCTGGAACTCGAACTGGGCGCCATGATTCGCCAGCTCGAGCGCGCCGCCAATTCGGTGGCCGGCGGCGCCGAGGCGACCGCCACGACACTTGCCGCCATCCGCGACCGCACCGACGCCCTGACCGGCCGGACCAACGCCGCGCAATCGAATGCCTCCACCTTCGCCCATGCCGCCGACAAATTCACCCAGTCGGCGCTGGGCATCGGGGCGCAGGTTCGCGAGGCCGGCAAGCTCGCCGACGAGGCCAGCGCCGCGGCACAGGAAGCCCGCGCCAATGTCGATCGCTTGCGCGAATCCTCGGCCGCCATCGGCAACGTGGTCAATCTGATCGCACAGATCGCGCGGCAGACGACGCTGCTCGCGCTCAACTCGACCATCGAGGCCGCGCGCGCGGGCGCTGCGGGAAGAGGCTTTGCGGTCGTCGCCACCGAGGTCAAGGCACTCGCGGTGCAGACCCAGGGCGCGACGGAGGAAATCACCAAGAAGATCGACGCGCTGCAGCGCGACGCCGCCGGCTCCGCGGATGCGGTGCACCGCATCTCGCAGGCGATTGAGGCCATCCGCCCGGTGTTCGAGACCGTCAACGGCGCGGTCGCCGAACAGAACGCCACCACCAGCGAAGTCTCCGGCAACGCGACCAGCGCGTCGCAGTTCATCATCTCGGTCGGCGACAGCGCAGCCGAGATCGATGCTGCGACCAAGGCGGCCGAGAGCCACGGCGAGAGCGTCGCCAGCGCAGGCAAGGCCGTGACCGCCTTCGCACAGAAACTGAAATCGCGCTGCGCCGTGCTGCTCCGCCAGAGCGAGCACGATGACCGCCGCAAGACCGAGCGGCTGCCCTGCCATCTCAAGCTAAAAACCGCCCGCGGCGTGCTGCCGGTCTACGAGATAGCGATGGACGGCGTGCTGATCGGCGGCGCGGACGCGGGCCGCCTTGCATCGCAAGCCATGGTCGAAGGCACCCTCGAAGGCGTCGGCGCCTGCCGCCTGCGCGTGGTCGAGCAATCCAAGGCCGGTGCCCGCGCGCAATTCGTTAGTCCCAATGACGAGCTCCGCGAGAAGATCGAGGACAGGCTGTGGTCGATCCACGAGGAGAACACGGAGTTTGTCACCCGCGCCATGGAGGCGGGTAACGCGCTGACCGCGATCTTCGAGCAGGCGGTTGCCCGCGGCGAGGTGAAGATCGACGACCTCTTCGACACCGATTATGCCGAAATCGCCGGAACCAATCCGCAGCAGTACCGCACCAGATATCTGGACTGGGCCGACCGCGCGCTGCCGGCGTTCCAGGAAGCCTTTCTGGCGAAGGACCCGCGCATGGCATTCTGCGCCATGGTCGATCGCAACGGCTTCCTGCCGGTGCACAACAGGATCTATTCGCACCCGCAGCGGCCGGGTGATGCCGCCTGGAACACGGCCAACAGCCGCAACCGGCGGATGTTCAACGATCCGGCGGGGTTGGCTGCCGCGCGCAACCTGCGCTCGTATCTGGTGCAGAGCTATGCACGCGACATGGGCAACGGAAATACGGTGATGATGCGCGAGATCGACGTTCCGATCCGCGTGCAAGGCCGGCACTGGGGCGGATTCAGGACGGCCTACAAGCTCTAGTGCGCGCTCAGGCAAGACGCCAAAGCGCGAATCACCTCCTAAGATCGATATTGGAATGGGAATGCCGCGGAGAGCCGGCGAACGGCTCTGACTGGAGGACTCTCAAGACATGTCCGTCGTACAACTTGCAGTACTGGACACTGGCTCCAACCGAACGCTTGCCGAACGGCTGATCGATCAGCTCGCCGACCGCATCGGCGGACTCGGCGTGGAACTCGCTGACATCGCCGGCAACGTCCAGGAAGTCGCAAGCCGCGTCGCGAACCAGTCGGAACGTTTCCACCACCTCCAGGAAACTGCCGAAACGATGGTGTCGGCCAATCACGACATCGCCAATGCGTCACAGGCGGTGCAAACGACCACGTCAGCGGCGGTGGGCGAGATCGCGCAGTCGCGCGGCGCAGTCGATGCCGCGGTGAGCCACATCTCCGAGCTCGTTGCAGCGGTGGAGCGGATCGAGGCGCGCTTGAGCGCCGTCGGCTCCGCGCTGGCACAAGTGGCAAAAGTGTCCGGCTCGATCGAGGCGATCGCAAAGCAGACCAACCTGCTCGCGCTCAACGCCACCATCGAGGCGGCACGCGCCGGCAATGCCGGCCGCGGCTTCGCGGTGGTCGCAAGCGAGGTCAAGAACCTCGCGGAAGCCACCCGCCAGGCCACGCACCAGATCTCCGACACCGTGCGCGATCTCGACGGCCAGATCGAAGGTCTGATCGGCGAGAGCAGCGATGCCTCGCAGCGCGCGAAGACGGCCGGCGAAGGCGCCCAGCGGATCTCCGGCATCATCTCGCGGGTCCAGCAGGGCTTCGCCTCCGTGGAAGCCGAGATCGGCAGCGTCACGCGCGCGGCAACCTCCAATCTCGGACATTGCGACACCGTCATCAGCGAGCTCAACGAGCTCGCCAAGGGCGTCGACCTCTCCTCACGCGATCTCAAGAACGCCGATCAACGCGTGACCAAACTGCTCGACACGTCCGAAGGGCTGATTGCGCTGATCGCCGACAGCGGCGTCGAGACATCGGATGCGCCGCTGATCCGAATTGTCGTCGAGACCGCAAAGCGGATCTCGGACGAGTTCGAAGCCGCCATCGGCCGCGGCGAGATCACGCTCGACCAGTTCATGGACGAGAACTATCGGGAAATCCCCGGCACCGATCCCAAGCAGTACAACACCAACTATGTCGACTTCACAGACCGCGTGCTGCCCCCGATCCAGGACCCGATCCAGAAATCCGATCCCCGCATCGTGTTCTGCGTCGCCTGGGCCAAGGGCGGCTATCTGCCGACGCACAACCCGAACTACCGCCTGCCGCAGGGCAAGGACCCGGTCTGGAATAACGCCAATTGCCGCAACCGCCGCCTGTTCACCGATCGCGCGGTGCAGAAGGCCGCGGCCAACACCAAGCCGTTCCTGCTGCAGACCTATCGCCGCGACATGGGCGGCGGGCAGTTCGTGCTGATGAAGGACCTGTCCTCGCCGATCATGATCCGCGGCAAGCACTGGGGCGCCTTCCGGATGGGCTTTCGGCAGAGCTGAGGGTCGTCGCGACGCGCTTGCGGCGGGCGCATGGCCTCCCTGAATCAAAAACCTCGAAAACAACCCCATGCACAGTAGCCGGGGCGAGTAGAATCAACGGCTTAAGCGCCAGATGAATCCGTCGATCCAGGCGCCTCTGAAGCGCTTGCGCCGTCGGGCAAAACAGGCGTATACTGCTATTATTCCGAAATCTCCACCCCTCCTCCTCTCCCCTCGCGAGAGAAGCCGATTTCCATAGCCCCGCCCCGCTTTCCGTAGACGGCGCTGGCCGCGCGCTGTACGGCCTTCCGGGCCTACGCTTGGGCGGCCCGGTAGCTGTGCTTGGCAATGAACGGACTACTTCTTTTGCTCGGTGGTCGTCGTGGCGGCCGGGGTGCCGTCGCGAGCGTCCCGTCGCTCGTCGCGTCCCGTACGCCTCTCTTGGCGCCGCTCTGTGCGTCCCGTGCGGCGTTCCTGGCGGCGCTCTGTTCGCCCGCTGCGCCGCTCCTGGCGGCGTTCTGTGCCTGACTTCGGCGCGTCCGCTGGCGGCGTGGTAGGCGCGGCGGCTGGCGCAGTGGTTTGAGCAACAGCCTCTGAGGCCGCCAAAATTGAGGACGAAACCACAAGCCCAAACACCCCTGCGTATCCAAGGAAGGTTAGTGCGTTGCGACGACAGACCTGTTTCGGCTCCGAACGTTCATTCATGGTCAGGCTCCCGGTTGCTGCCCCTTAGAGCATGTCACCAGCGTCGGTGGCCTAGTTATTGATCTGGATCAACTTGGTTCGGTGCTTCGAGCCACGTTGGGATTTCGGCCGATGGGATCGACACTCTCGGAAAGTGAGGGATGACAGTCCCTGCACTGACGATCAGTCCGTCGTTGAATTTGGTTCGCGCAAAATCCTTGGCTGCTGCTTCGCTTTCAAACGTGTTGGTTAGCCGCGGATGTCGCCGTCTTGACAGTGTGCCATCCAGCGGCACTTCAAAAGTGACGTACCAAGTGTGTTTCATGCCTAAAGCCGCCCCGTCGGTACGGTGGCCTATCCCCGCCAGACAAAGCAAAGCCGCCACCGGGACGAGGCGATGGCGGCTTCTTCCTGGCTTGCGAAACCGGCCTTTACCGCCTGGCTCCGACACGATTGACGCCACCATTCGCATTGCCGCCGGCGTTATGACGGACTGCGGCGCGCGCCACCGGGCGGGGCCTGAGCACGACGCCTGCCCGAGCAACGCAACCCGCTGGGTAGGCAGTGTATTGGCAATACACGACCGCATTGGCTGGGCCTGGATTGAGCGTGAGACCTGCAAGGCCCAACAGGGCGCTGGCAGCAATCCCGGCAACAGTCGCTGACCTGATCGAAAGATGCTTGCTCGGATGCATGGCGGACCTCTCTCTTGGAACTTGCGCAACTGAGGCTCATCGCCCTTCTCAGGTGCGGCAGAACATAGCGTAGTCGCCGCAGTGGGCGGGTTCGATTGATCTACATCAAGCTCCTGCGCGGAGAGAGCCGCAATCTCGCGAGCGGGGCTTAAGGAATTCATGGAAGGGTTTCTGTCATGCTCCGCTTCATTCTTGCTTCTCTTGCCGCTTTCGTTTTGCTCACCGCCTGCTTGATCCCCGATGATGCCGAGGCTCGGCGCGGCGGAGGTGCCTATCGGGGTGGCGGCGGTTATCGCGGCGGTGCGGTCGCAGTTCGAGGACCGCGAGGCGGCGGCGCTGTTGCGGTGCGCGGCGCAGGCTACCGGGGCTACGGCTACCGGGGCGGCTATCGCGGCTACGGCTATCGGGGCTACGGTGTGGGAGCGGCAGCGGTAGGCGCGGCTGCCGTTGGCACTGCTGCGTACCGCCGCAGTTGCTACGATGCTTACGGAAACTATATTTGCGCCTATTAACCCGTCGACCGCGACTTCCATCGCCTCGCGCTCAAGTCCGCGCCTGATCGAGCGAATAGGCGTGAACGGCGAAGAGCGGGCTTCGGGCTTTAGCCGGGACCGGCTGATAGACGGTGAACGGCTTCGGGCTTCGCATGGCTTGCTCCTGTTGAAGCTCGGGCGAACCCCGAGCTTCAACTTTCAGCCACCGTTAGCGCGTGCAGTAAAACCAAGATTTCGGCTGGAATTCATTGTCCCCGGAATCGTTGCGGTCCGCTGCCGCTGGGTCCAGTCCTGATCGCTCTCCCCGGCCAAGCCGCCGACAGCCGTTTTTCGGCCTATTAAACATTCGGCCGTGCCATTAGGCTCCGGGACCGAGGGGACTAGGATGGCAATGCGGTTTTGCCTGTTCTCACTATCCTGGCGATCCTTTTGCAGGCGGACCTTCGCCGCCCCGCTGGTCGTCGCATTGTTGCTGGCAACACTGGGGCCGGGTCGGGCGGCTGATCCTGAGCCCAAGCGCGTTTTGATGCTGCAATCATTCGGCCTCCGCTTCAAACCGTGGACCGATTTCGCTGAGTTTCTTCGCCCCCAAATGATCAAGCAATCGAAAGTCCCAATCGACTTTCAGGACCACTCGCTGCTAAGCGCCCGTGTGGACGACGACAAGGCGCTCGCACCCTTTATCGGTTACCTCCAAGCATTGTACGGGGCCAAACCTCCCGACCTCATTGTCGCCCTCGGTGCGCCAGCTGCCGAGTTTGTGCAGCGGTATCGCGCTCAGCTTTTCCCCAAGACACCCATGATGTTTACTTCCGTCGAGGCGCGACGGGTCCAATACGACAAGCTGACCGAGTATGACACCGTGGCCGCTGCGGCTCATAATTTTCCTGCCGCCATCGAAACTATTCTGAAGGTGTTGCCCGACACGAAAGTGATCGCCGTCGTGAATGGGGCTTCGCCCAATGAAACATTTTGGCAAGGGGTATTGGAGCGAGAACTCGCACCGTTCAGCGGGCGGGTTGAACTACGATGGTATAACAAGCTGTCATTTGAAGATATCCTGAAAGACGCGGCACATCTTCCACCTCACAGCGCCATCTTCTGGCATCTGATGAGCGTTGATGCGGCGGGTGTTACACATGAGGGCGCTGCCGCATTGCACAGGCTCTCGGCTGCCGCCAATGCTCCCATATTTTCTTATCTTGACGGATTTTTTGATGGCTCGATTGTCGGCGGCTCCATGCATTCGACTGAGAAGGGCATGACTATCGCAGCCGCGGCGGCAATCCGTATTCTAAACGGTGAAAAAGCTGGCGACGTAAAGGTCGCACCCAGCCAATTCGAGCTGCCAAGGTTCGATTGGCGGCAAATGCAGCGGTTCGGGATCAGCGACAGCCACCTGCCGCCCGGCAGCACGGTCTACTTCCGCGAGCCATCGGTGTGGGAACGGTATTTATGGCTGATCGCATCCGTCGTCGCGGTTTTTCTCATACAAGCCGGGCTTATTGCTATCCTGCTACGTGAGCATCGCCGTCGTCAATTCGCCGAAGTACAGTCGCGACAGCGCATGACTGAACTCGCCCACGTTAATCGCTTCGCGACCGCTGGCGAACTGACCGCCTCGATTGCTCACGAGATCAACCAGCCGCTTGGGTCTATTCTGACGAACGCCGAAACCGCAGCCGCGATCCTGCAATCGCAGCGTCCCGATATCGCTGCACTTTCCGATGTCGTTGAACTCAGGGAAATTGTGAACGATATTCTACAGGATGACCGGCGTGCCACCGAGGTCATTCGCAGGATGCGCAGCCTCCTAAAAAAGGCGCCGTTCGAATTGAAGCAACTGGACCTCAATGAGGTTGTGCAAGAGACGGTCAGATTTCTTTTGGCGCTAACCGTCAGCCGAAAATTCGAAATGGTCAACGTGATCACGCCCGATGCGCTACCGATCCTCGGCGACCGCATTCAGCTTCAACAAGTCATTTTGAACCTTGTGCTGAACGGGGTCGAGGCTATGAAGGACACGTCTCACGAAAGCCGCACTATCAGCATCCGGACTGCGCGCGTCGATCAATTCGCCGAGCTATCCGTGTCAGATCGCGGACCCGGCATTCCAGAAGACAAATTGAAACAGGTTTTCGAGCCGTTTTACAGCAGTAAAGCGGAAGGCATGGGCATGGGCTTGTCCATTGCGCGCACCATTATCGAAGCACACAACGGGTTCATATCAGCGAGCAATCGGGAGCATGGCGGTGCCTCGTTCACGATCAGGCTTCCCTTTGTCGCTTGATCCAAAACGGCGCCCGTACGCGGAGACGGACCCCTCACCCGAATGAGCCTGCGTCTACCAGCGTCGCTGCCCTCTCCCACAAGGGGAGAGGGCACAACAATGAGTCGCGGCAATTGATCGCGCCGTCGATCGACTTCCACAATCGCACGACTTTCGTCATCGCATGATTTTGCGCATTCGCACGATCATCTGTGGCCATCAATGACGCTTGTGAGCAAAATGCGTCAGAAAATGACGATTATCATATCAATTAGCCCAAAATTACTGCAGTGATCGCCGCACAAATTCGTGAACGTCATGGCCTGACGCGCTCACTGCGCAAAAATGCATTGCCGGACATGTCGACGCTTCATCGTTTCGCATCGATATGATTATTGTGCGCGCAAATTCGCTGACTAGATCGCCGCAAGCGATCGAGCGAGCAAGGGGATGCATATGGCAACTGTTCTCACCATCAACGGCGAAACGAAATCGTTCGACGCGCCACCTGACATGCCGCTGCTGTGGGTGCTGCGCGACGTCCTTGGGATGACCGGCACCAAGTTCGGCTGCGGCATTGCGCAGTGTGGCGCCTGCACCGTGCACGTCGACGGCAAGGCAGTCCGCTCCTGCGTCTTGCCGGTCAGCGCGGTCGCGAACCGCGCCATCACCACGATCGAGCATGTCGGCAGCACGCCAGCGGGCGCAAAGGTGCAGAAGGCCTGGCTCGATGCCGAAGTGATCCAGTGCGGCTACTGCCAGTCCGGCCAGATCATGTCGGCCGCGGCACTGCTGGCGGCAACGCCCAGCCCTGACGATTCCGACATCGACGCCGCGATGGCCGGCAACATCTGCCGCTGCGGCACCTATGTGCGCATCCGCGAGGCCATCAAGCAAGCCGCCTCCGGCCGTCAGTCGTGAGGTCCGCCATGATCACCGACAAGACTCTTCCTGACGTCTCCCGCCGTGCGGTTCTGACCGGCGGTCTCGCCACCGGCTTCCTGCTCGCCTTCCATCTGCCGCTCCGCGCCGCCGTCAACGAGCCGGAGCAGCCGAAGGACACGACCGACGGCAAATTCGCGCCGAACGCCTTCATCCGGGTCGAAGACACCGGCCGCACCGTGCTCCTGATGCCGCAAGTCGAGATGGGCCAGGGGGTCTATACCTCGATTGCGATGATCCTGGCCGAAGAGCTCGACGCGGATTGGGCAAAGGTTGCGGTGCTGCACGCGCCGCCCAACGACAAGCTCTACGCCAATCCGGCGTTCGGCCTGCAGGCCACGGGTGGTTCGACCTCGATCCGCGCCTGGTGGAATCCGTTGCGCGCCGCCGGCGCCAGCGCGAAGGCGATGCTGGTGCAGGCCGCAGCGGCGCAATGGCAGGTCGAGCCGGCAAGCTGCACGACATCGAAAGGCGAGGTCGTGCATGCCGCAAGCGGCCGCAAGCTCGGCTATGGCGAACTGGCACTGGCCGCACAGGGCCAAACGCCGCCGAAGGACGTCCGGGTGAAGGACCCCAAGGACTTCGTCATCATCGGCCAGCCGCTGAAGCGGCTCGACACGCCGGACAAGGTCAATGGCAAGGTCGTCTACGGCATCGACGCGATCCTGCCCGGCATGAAGATCGCCGCGATCGCCAATTGCCCGGTCTTTGGCGGCAAGGTCGGCAAGGTCGACGACAGCGCGGCGGTCAAAATTGCGGGCGTACGCAAGGTCGTGGTGCTCGAGGATGCGGTCGCGGTGATCGGCGATCACATGTGGGCCGCAAAGAAGGGCCTCGATGCGCTCAAGATCGAGTGGAACGAGGGACCGAACGCGAAGCTCAGCACGAAGGACGTCTGGCAGCATCTGCGCGCCGCCAGCGAGAAGGACGGCGTGGTCGCGAAATCGGTCGGCGACATCGCCAAGGGGCTCGCCAGCGGCGACAGGTTCGAGGCAAGCTTCGAACTGCCGTTCCTTGCGCATGCCTCGATGGAGCCGATCAACGCCACCGTTCACGTCAGGCCGGATGCCTGCGAGATCTGGACCGGCACGCAGATCATGACGCGCGTGCAGTCGGAGGCGGCGAAGGCTGCGGGCCTCCCGGTCGACAAGGTGATTGTCAACCAGCATCTGCTCGGTGGCGGCTTCGGCCGCAAGCTCGAGCCGGATATGGTGGTGGCCGCCGTGAAGATCGCAAAGCAGGTCGACTATCCCGTCAAGGTGATATGGACCCGTGAGGAGGACATCCAGCACGACGTCTACCGTCCGGTCTATCGCGACCAGGTCACGGCGTCGCTGGTCGACGGCAAGGTCGCGGCCTGGAAGTACAAGGTCGCCGGTTCCGCCGTGCTGGCGCGCTGGCTGCCGCCGGCGTTCCAGAAGGGTATCGACATCGACGCGGTCGATGCCGCCGTGGATGCACCCTACGACTTCACCAACTTCCATGTCGAATATGTCCGCGCCGAACCGCCGGCGGTGCCCACCGGCTTCTGGCGCGGCGTCGGTCCGAACAACAACGTGTTTGCGGTCGAATGCGCGATGGACGAGCTCGCGCGCAAGGCCGGCAAGGATCCGGTCGAATTCCGCCGCTCGATGCTGACGAAGAATCCGCGCATGCTCGCGGTGCTCAATCTTGCCGCCGAGAAATCCGGCTGGGGCCAACCGCTGCCACCGCGCGTCGGCCGCGGCGTCTGCGTCCAACCGTCGTTTGCAAGCTTCCTCGCCACCGTGGTGGAAGCGGAGATCGACGATATCGGCGAGATCGCGCTCCGCCGCATCGTCTCGGTGGTCGACACCGGTATCGCGGTCAACCCCGACACGGTGAAGGCGCAGATCGAGGGAGGCCTGGTGTTCGGCCTCACCGCCGCGCTCTATGGCGAGATCACCATCGAGAAGGGCCGCGTGCAGCAGTCGAACTTCCACGACTACCGCATGATGCGCATCAATGAGACACCGAAGATCGAGGTCTTCGTCGTCAGGAGCGGCGAGGCGCCCGGCGGCATCGGTGAGGCCGGTGTCAATGCCGGACCGCCGGCGCTGCGCAACGCTATCTACGCGGCAACCGGCGTTGCGCTGCGGCGCCTGCCAATCGATCGGAAACTGCTGGCTGCGGGGAAAAAGGCATGAGCGGCAAGATGCGTATCCTCACAAGCCTGGTCGTGATCGCCATCGTGCTGGCGGGACTCGGCCTCTGGTTCATCCGCGGCCCCGGCCCGCTCGACTTTGCCGGCGGCACCAAGGTGGCGCTGGCGGATTACCGCGCGGGCAAGCCGGCCGGCGTGCCGGCCAAGCTCGAGAAGGCTGGCATGGTCGAACGCGGCGAATATCTGACGAAGGCGGCCGACTGCATGGTCTGCCACACCAAGCCCGGCGGGACGGACTATTCCGGCGGGCTCGGCTTCAAGCTGCCGTTCGGCACGCTCTATTCCACCAACATCACGCCGGACAAGGACACCGGCATCGGCAATTACAGCGACCAGGATTTTCTCAACGCGGTCCAGCGCGGCAAGCGCCACGACGGCGCCCGGCTCTATCCGGCGATGCCGTACACGTCGTACACCTACATGACCGACGAGGACGTGCTGGCGGTGAAGGCTTATCTGTTCAGCCTGCCTGCGGTGCGTGCGAAGTCGCCGGAGAACACGCTGTCGTTCCCGTTCAACCAGCGCTGGGCGATGATGTTCTGGTCGGCCGTGTTCAATCCGGACACGCGCTTTGCGCCTGATACGTCGAAGAGCCCGGAGTGGAATCGCGGCGCCTATCTCGTGGAGGCGCTGGCGCATTGCGGCGAATGCCATACGCCGCGCAATCTCGGCTTTGCGCTGGACAACCGCAAGAAATTTGCAGGCGCGATCACGGCGGGGTGGCGCGCCTTCAACATCTCCTCCGACAAGGCCACCGGCCTCGGCAATTGGAGCGACGAGGACCTGGTCTCCTATCTGTCGCTCGGCCATGCGCCGGGCCACGGCTCGGCGTCGGGTCCGATGGGCGAAGCGGTCGACCACAGCTTTAGCCAGTTCGCGCCTGAGGACATAAGCAGCATCGTCGCTTATCTGCGCAGCGTGCCGCCGCAGCCCTCGCCCGACTTGCCCGCAATCACCGCGCCCGTCGCACCCGCCTCGCACAAGGACGGCGTCACGGCGGATGCGCGCGGCAAAATGGTGTTCGCCAGCGCCTGCGCCAGTTGCCATGGCTGGAGCGGCGAAAGCCCGGTCTCGCCGATGGCGACGCTGACCGGCACCTGGGCCGTCAACGACCCCGCCGCCACCAACGTCGCGCAAATCGTGCTGTCAGGCACCAAGCGCGACACGCCGGACGGCGCGCTGTCGATGCCGGCGTTCGGCAACGCCTATAGCGACGACGAGATCGCGGCGGTGGCGAACTACGTGACAGCGCGGTTCGGCGCGAAGGGCTCGAAGCTGACGGCGAAGGATGTTGCGGAGTTGCGGGAGCAGACGGCGGAGTAATTCTCGCGCCGACTGACGCTGCACCCTCTCCCCTTGCAGGAGAGGGTGGCTTCGCGAAGCGAAGCCGGGTAAGGGGTTGTCTCCACGCATCCAACTCGCATTTGAATTCGCGGAAGCGACCCCTCATCCGGCGCTTCGCGCCACCTTCTCCCACAAGGGGAGAAGGTGCAGCGGGATCTGCCGCTGCAATTCAGCTCAGCCAGAATTTCGGCGTCGTCGGCTCCAGCCTGCCGCCGGCGCGCACCGGCGCAATACGGAGCGCAAGCCCCGTCTCGTCATCCGTCTCGACCGCAACGCCGCTGAGCGTCGCAGCGCCCGCTGCCGGCTCGAAGCGGCCTGAGGGGATCCCGGAGGTGAACCTGCGCAACGGCTCCTCCTTCTGCATGCCTATGATGGAATCGTAGTCGCCGGTCATGCCGGCATCGGTCATGTAGGCGGTGCCGCCCGACAGGATCTGGTGGTCGGCGGTCGGCACATGGGTGTGGGTGCCGACGACCAGGCTGGCGCGGCCGTCGCAGAAGAAGCCGATGCCCTGCTTCTCGCTGGTCGCCTCGCAATGGAAGTCGACGACGATGGCGTCCGCGGCAATGCCGAGCGGGCAGGCGCCGAGCTCGCGCTCGAGGGCCGCGAAGGGATCGTCGAACGGGGTCATGAAGACGCGGCCCAAAGCGTTGACGACGAGCGCGTGCTTGCCGTTCTTGGTCTCGACCAACGCGGCGCCACGGCCGGGCGTCCCGCGCGGATAGTTCGCCGGCCGCACCAGGCGCTCCGCGCGCTCGATGAACACCAGGGCTTCGCGCTGGTCCCAGGAGTGATTGCCGAGCGTCACCGCGTCGGCGCCGGCGTCGAGAAACTCCTGATAGATCGCTTCCGTGATGCCGAAGCCGCCGGCGGAATTCTCGCCGTTGACGACGACGAAATCGAGCGACCAGTCTTTGACCATGCCGGGCAGATATTCGGCGATGGCATTGCGCCCGGCACGGCCGACGACATCACCCACGAAGAGAATGCGCAACTTCAGAACTCCGGAAATCGAATACGTCCGATTCCGTTAGCACATAATCCAGCGCCACGTCGTGGGCTAGTGCCGGAACCGCCTTGATCTCCTGCGCTGCAAAAGCGAGCCCGATGCCGACGATGGTCTTGGTTTTTCGCAGATGCGCGAAGGTGTGGTCGTAGTGCCCCGCGCCATAGCCGATGCGATGGCCGAGACGATCGAAGGCAGCGAGCGGCGTCAGCATGATGTCGGGAATGACTTCAGCGGCCCCAGGCGACGGCTCGGGAATGCCGAGCGGGCCGAGCATCAGGCGATCGTTCGGATGGAAGATGCGGAAGATCAGCGCCTGGCCGCGCGCAGTGACGCAAGGCAGCGCAAGCCTGGCGCCCTGCTCGGCGAGCTTCTTCAGCAGCGGTATCGGATCGATCTCGCTGCGGATCGGCGAATAGCCCGATACGATGCTGCCAGGCAGAAGCTGGAACGGCAGCCCGCGCTTGGCGAGCTTGGCGGCGGCGGCGATGCGTTTCTTTTCGCTCAGCGCATCGCGCGCCGCGAGGGCTTTGGCACGGAGTTCGGCTTTTGAATTCGACATGCGCGTGTTCCCCCGAGGCAGAACTAGTCCCGCTGTCATCACCCGCGAAGGCGGGCGATCCAGTATCCACAAACGCCACTGCTAGAACCTCAACGCCGCGGCGTACTGGATGCCCCGGTCAAGCCGGGGCATGACACCGAGACTGAACCGCGAGCGTGTCGGGGACGCAATTTCGACGGGTACGAACCAGAAGAAGAAAGACAAAAGTGCGAAGCCGCGAACGCCGTTGAAGCACTCGATCCCGGAGTTCCCTACGAAAGTAGGTGGGCACCATATGTCCGAGCCCACGGGCTCGGCCAGGGACAGTTCCCTAAAGGATCGATAAGGCCCCGGGGATAATGGCTCCTGACGCGCGTCGCAGCCCCGCTCGGGCAATGTAACAACGATGCTGACGAATCGCCAGCCCGGTGAACGATCAGCCGATGGCGATCCCGTTGCCGACGGTCCGGTTCAGGACCTGGGTCGACTTCTCGATGCGCTCGGCGGCAGAGTTCAGTGCGTTCACGACCGCGGTCTGGGTCAACCGGGCGCGCTCGACGGCGGCGTTGCGGAAATCCCGCAATTCGGTCAGCTCCTGCTCCATGGTCCGGATGCGGTTGCCGGCATCGACCAGTTCGTCGCAGACGGTCAGCGCTGCCATCACGGTGAGCCTGGCATCACCGATCTCGCCGAACTTTCCGCGCAGCGACTGGATCCGCGTCTCCAGGCTTTCAGCGAGCTTGAGCAGCCGCACCTCCTGGCCCTCCTCGCAGGCCATGCGGTATTGCCGGCCGTTGATGGTGACGTTGATGTGGCTCATCCGTCCTCTCCGGTATCGAGCACCGAGCGTATCGTGACGATCGCGGAATCCAGCCGATCGGATATCTCGCGGCTGGAGCGCTCGAGCTTGCGCGCCTTCACCAGCGCGCCGTCGAGCTCATCGGCAAGCCGCGAGCGGTCCGCGCCGAGCGCCTGAATCCGCGCCGCGAGCTCGTTCTCGTCGCGATCGGCATCGCGCCGCCGCTCCACCGCGCTTTCGAGCGAGTCGAGCGCCGCCATGAGCCTGCGGGTCGCGATCTCGATCTCGACGGCCGAGGACTCGGTCATGGCAGAGCTGTTGGATACGCGATCGTTCATGCAGTCAGCGGCGGAACCTGTGGCCTTGCCCTTGGGGTTTTCCTTTGGGCTTTTCCTGGGGCTTGCCGTCCGGCAAAAGACTCGGTTCGGCAAGCGGTTAGAAGCAGAAATTTACGTGGCAAGCTAGGGAATCGCAACGCCGCCGCGAAACCTATGCACTGCTAAGCAACTTTTGCGGCCAAACCGGCGTTTGATTGCCTTGGCCTGTCGGAACCGAGATGCTATCCCAGCCGCGACCCCAGCGGCCGAAAGGCTCCTTCCGGCGCGGCCAAATCCAGCCACAAGCGCCTCATTTCAGACGGATTTTCAGACATGACGCAGGTCGATCACAACCGTATGGCCAATGCGATCCGCGGCCTTGCCATGGACGGCGTCGAGAAGGCGAAATCGGGTCATCCGGGCCTGCCGATGGGCGCCGCCGACATGGCGACCGTACTGTTCACCCAATTCCTGAAATTCGACGTCGCCGCGCTGGACTGGCCGGACCGCGACCGCTTCGTGCTTTCGGCCGGGCACGGCTCGATGCTGATCTATTCGCTGCTGTATCTGATCGGCAGCCCCGAGATGACGATCGACCAGCTCAAGAACTTTCGCCAGTTGGGATCGCTGACACCCGGACATCCCGAGCACGGCCACACCAAGGGCATCGAGACCACCACCGGTCCGCTCGGCCAGGGCATTTCCACCGCCGTCGGCATGGCGCTCGCCGAGAAGATGCTCGCCGCCGAGTTCGGCAAGAAGATTGTCGATCACCATACCTATGTGATCGCTTCCGACGGCGATTTGATGGAAGGCGTGTCGCAGGAAGCGATCGCGTTGGCCGGGCACTGGAAGCTCAACAAGCTGATCGTGCTCTATGACGACAACGGCATTTCGATCGACGGCCCGACCTCGCTTTCCGACTCCGTCGACCAGGTGAAGCGGTTCAAGTCGGCGGGCTGGGCCGCCGAAAAGATCGACGGCCACGACCAGGCCGCAATCGCCGCCGCGATCACGCGCGCGCAGAAATCAAACAAGCCGACGCTGATCGCCTGCCGCACCACCATCGGCTTCGGCGCCCCGCATAAGGCCGGCACCAACAAGGTGCACGGCGAAGCGCTCGGCGCCGACGAGCTCAAGGCCGCCAAGGAAAATCTCGGCATTTCGCTGGAGCCGTTCTCGGTGCCCGACGACGTGCTCAAGGCCTGGCGCGCGGCCGGCAGCCGCGGCGCGGCGGCACGACAGGAATGGGAAGCAAGGCTCGGTGAACTCGGCAGCCGCAAGCGCGCCGAGTTCGAGCGTCGCCTGCGCCACGAGCGCCCGGCCGCGCTCGCGAAGGCGGTGCGCGCCTACAAGAAGGAGCTGCTGGAAAAGCCGATGAATGCGGCGACCCGCAAATCCTCCGAAGCCGTGATCGAAGTGATTGCCGGCGCGATGCCGATGGAATTTCTGGCGGGCTCGGCCGACCTCACCGGCTCCAACAACAACAAGGCGAAGTCCGCAACCGCGTTCTCGGCCAAGACGCCGAAGGGCCGCTTCATCCATTACGGCATCCGCGAGCACGGCATGTGCGCGGCGATGAACGGCATCTTCCTGCACGGTGGTTTTGCGCCGAACGGCGCGACCTTCCTGGTGTTCACCGATTATGCGCGGCCCGCGATGCGGCTCGCCGCATTGATGGGGACCGGGGTCGTTTATGTCATGACCCACGATTCCATCGGCCTCGGCGAAGACGGCCCGACCCACCAGCCGGTCGAGCATCTCTCAGCACTTCGCGCCATTCCCAACATGCGCGTGTTCCGTCCGTGCGATTCCATCGAGGTTGCCGAGTGCTGGGAGCTCGCGCTCAACCGCATCGACGGCCCGACGGTGCTGGCGCTGACCCGGCAGAACCTGCCGCAACTGCGCACCACCGCACCGAACGAGAGCCCCTGCCGGTTTGGTGCCTACGAGCTGGTGGCCGCCCAGGGCGAAGCCAAGGCGACGCTGTTTGCCTCGGGCTCCGAAGTGGAGATGGCGGTGGCTGCGCAGAAGCAGCTCGCCGAGCGCGGCATTCCGACCCGGGTGGTTTCGGTTCCCTCGCTCGAGCTCCTGCTAGCGCAACCAAAGGAGCGCCGCGACGAGATCATCGGCAATGCCCCCATCAAGGTCGCGATCGAGGCCGCCGTGCGCTGGGGCTGGGACGCCGTGATCGGCCAGGATGGCGAGTTCATCGGCATGCACTCCTTCGGCGCCAGCGCCCCTCTCAACAAGGTATTCCAGCACTTTGGCATTACCGCCGAGGCCGCGGTTAACGCCGTTCTGAAACGCGTTTCCTGAGAGTTGAGATTGCCGAAAAAAAGGACTACCTAACTTCCCATATGATCAAGCCCCGCCCGGCCGAACCGGGCGTCCGCCCTAAAAAAACCCTCGCAGGCGCGCTAGCGCGTTGTGCGGGATGACAACGGTCATTGAAGGAGACGAAACATGGTAGTCCGCGTCGGAATCAACGGTTTTGGCCGTATCGGCCGCAACATCCTGCGGGCCATCGCCGAGTCCGGCCGCAAGGACATCGAGGTCGTCGGCATCAACGACCTCGGCCCGGTCGAGACCAACGCCCATCTGCTTCGCTTCGACAGCGTCCATGGCCGCTTCCCCGGCACCGTGACCGTCGATGGCGACACGATCAGCCTCGGCGGCAACAAGATCAAGGTGACCGCCGAGCGCGATCCCTCGAAGCTGCCCTGGAAAGATCTCGGCATCGACATCGCGATGGAATGCACCGGCATCTTCACCTCGAAGGACAAGGCCTCCGCGCATCTGACTGCCGGCGCCAAGCGCGTTCTCGTTTCTGCGCCCGCCGACGGCGCCGACGCCACCATCGTCTACGGCGTCAACCACGACACGCTGACCCGGGAACATCTGGTCGTCTCCAACGGCTCCTGCACCACCAACTGTCTTGCGCCGATCGCCAAGGTGCTGAACGACCTCGTCGGCATCGAGACCGGCTTCATGACCACGATCCACGCCTATACCGGCGACCAGCCGACTCTCGACACCATGCACAAGGATCTCTATCGCGGCCGCGCGGCTGCGATGTCGATGATCCCGACCTCGACCGGCGCCGCCAAGGCGATCGGCCTCGTGCTGCCGGAACTGAAGGGCAAGCTCGACGGCGTCGCGATCCGCGTGCCGACCCCGAACGTCTCGGTCGTCGATCTCAAGATCGTGGCCAAGCGCGCCACCGATCCGAAGGAAATCAACGAGGCGATGAAGCGTGCCTCCGAGCAGCAGCTCAAGGGCATTCTCGGCTACACCACCGCGCCGAACGTCTCGATCGACTTCAACCACGACCCGCACTCCTCGACATTCCACATGGACCAGACCAAGGTGCAGAACGGCACGCTGGTGCGCGTGATGTCCTGGTACGACAACGAGTGGGGCTTCTCGAATCGTATGGCGGATACCGCCGTCGCGATGTCGAAGGTGATCTAACTCCGCTCTCGTGTCCCGGACGCGACGTAGCGTGAAGCGCTGCGTCGCAGAGCCGGGGCCCGTTTAACTAACCGCGGGACTCGCCGCAATTTGGGTCCCGGTTCTGCACGGCGGCACTACGCGCCGCAGTGCGCCCGGGACAAGGGCCTCCGATGACGAACAAATTCCGTACCCTCGACGACGTCGATGTGAAGGGCAAGCGCGTGCTGCTGCGTGTTGACCTCAACGTGCCCATGGAGAACGGCCGCGTCAGCGACGCGACCCGGCTCGAGCGCGTCGCGCCGACCATCACCGAAATCTCCGACAAGGGCGGCAAGGTCATCCTGCTCGCGCATTTCGGCCGGCCGAAAGGGCGCGATGCCAAGGACTCGCTCAAGCCCGTGGCCGAGGCGCTGTCGAAGGTCGTGAAGAAGACCGTCGCCTTCGCCGACGACTGCATCGGCGAGCCCGCGGTCAAGGCCGTTGCCGGCTTGAAGGACGGTGACATCCTCTGTCTCGAAAACACCCGCTTCCACAAAGAGGAAGAGAAGAACGATCCGGCCTTTGTCGCGGAGCTCGCAAAACTCGGCGACATCTGGGTCAATGACGCGTTCTCGGCCGCGCACCGCGCCCACGCCTCGACCGAAGGCCTCGGCCACAAGCTGCCCGCCTATGCCGGCCGCACCATGCAGGCCGAATTGGTCGCGCTGGAGAAGGCGCTGGGCTCACCGACCAAGCCTGTCATCGCTATCATCGGCGGCGCCAAGGTCTCGACCAAGATCGACCTGCTCGAAAACCTCGTGACTAAGGTCGACGCGCTCGTGATCGGCGGCGGCATGGCCAACACCTTCCTGCACGCCCAAGGCGTCGGCATCGGCAAGTCGCTGGCCGAGAAGGATCTCGCCGCGACCGCGTTGCGCATCATGGAAAAGGCCGAAGCCGCCAACTGCGCCATCATCCTGCCGGTCGACGCTACCGTCGCCTATCATTTCGCGGCCAACGCGCCGTCGCACGCCTATGGCCTCGACGCGATCCCGGCCGACGGCATGATCCTCGACGTCGGTCCGCAGTCGATCGCACGTGTCCATGCCGCCATCGACGATGCGGCGACGCTGGTCTGGAACGGACCGCTTGGTGCGTTCGAGATGCAGCCGTTCGACCGCGGCACGATGTCCGCCGCCAAGCATGCCGCCGAGCGCACCAAGGCCAAGAAGCTGGTCTCGATTGCGGGCGGCGGCGACACCGTGGCAGCCCTCAACCAGGCCCATGTGGCCGGTCAGTTCACCTATGTCTCGACCGCCGGTGGCGCATTTCTTGAATGGATGGAAGGCAAGCCCCTGCCCGGCGTCGAAGTTCTGCGCACCAAGTAATCGGTCGGCAAGTCGTCAGCCGCCTTCAAGCAGTGGCCTTGCAGGCCCAAACGGGAGAAAAACACAGATGGCTCGGATCACGTTGCGTCAATTGCTCGACCATGCGGCGGAGAACGATTACGGCGTCCCGGCCTTCAACATCAACAACATGGAGCAGGCGCTGGCGATCATGGACGCGGCCAACCAGGTCGACGCGCCCGTCATCATCCAGGCCTCGCGCGGTGCGCGCTCCTACGCCAACGACGTCATGCTCAAGCACATGATGGACGCGGTGACCGAGATCTACCCGCACATCCCGGTCTGCGTGCATCTCGACCACGGCAACGAGCCGGCCACCTGCATGACCGCGATCCAGGCCGGCTTCACCTCGGTGATGATGGACGGCTCGCTCAAGGCCGACGGCAAGACCCCCGGTGACTGGGGCTACAATGTCGGCGTCACCAAGACCGTAACCGACATGGCCCATCTCGGCGGCATCTCGGTCGAGGGCGAGCTTGGCGTGCTCGGCTCGCTCGAGACCGGCATGGGCGACAAGGAAGACGGCCACGGCGCCGAGGGCAAGCTCAGCCACGACCAACTCCTGACCAATCCGGATGAAGCCGTGAAGTTCGTCCAGGAGACCCAGGTCGACGCGCTCGCGATCGCGATGGGGACGTCTCACGGTGCCTACAAATTCACCCGCAAACCCGACGGCGACATCCTCGCCATGAACGTGATCGAGGAGATCCACCGCAAGCTGCCGAACGTGCATCTCGTCATGCACGGCTCCTCCTCGGTGCCGCAGGACCTCCAGGACATCATCAACGCCTATGGCGGCAAGATGAAGCCGACCTGGGGCGTGCCTGTTGCCGAGATCCAGCGCGGCATCAAGAACGGCGTGCGCAAGATCAACATCGACACCGACAACCGCATGGCGATGACCGGCCAGATCCGGAAAGTGCTCAAGGACAATCCCGAAGAGTTCGATCCGCGCAAGTACCTGAAGCCCGCGATGGAAGCGATGACCAGGCTGTGCAAGCAGCGGCTCCAGGAATTCAATACCGCGGGCCAAGCCTCCAAGATCAAGAAGGTGCTGACCACGGCCGAGATGGCCAAGCGCTACGCCAAGGGCGAGCTCGCCCCGAAGGTGGCGTAAGCTGCTCTATCCTTCCCCTCTCCCCGCCCTTCGCGGGGAGAGGGTTGGGGTGAGGGGCTCTCTCGGCAGATGAGATGACTGGGGGACCTGTACCCCCCTCACCCGGATCGCAAGGGCGATCCGACCTCTCCCCGCAAGCGGGGCGAGGTGAAGAGTCGCCCGGCCGGCCCAACGCTGCCCCAGCCCTTACCCTGCGACGAACGTTAACTCGGCATTTGCCCGAGAACGGTCTATTTTCACCGGCAAGGGCAGAATCGTTTTGGGAGGACATCTCGATGAATCTGACTGAGCTGAACAGGATCGCGACCGCCCTGGTCGCGCCCGGCAAGGGCATCCTTGCCGCCGACGAATCCTCCGGCACCATCAAGAAGCGTTTCGACGCGATCGGCGTGGAATCGACCGAAGAGAACCGCCGCGACTATCGCGAGATGCTGTTCCGCTCGAACGAAGCCATGAGCCGCTACATCTCCGGCGTCATCCTCTATGACGAGACGATCTGGCAGAACGCGAAGGACGGCACGCCCCTGGTCAAGCTGATCGAGAGCAGCGGCGCCATCCCCGGGATCAAGGTCGACGAAGGCACCCAAGCCCTGCCGATGTGTCCGGGCGAGCTCGTCACCGTCGGGCTCGACAAGCTCGCCGAACGGCTGAAGAAATATCACGAGCGCGGCGCACGCTTCGCCAAATGGCGCGCGGTGATCGACATCGGCAGTGGCATCCCTTCCATGACTGCGATCAGCGTCAACGCCCACGCGCTGGCGCGCTACGCAGCGCTGTGCCAGGCCGCGCAGATCGTGCCGATCGTCGAACCCGAAGTGTTGATGGACGGCGATCACGACATCGATCGCTGCTATGAGGTGACGAGCCGTGTGCTCAACAAGACGTTTCAGGAATTGCGCGTGCAGCGCGTCGCGCTCGAGGGCATGGTGCTGAAGCCGAACATGGCCATCTCCGGCAAGAAGTGCGCGAAGCAGGCTTCCGTCGAGGAGGTTGCGGAGAAGACGATATGGCTGCTCAAGGCATGCGTGCCCGCGGTGGTGCCCGGCATCGCCTTCCTCTCCGGCGGCCAGTCGGATGAAGAGGCAACGGCGCATCTCAACGCCATGCACAAGCTCGGCCCGCTGCCCTGGGGCCTGACCTTCTCCTATGGTCGCGCACTCCAGGCCGCGCCGCAGAAGGCCTGGTCGGGCAAGGCCGAGAACGTCGCGGCCGGACAAAGCGCATTCAGTCACCGCGCGCGCATGAACGGCCTCGCCTGCAAAGGCGAATGGCAAAGCAGCCTGGAACAGAAAGCGGCCTAGATCTTGTCGAACAAATCTCCTCCGCCGCGCCCGGCGCCGCGCCTTTATCTCGCGACGCCTGTCGTCGACGATCCCGCTTCGCTCCTGGCCGAGCTGCCCGGCCTGCTCGCCGCCGCCGATGTCGCGGCCGTGCTGCTGCGGCTGAAGCAGACCGATCAGCGCACCATGATCTCGCGGATCAAGGCCTTGGCGCCGCCGGCTCAGAAAGCGGGCGCGGCGCTGCTTGTCGATGGCCATCCTGAGCTCGTCGCACGCGGCGGCGCCGACGGCGCGCATCTGCCCGGCATCGCCGCGCTGAAAGAGGCGCTGCCATCGCTGAAGCCGGATCGCATCGCGGGCGTTGGCGGGCTGACAACGCGGCACCATTCCATGGATGCGGGCGAGATTGGCGCGGATTACGTGCTGTTCGGCGAACCCGACGCAAAGGGCCAGCGGCCGTCGTCGCAAGCGATCGCTGAGCGGCTGGACTGGTGGGCCGAGCTGTTCGAACCGCCCTGCGTCGGCTTTGCCATCTCGCTGGAGGAGGCCCACGAATTCGCCGCCAGCGGCGCCGATTTCGTGCTGGTGGGCGACTTCATCTGGGCCGATCCGCGCGGACCCAAGGCTGCGCTGATCGAGGCCGACGCTGCGATCAAGAAGGCTCATGCGACTGCGCTTGCAGACCAGGAGCACGGCTAGCGCCCGACATGAAGCTCCCGCGCATCATCATGCTGGCCACGCTGCTGCTGACGGCGCCCGCGGCCGCGCAGCTCCAGATCACGCCGCCGGTGGCAACGCCGGGCGCTTCGGCCGAGAAAACCAAAGACAAGCCGAAGGCCACGCCGCACACCATCACCAAGAAGAAGGAAGCGCCGCCGGCACCCAAACCTTCAGCCTCCCCCAAACCTTCCGCGTCCCCAAAGCCTGCTCCGGCCGCGACCGTGATTCCGGCGCCGCCGACCGACAACCCCAACGTCGATCTGGTGTACGGCGCCTATCAGCGCGGCCAGTACAAGACCGCCTTCGAACTCGCCACGGCCCGTGCCGAAACCGGCGATGCCAAAGCGATGACCATGCTGGGTGAGCTCTATTCCAACGCCATGGGCATCCGACGCGACTACACCAAGGCGCTGCAATGGTACAAGCGCGCCTCCGACGCCGGCGACCGCGAAGCGATGTTCGCGCTCGCCATGCTCAGGATGACCGGCCGCGGCGGCCCGGTCGACAAAAATGAGGCGGTCAAGCTGATGGCGTCCGCCGCCAAGCTCGGCGAACCCAAGGCGGCCTATAATCTCGCGCTGCTCTATCTCGACGGCCAGACCCTGCCGCAGGACGTCAAGCGCTCCGCCGAGCTGCTGCGCCAGGCGGCTGATGCCGGCCTGCCCGAGGCGCAATACGCGCTCGCGACCTTCTACAAGGAAGGCACTGGCGTGCCGAAGGATTTGGAACGGGCGGTGCGTCTGCTCCAGGTCGCCACGCTGACCGACAATGTCGATGCCGAGGTCGAATACGCCATTGCGCTGTTCAACGGCACAGGCACGCCGAAGAACCAGCCGGCGGCCGTCGCCCTGCTCCGCAAGGCGTCCCGCCAGGGCAGCGCGATCGCGCAGAACCGGCTGGCCTGGGTGCTGATCAACGGCATGGGCACGGCCGTGGACAAGGTCGAGGGCTTCAAATGGCATCTGGTGGCCAAGACCTCCGGCAAGGGCGATCCGGAGCTGGACAAGCAATTGTCCGATTTGCCGGCCGAGGACCGGGCCAAGGCCGAGGCCGCCGCCAGGAAATGGCTCGGGGCCAAATGACTTGACGTTGAGGCCCCCGCAGGGCACCCCATCCCTCAAACAGGCGCGATTTCGCGCCATTTCCCCCGATCAAGACCGGAAGCTCATGCTGTATTCCGCAACTATCAACGTCATGGTCAAGGCCGCGCGCCGCGCCGGCCGCAGCCTCAAGCGCGATCTCGGCGAGATCGAGCATCTCCAGGTCTCGCTGAAAGGACCGGCGAATTTCGTCTCGCTGGCCGACAAGCGCGCCGAGGAGATCCTCTACCAGGACCTCGCCAAGGCGCGGCCCGGCTACGGCTTCATCGGCGAGGAAGGCGGAACACGCGAGGGCTCCGACAAGAGCCATACCTGGATCGTCGATCCGCTCGACGGCACCACCAACTTCCTGCACGGCATCCCGCAATTCGCGATCTCGATCGGGCTTTCGCGCGAGGGCACGATCATCGCCGGCGTGATCTACAATCCCGCCAATGACGAGCTCTACATCGCCGAGCGCGGCAAGGGCGCCTTCCTCAACGACCAGCGGCTGCGCGTAGCCGGCCGCCGTCAGCTCAACGAATGCGTGGTGGCCTGCGGCCTGCCTCATATCGGCCGCGGCGACCACGAGGAATTCCGTCGCGAGATGACCGCGATGCAGGAGCGCGTCGCCGGCCTGCGCCGCTTCGGCGCCGCCTCGCTCGACTTGGCCTTCGTCGCCGCCGGCCGCCTCGACGGCTACTGGGAGCGCAATTTGCAATCCTGGGACATCGCGGCGGGCCTGATCATGCTGCGCGAAGCGGGCGGAACGATCACCGACATCGATACGCCGGGCGACGCGCTGGTGACAGGCAATGTCGTGTGCGGGAATGAATACGTGCACGGGGAACTGGTGAAGATCTTGCGGAAGTAGGCCGCAGCAGCACGACGGCTCGATCGACGACGGTTAGGAATCGTCGTCCTCATCGTCCTCGTCGGCTTCGTCGTCGCGATATTCACCGCCGATGGTCAGGCCCTCGATCGCCGTGGCGCCTTTCGACTTGATCACCCGGCGGAGCGGGACCGAACTCTCGCTTCGCAGTGCGTCCATCAACTGTTCCGAATGGGTGACAATCCAGATGTCGGCGCGGCGCGATGCCTTGGCGATGAGCCGGGCCAGCGGCGCAAGCAGCGACGGATGCAGGCTGGTCTCGGGTTCGTTCAGCGCAATGAACGGCGGCAGCCGATAGCCCATGAATACCGCGAGCAGGCAGATGTATTTCAGCGTCCCGTCGGATAGTTCATGAGCCCTGAACGGCCGCGGCATATCCGGCAATTGCAGATCGAATTCACACCTGCCATTTTCTTCCCATGCGCGGAGTTCGGCACCCGGGAATGCATCCTGGATCGCGTCCTGCAGGTCGTTGGCGTCTTCCCGAATGACATAGAGGGTCGCCAGGGTGGCAGCCAGATCGATGCCATCGGCGCTGAGCGAGGGCGTTGCGATCGCCAGACAAGGCTTTCGTATCGGTGACGCCGGATCAGTGCGAAAGTCATGATAGAATCGCCAGCCCAGCATTGCATTTCTGATCAGGTCGATTTCCGGGCATTGCTTGCCATCGGAAAAAGCCGCAAGCGCGGTCTCTGACGGCAGCACCGCATCCTTGTGAGCGTTCCAGGCGCCACTCTCGCCGCGGACGCTGATGAGCGAGTTTATCCGCTCCATCAGCTTGACCGTGCGTTTGCCGCGCGTCGTTTCGATCGTTTCGGCCTTGATCATCGGCTCGCCGGAAAATGCCGCCTGAAGCGGGCTGGGAAATCCGAGCTCGATGGAATATCTCATGCCGTCGAATGTCGCCGACAGCCGCAGCCGCCCGTCTTCGCCTCGCTTGCGTATGCCGGACCAGCAGACCGAATTCAAACCGCCTTCATCGGCGATCGTGCGGGTGATCTGACCGGTCGCCGCGTCGCGCAACAGCGACAAGGACTTGTAGAGATTGGACTTGCCGACTCCATTTTCGCCGACGAACACCGACAGGGGATGGATGGGTATGGAGAGCCGCCGAATGGAGCGATAGTTCGAGATCGCAATGTCGGTCGGACGCATCACATGCTCTCAATCGGCGGGCTATCTCCGCATTCGCAGTAAGGTGCGAATACGATGTTTCAATCCAGGGGTGCAGTCTGGATTGAGGCCTCCGAGAAATCAAGCCGACCGATCCGGCGTTCAATGGCCGACTCTCACCAGCGCAAACCCGACGGTCATCATCCGCGAAGGCGGATGATCCAGTATTCCAGAGACGCCGCTCGGATACGGAAAGGCCGCGGGGTACGGCATGCCCCGCCTGCGCGGGGCATGACACCTCACCTTACAGCTTGGCCGGCGCCGGCGGCCCGTACATCTCGCCCTGCTTCGCCGCCTTCTCCCGATCCCCGCCCAGCACGCGCTGCACCGAGACGAAGAACACCGGCACCATCAGCAGCGCCAGGATCACTACCGCGATCATGCCGCCCATCACGACACTGCCGAGCGCCTGCTGGCTGGCGCCGCCGGCGCCATGGGCGATGGCCATCGGCAGCACGCCGCAGATGAAGGCAAGGCCGGTCATCAGGATCGGGCGGAAGCGCAGGCGGCAGGCCTCGATGGTGGCGTCCACCAGCGGCTTGCCTTCTTTTCGAAGATCCTTGGCGAACTCGATGATCAAGATCGCGTCCTTGGCCGCAAGGCCAATGATGGTGATCAGGCCGACGGTGAAATAGACGTCGTTGGGCAGGCCGCGCAGCATCGCTGCGACCACGGCGCCGACGATGCCGAGCGGCACGGTGAGCAGCACCGCGAGCGGAATGGTCCAGCTCTCGTAGAGCGCGGCCAGGCACAGGAACACCACGAATACCGAGAGCCCGAGCAGGAACGGCGCCTGCGAGCCCGACAGCTTCTCCTGGAGCGACTGTCCGGTCCATTCATAGCCGAAGCCGCGCGGCAGCTTGCCGGCGAGCCGTTCCATCTCGGCGATGGCATCGCCTGAAGTGAAGCCGGGTTTCGCCTCGCCGGAGATGCGCACCGCCGGATAGTAGTTGAAGCCGGCGATCTGCGTCGGTCCGCGCGCCCATTCCACGGTGGTAAAGGACGAGAATGGCACGAGCTGGCCGCGGCTGTTCTTGACGTTGTAGTTGAGGATGTCCTCGGTCCGCATGCGGTCGCGGGCATCGGCCTGCACCACGACACGCTGCATGCGGCCGCGGTTCGGGAAGTCGTTGATGTAGTTCGAGCCGAGATTGGTCGAGATCGTATTGTTGATGTCCTCGAAGGTGACGCCGAAGGCGCCCGCCTTTTCGCGGTCGATCACGAGATTGACCACGCCGGCCTCGGGCAGGCCTTCGACATAGACCTTCTGAAGCACAGCGCTCGCATTGGCCTCCGCGATCAACTGATCGGCGGCGCGCATCAAGGCCGGATAACCCTTCTGGCCGCGGTCCTGGAGACGGAACGAGAAGCCCGAGGAGTTGCCGAGATTGTCGATCGGCGGCGGCTGCAGCGCGGAAATTTTTTTTGCGTCGCGGATCGACGACGACAAATCGCGGTTGATGTCGGCGACGATCGCGGCCGCAGAATCCTTCGGCCCGCGTTCCGACCAGTCCTTCAGGGTGATGAAGGCCTGCGCGGTGTTCATGCCCTGGCCGGAGAAGCTGAAGCCGGTGAGGAAGGTGACGTTGTCGACGCCCGGACGCTGCGCCAGGTATTTTTCCACTTTCTCGATCACCGCCTCGGTCCGGCCGTAGGACGAGTCCGACGGCGTCTGCACGTCGGTGGTGACGAAGCCCTGGTCGTCGACGGGCAGGAAGCCGCCGGGCAGATTGACGAAGGCCCAGGACAGGCCGGCGAGCAGCGCGACATAGACCAGCATCAAGCGGCCGGTGCGCTTCAGCGAGAAGCCGACGGTGCGGGAATATCCCTCCTTGCTGCCGTCGAGCATGCGGTTGAACCAGCCGAACACGCCCTTCTTGGCATGGCCATGACCGGCCGCGACGGGCTTGAGCAGCGTCGCACACAGTGCCGGCGTCAGCGACAGCGCGAGGAAGGCCGAGAAGCCGATCGCGGCGACCATGGTCACGGAGAACTGGCGGTAGATGATGCCGACCGAGCCCGGGAAGAACGCCATCGGCACGAACACGGCCATCAAGACCAGCGTGATACCGATGATGGCGCCGGTGATCTGCGACATCGCTTTCCGGGTCGCTTCCTTGGGCGGCAGGCCCTCCTCGGCCATGATGCGCTCGACGTTCTCGACTACGACGATGGCATCGTCGACGAGGATGCCGACGGCGAGCACCATGCCGAACATCGAGAGCATGTTGATGGAATAGCCGGCGAGCAGCAGCGTGGTACAGGCGCCCAGCAGCGCCACCGGCACCACGATGGTCGGAATGATGGTGTAGCGGATGTTCTGCAGGAACAGGAACATCACCACGAACACCAGCACGATGGCTTCGACCAGCGTCGACAACACCTTCTTGATCGAGGCCTCGACCACGGGCGTGATGTTGTATGGAATCTCGTAGCCGATATTGGCCGGGAAGAAGCGAGACAGCTCCTTCATCTTCTCTTCGACGGCGCTCGCGGTCGCCAGCGCATTGCCGGTCGGCGACATCAGCACGGAAAGACCGGCGGTCGGCTTGCCATCGAGACGGGTGTTGAACTGGTAGCTGAGGCCGCCGACCTCGATCCGCGCGACATCGCGCAGCCGCACGGTCGAGCCGTCGGCATTGGCGCGCAGGATGATGGTGCCGAATTCATCCGGGGACGAGAGCTGGCCCTTGACCAGCACCAGCGCGGAGGTGCGCTGGGTCGAGGTCGACGGCTCGGCGCCGATGCTGCCGGAAGCGACCTGCGCGTTCTGCGCGGCAATGGCCTTGTTGACGTCGTCGGCGGTCAGACCATAGCCGACCAGCTTTGCCGGATCGACCCAGACGCGCAGGCTGCGTTCGGTCGAATACAGCGTGGCGCGTCCGACGCCGGGGATGCGGCGGATCTCGCCGAGCACGTTCCGGATCATGAAGTCGCCGAGGCCGACTTCATCCAGGCTGCCGTCGGTCGAGTTCAGCGTGATGATCTGGAGCACCGCGCTGGAGGCCTCCTCGATCAGAATGCCCTGCTGGATCACCGCGCGCGGCAGCCGCGCCTCGACGCGCTTGATGCGGTTCTGCACCTCGACCGAGGCGGCGCTGGTATCGGTGCCCGGCACGAAATTGGCGATGATCTCGACCTGGCCGAGCGAGTCGCTGGTCGATTCGAAATTGAGGATGCCGGAGGCGCCGTTGAGCTCCTCCTCGATCAGCCGCGTGACGCTGTTGTAGAGGTTCTCGGGCGAGGCACCGGGATAGCTGGTCGAGATCGAGATCGAGGGCGGCGCGATGATCGGGTACTGCGCGATCGGCAACAGCGGAATCGAAATTGCGCCGACCAGACAGATGAACAGCGCGACGACCCAGGCGAAGATCGGCCTGTCGATGAAGAAGCTCGCCATGGTCTATTACCGCATCAGCTTCTGGGCGTGCCGGTTGTCGGCGGTCGCATCCGCTTCCGACCAGGATTGCGGCTTGACCTTGTCGCCGGCGGCGAACTTCTGGAAGCCTTCGACCACGACCTTGTCGCCAGCCTTCAGGCCGTCGGTGACGAACCAGATGCCGTCCTGCACCGAACCGGTGCGCACCGGCTGCACCGAGATGCGATTGTCGTCCTTGACGACGAACACCTCGCTGCCGCCGCCGCCATTGCGCTGAATCGCCTGCTGCGGCACGGCGATCGCATCGCTATCGAGACCCTGGTCGATGCGGACGCGGACATACATGCCCGGCAGCAGCTCGCGCTTCGGATTGCGGAACTCACCACGCAAGGTCACCTGACCGGTATTGGCGTCGACCTTGGCATCCGAAAACAGCAACTTGCCGTCGAGCGAGTAGAGGGTGTTGTCGTCGAGCACGAGATGCACCTTGGCGGCGTCGGGCGCGATGCGCTCGAGGTCACCGCTCTCGAAGGCGCGGCGGAGCTGGTTGAGCTCGTTCACCGACTGGGTGAAGTCGGCGTAGATCGGATCGAGCTGCTGAATGGTGGCCAGATTGGTCTCGTTCTGAACCGCGAGCGCGCCCTCGCTGACCAGGGCGGCACCGACGACGCCGTCGATCGGCGCGCGTACGGTGGCATAGTCGAGATTGAGCTTTGCGCGCGCGAGATCGGCCTTGCGGCCCTCGACCTCGGCATGGGCCTGGCGCTCGGCCGCGATCGCCTTCTCGTTCTCGGCTTCGGGCGCGGCGCGCTGGCTGGTGAGCGTGGCGATGCGGCGCGCCTGCTGCTGGGACTGCATCAACGCGGCCTCGGCCTTGGCGACCGCAGCCTCGTTGGCCATCACCTCGACCTCGAACGGACGCGGATCGATCCGATACAGTGGATCGCCGGCCTTCACCTCGCTGCCCTGCCGGAACAGGCGCTCGACCACGATGCCGGACACGCGCGGCCGCACGTCGGAGACGCGCGTCGGCGCAATGCGGCCCGGCAGCTCGCGCACCACGGCACGCGGCTGCGGCTTGACGATGACGATGCTGACGTCGGGGTCGTTGGGCTGGGCGGCTGAAATGGCGGAGCTGGATTCGTCGCAGCCCGCCAACAGCGGCGTAAAGGCCGCGAGCATCATTGCAACGCATGCCGATCGCGCGCGAAGTCCTGACATGAAATGGGGTGCCCCGATATTGTTGAAACCGATCACGCTCGGCGCGAGGCCCGTTCTGGGCCATAGCACGCGGCTGATGCGGTCAAAATAGAGCGGACGTGCTGCGACGCAACGCACCTTGCGGGCGGCCCAATGTCACACGGCCTAGGGTGCTGAGTTCACGGCGTTTTTCGCGTCTCACCCGATTGTGAGTCCGGTTCCATCACCGCGTGCTGCGTCAGAAGACCGCAATTACCCCGCCGCCTTCATCCGGTAGTGGCTGACGCCCCACTCGGTTCCGTCGGCATAGCCGAACAGGCCCGAGGTCGCGAGAAAGAACCAGCGCCAGCGTCGCATTCGCTGGGCGGTCTCCTCGCCATGGATGTTGCGTAAGGCCGCCTCGACGGCGTCGCGATGCGCGTCGAAATTTGCGAGCCAGTCGTTGGCGGTGCGCTGATAGTGCGTGCCGCTCCAGCACCATTCCTTCTCGACGGTGAAAATATCGTCGAATTGCCTGACGAGGTGATGGCTCGGCATCAGCCCGCCCGTGGAGACGCGCTGCGCGATCCAGTCGTCGCGATCGGCCCGGTCGAACAGGTGAGAGCCGGAGCGATGGGCGACGATGTGCATGAAGAACCGCCCCTCCGGCGCGAGCCATGATCGCAAGCGCGTCATCAGCTTGCGCCAGTTCATCACGTGCTCGAACATCTCGACCGACACGATGCGGTCGAATTGCCCGTCGGGCGCGAACACGTTGATGTCGGCGCAGATCACCCGCAGGTTGAGGAGACCGCGCAGCCGCGCCTCTTCCTCGATATGGGCGCGCTGCGCCTGCGAGCTCGACACCGCCGTCACCTTGGCGTGCGGAAACTGCCGCGCCATCCACAGCGACAGCGAGCCCCAGCCGCAGCCGAGCTCGAGGATGGTCTGACCATCGGCGAGAGCGGCATGCTCGGCGGTCTGGCGCTGCGCCTCCTCCTCGGCCTCCCGCAAGGTGGTCGCGTCGGTCTTGTAGAAGCAGCAGGAGTATTTGCGGTTGGGACCGAGCACCTTCGCAAAGAACGAAGCGGGCACCTCGTCGTGCTCGGCATCCGCGTCCTCGGCGATCGGCCGCAGCATCATCCGCCCGGCGAAGGCGGCATCGTCCGCCCCGCCCAGCGCGGACAGGCGCGTCACCGTGCGCGAGCACAGGCGCTGGATCGCCGCGCGGATCACGACATCAGGCAACGGCACCCGTTCGGCAGTCCCGATGATCGCGGACACGACGCTCATGCGACGACTCCGTCTTGGGCGGCGGGTTTTGGCGCCAGGGGAAAAAGTGCGACTTGAACCTGTGGAATGCCGACGATTTGCAAAGTACGTCCTTACCAAAGCCCGGTTTCAGCTTTGGGTTCCCCAGCTCTGCCCGAAATCGGCGCATCCGGCGCTTTTTTTGGGCTGGCGCTGTGCCATAGTGCGCCCCGCAAGCAAGTTAACGGATGATACCGGCCATGCCGCCAGGCGCCTCGCCCCGCTCCTCCCTCGACATCGAATACACCAAGCTTTCCTCGCCCAGCGTCTTTCTGGTGCGGATGCTGGTCTTCCTGGTGCTCTGCACCCTGGTGGGCGTGGTGCTCTATAAGCAGATCATCCAGGCCTTCTTCGCCAATCCCGGCCTCAATGCCCTGATCGGCGGCGTGCTGTTCATCGGCATCATCCTGGCCTTCCGCCAGGTGATCCGGCTGTATCCCGAAGTCTCCTGGGTCAACAATTTCCGCATCGCCGATCCCGGCCTTGCGCCCGCCCGCCACCCCAAGCTGCTGGCGCCGATGGCGATGATCCTCGGCGGCGAGCGCACCGGGCGGATGTCGATCACCCAGACCACCATGCGGCACCTGCTCGATTCGATCGCGACCCGCCTCGACGAGGCCCGCGACATCTCCCGCTACATGACCGGGCTGCTGGTCTTCCTCGGCCTGCTCGGCACCTTCTGGGGCCTGATCGAAACGGTCGGCTCGGTCGGCAAGGTGATCGACGGGCTCAAGGTCGGCGGAGATTCCGGCGCCCTGTTCGACACGCTGAAGGAGGGGCTGGCCGCCCCACTCGGCGGCATGGGCATCTCGTTCTCGAGCTCGCTGTTCGGCCTCGCCGGCTCGCTGATCCTGGGCTTCCTCGACCTGCAATCGAGCCAGGCGCAGAACCGTTTCTACACCGACCTCGAAGACTGGCTTGCCACCACCGTGCGCGAATATGGCAGCGGCGAGGTGGCTGTTGCCGGCACTGGCGGTGGCATTGCCAGCGGCGAGCTTCAGGCCGTCGTCGAGCGCTTACGCTCCGTGCTCGAGGAAGGCAGCGGCAGCCGCGGCACCACCGCGGCGATGGCGAGCCTCGCCGAAGCCATCCAGGCGCTGGTCTCGCATATGCGGACCGAGCAGCAGATGATCCGCGAATGGGCCGACGGCCAGGGCGAGCAGAACCGCGAGATCCGGCGCCTGCTGGAGCGCATCGCGCGTCAGCCCGAGAAGGGTTAGCGACATGGCACTGGCGCGCGGTCGCCGCGGCGATACCTCCTTCAACTACTGGCCCGGCTTCGTCGACGCGCTGTCGACGCTGGTGCTGTCGATCGTGTTCCTGCTGTCGGTGTTCCTGGTCGTGCAGTTCTTCCTGTCGCAGGAGGTCACCGGCAAGGACAAGGCGCTGGAGCAGCTCAACGCCAAGATCGCGCAGCTCAACGAATTACTGTCGCTGGAGAAGCTCGGCAAGCTCACGCTCGACGACCAGGTCTCGTCGCTGAAGGCCGGCCTCGCTTCGGCCGAGAGCGAGCGCGACCGCATCAAGGGCCTCTATGAGGGGCTCGCCGCGGCCGGCAACGATGCGCAAGGCAAGTCCTCCGAGCTCGGCAAGGCGCTGGATTCCGAGAAGGCGGTTTCGGCCCGGGCGCTGGCGCAGATCGAGGTGCTGAACCAGCAGATCAGCGCGCTGCGGCGGCAATTGGCCGCGCTGGAAGAGGCGCTCGACGTTAGCGAGAAGCGCGACAAGGAATCGCAAAATCGCATCGCCGACCTGGGCTCTCGCCTGAATGTCGCCCTGGCGCAGCGCGTGCAGGAATTGTCGCGCTATCGCTCGGAATTCTTCGGCCGCCTGCGCGCCATCCTCGGCAACCGCCCCGACATCCGCATCGTCGGCGATCGCTTCGTATTCCAGTCCGAAGTTTTCTTCGACACCGGACAGGCGGTGCTGCTGCCCGAAGGCCGCGCCGAGCTCGACACGCTCGCAACCGCGCTGATCGATCTCGACAAGAAAATCCCGAACGAGATCCCCTGGGTGCTGCGTGTCGACGGCCATACCGACGTGCGCCCAGTCAACGGTCCGAACTTCAAGTCGAACTGGGACCTCTCGGCCGCGCGCTCGATCTCCGTGGTGCAGTACCTGATCTCGCTCGGCGTGTCGGCCCAGCGCCTGGTCGCCGCCGGCTTCGGCGAATTCCAGCCGCTCGACACGGCCAACACCGAGGAAGCCTACAAGCGCAACCGCCGCATCGAGCTGAAGCTGACGGAGCGGTAGTGAGCGCCCTCCACCTCCGCCCTTACCGTCCCGAGGACGAGGCCGCCTCGATTGACCTGTGGCATCGCACCTGGCAGCAGGCCTATCCGCAGATCGACTTCGCGGCCCGCCTGGACTGGTGGCGCGAGCGCTGGCGCAAGGAGCTGGTGCCGAAGGCTTCGATCGTGGTCGCGGAGCAGGACGGCGCGCTGACCGGCTTCGTCACCATCGACGGCGACGGTTATCTCGACCAGCTCGTGGTCGATCCCGCGCACTGGGGCTCGGACGCGGCGCGGCTGCTGGTGGATGAGGCCAAGCGCCTGTCACCGGCGGGCGTGACACTGCTTGTCAACAAGGACAACAGCCGCGCCATCCGCTTCTACGAGCGCAACGGCTTCGCGCATGCCGGCGACGAGGTGAACCCGACCTCGGGACGTCCGGTGCTGAAGATGATTTGGCAACCTTAGATTCTGGCGATCTTGATTCTGGACGCGTGACGGCCGTCACGTCGGGATCCCAGGACGTCAGCTAGTCGTTGTGCCCGCAAGTTGCGCCGGCAAGCGGATGGAGATGACCGATGAAATTGAGCGATCTGGCCAAGGGGTCTTCGGTCCTGCTCGGCGTCATCGTCGCCGGATATGTTTCGACGAGCTATGTCGACCAGCACCTCGCCACGCCGGTCAAGACGACGAGTGCTCCGACGAATGGCCTTGGGCCATCGGCCTGCGTTGATGAGGACGGGAGCTGGAAGAACTGGCCATGGCCGAACGTGCCGGCGCTGTCGCCGAAGTGCTGATAAGCAGTGCTGCCGTCAACTCGCCGCGGTGCGCTCTCGGCTCAAGCGGAGTTCAAGCTCGAACTGCCAGCTTTCGGCTTGGCGGATCGCGCGTTGGCTGTCTTCGCGAAGCCGGATCGACTCATCGATCGCTCGCTGCGCCCGCTCCAAAAGTTCGTGGGTTTCCTTGCTGAATGGCGGGGCCATGAGGCGCACTCCCATTGAGGCGGGAGCACAAATCATCTCTCAGGCACCGACGCCTACGGACGAGCCTTTGGCCGGCGATACCTGATTAGGCGCCACATCCGGGGGAACTGCAAGGTTCATCCACTCGGCTCAGGGGCGCGGGCTGCCCTATCCGAAATTCCGGAAGCCCACGATGGGCAATCCGAAACTCAGCACAACGATGACGCCGCTACCAGCGACAACAAGCAGCGCCGCTTTCCACCCCGCAAGGCCGCGCTTTTGCTGTCGAATAGCGAACAGGATGAGGAGGATGAACAGTACCGGACCGATCAGAACAATCATTCACAACACCGTCCACTCCGTCAGCTCAACGAACAACGCCTGCCGCATCGTTCTTGCTAGGAATCACCCAATCGATTGCGAGCAGGCAACTTTCGACGACAATGAAGGCGGCCAGACCGCCGAGCCAACCGAAGAAGACCACGGAAAAGGTAGCAAGCAAGAGCGCGCAGAAGACGTCGGCGACAAGCTTGCCGTTGCGCTCGCCTCGGGTCTGGTCGGCTGTCGAATAAGGCATTTGGCTTCTCCTGGGTCGGCCCGAACCCTAGCTTCAGCAGCCGCGGCCGTCCACTCCCTCCGCGCGCGCCAACGCTGTCCGAAATTCCTGAAGCCAACGACGAGCATTCCGAAACTCATCAAAACGACGACGCCCATGTTCTGCGACAGCCAGCAGCGCCGCTTCCATCGATCACCTTACGATGTGGCCGATTCGAATCGCGCAGCCGATCAGATCGACAAATGTCCGCTATCGACCCGGCTACGAAGGGAGACCACGTGGTGCGACGCTCTCGCCAAAAGCTCCGCTGTCATTCCCCGCGGAGGCGGGGAATCCAGTACGCCGCGGCTTATCGCTTGATCACTTCCGTCTCGATCGCCCGCCTGCGCGGGGGATGACAGCCTGAATGAAGCGGCAGTCCAGACTACCTCGCCTCACGCCCCCTCGAACTGCAACCTCGCCAGCCTGGCATAGAGCCCGTTCGCAGCGACGAGCTCCGCATGCGTGCCCTGCTCGACGATCCGGCCCTGGTCCATCACCAGGATGCGGTCGCACGACAAGACGGTTGCGAGGCGGTGCGCGATGACGAGCGTGGTGCGGTGGCGCATCAGCTCTTCCAGCGCGGTCTGCACCAGCGTCTCGCTTTCGGCATCGAGCGCGGAGGTGGCTTCATCGAGCAGCAGCAGCGGCGCATCGCGCAGGATCGCACGCGCAATCGCGATGCGCTGGCGCTGGCCGCCGGACAGCGTCACGCCGCGCTCGCCGAGCGGGGTGTCGAAACCTTCGGGCAGACGGCGGATGAACTCGGCGGCGTGCGCGAGCTCGGCCGCGCGCTCGACCTCGGCATCGGTGGCATCGGGTCGGCCGAAGCGGATGTTGTCGCGGGCACTGGCCGCGAACACGTTGGATTCCTGCGGCACCAGCGCGATACGCGAACGGAATTCGCGGGGATCGGCGGATTTGACCGGCACGCCGTCGAGCGAGATCGCGCCGCTGCGCGGATCGTAGAAGCGCAACAAGAGATGAAAGATCGTGCTCTTGCCGGCGCCGGACGGACCGACGATCGCGACTTTCTCGCCGGGACGCACGGCGAACGACACGGCATCGAGCACATTGACGTCGCGCCGCGCCGGATAGGCGAAGCTGACATGGTCGAAGCCGACTTCGCCGCGCGCCGGCACCGGCAGCGCGCGCGGCGAAGCGGGCGCCGTGATGTCGGGCTGCACATGCAGGATCTCGAACAGGCGCTCGGCAGCGCCTGATGCCGCCGAGATCTCGCCCCAGACTTCGCTGAGCTGGCCGAGGCCGGCCGCGGCGAAGGCCGCATAGAGCACGAACTGGCCGAGCCGGCCCGGCGTGATGGTGCCGGTCAGCACGTCGTGCGAGCCGATCCAGAGGATCGCGACCACGCTTGCGAACACGATGAAGATGATGATGGCGGTGAGCACGGCACGGGCCTGCGTGGAGGTGCGCGCGGCTTCATAGGCCTGCTCGACCTCGCCGCCGAAGCGCTTCTCGGCGAGGCTCTCGCTGGTATAGGCCTGCACGGTACGGATCGCACCGACCAGCTCGCTCGCATAGGCGGAGGCCTCGGCCAGCGTGTCCTGCGCATTGCGCGACAGACGGCGCACCCAGCGCCCGAAGGCGACCAGCGGCAGCACGATCAGGGGAATGGCGAGCAGCACGAAGCCCGACAGCCGCGGGCTGGTGATCACCATCATCGCCGCGGCACCGAAGAACATCATCAGATTGCGCAGCGCGATCGAGACCGAGGCGCCGACGGAGGATTTGATCTGGGTGGTGTCGGCGGTGAGGCGCGACACCAGCTCGCCGCTGCGCGCGGAATCGAAGAAGGCCGGCGACAGCGACAGCAGATGGGCGAAGACGTCACGCCTGAGATCGGCGACGATGCGCTCGCCGATCGTCATCACGAGGTAGTAGCGCGCGGCACTCGCCAGCGCGAGCACGGCGACGACGGCGATCATCACCGAGAAGTAGCTGTTGATCAGCTCGATGCCCTCAGGCGTCAGGCCGAAATCGATCATCCTGCGCACCGCGACCGGCACCAGCAGGGTGGTCAGTGCCGCGATCGTCAGCGCGACGAAGGCCAGCGCCGCCCGGCCGCGATAGCGGGCGACATAGGGCGCGAGCGCCAACAGCGGCCGCAGCTTCGCGCGGCTCTTCGCCGGCGCCTCGATCAGGTCGGCCTCGATCGACGGGGCTTCCGCGGACCCGGTTTCAAGCCGTTCTACTGCGCTCATGAGATCCGACCAAAAGACAAAGAGAGGTGCTCCGCTCCAGATAGGCCGGGCGAGCGGGAGTGGCAAATCCGGGATGTCCCTTAGGGGGCCGCCCGGTCCCCTACTAAGGCCCTGCAATGGCTTGTTTTACAGGGCCTCGTGGGGTATAGACCGCGCCAAATCCGTCATTCGATAGCCACTCAAGTGAGGCGCCGGGGCGCCGAGGAATTGCCATGAAAGCCGAAATTCACCCGAACTATCATACGATTAAGGTCGTGATGACCGACGGAACCGAGTACCTGACCCGCTCCACCTGGGGCAAGGAAGGCGACACGCTGAACCTCGACATCGACCCCAAGTCGCACCCGGCCTGGACCGGCGGCAACGCGCAGCTGCTGGATCGCGGCGGCCGCGTCTCGCGCTTCCAGAAGAAGTTTTCGGGCTTTCTCAAAAAGGATTGATCCGGCCCCTCGAGGCTGGAGACGAAAACGCCCCCGGAGAGCCGGGGGCGTTTTTTGTTTTGGGGGCGCTCGTCGCAGTGACGGGAGCTTACCGCTCGAACGCCGCCTTCAACGCGTTGAGATGCGGCACCAGCGGGTTGCCGATCGAGGAATGATCGACCGGCGGGGTGTGGATGGTGGTGTCCAGGCGGCGCACGCGAGTCTGGAGGCTCATCGAGCGATGGATCAGATCCTGGAGCTGCGACGGCAGCTTCTCGATGGTGTCGGTGGGACCGGGATCGGCGGCGGAGAGCTTGACCTTGGTCTTTTCGCGATTGGCCTGGCCCAGCGTCATCTCGCCTTCCTTCACGGCGCGATGCAGCAGCAGCCACGAGGCGAGCTGCATCAGGCGGGTGGTCAGGCGCATGCTCTCGGTCGCATAGGTGAGGCTGACGGCACGATCGAGCGCCTTGGCCTCGGAGCGGCCGGCGCCATCGAGATAGGCGGCGGTCTCCTCGACCAGGTCCATGCCCTCACGGAACAGAACGCCGAACGCCGCAGAATTGGTGAACCGCTCGCTGAGTTGAACGAGAGCGCCTTCGGCTTGCAAACGTTCCATGGTTAACGCCCCTTACGCAACTGTCTGACTGCCCGGCTTTGGCACCGGCTTATGATGAACAAATCATTGCGCGGGCCGGACGCCGAGTCCAGTGACAAGCGCGGATATGGTTTCCGCGGGTCTTTGCCCGGAATTCAACCGGTGCGAGACGAAAAAAAGCGGAGCTGGGCGCAAAAAAAAGAGCCGCCGGAAAACCGGCGGCTTTGAAAGTTGATAACAGGGAGGCGTCAAACAGAGTGGACAGGAGCCACTCGGTGTCCAAACAAGGACAGTTCCCAGTCATAAACTCGAAAGCTTAATGTGGAGTAAACGAGCGATTATCTTGAGGGTTCGTTAGCCATGTCGGTCAGTGGCGAGTGAGCTGCGGAACAAACTCTCCCCGTCGCCCCGGCCTAGTGCGCAATTGCGCACGGGGGGCCCTTAGCCACAGGGAAAAGTCGTCGCGCGAGCCGGCAACTCCGAGTCTTCGGAAAACTGCTCGCACGGCGTATGGGTCCCGGCCTCCGCCGGGACGACAGCTATTGTTTCGAGCCTACTTCTTGAAAACGCTGTTGGCCGCATCGCGCGAGGCGCGTTTCTTTGTTGCGGCTTCTTCCAATCTTGCGATCTCGCCCTTGAGCAGCGCGATGCGCTCGGTCAGTTCTTCCACCGACAACAGTGAGAGATCCTGTCCGATGTCATGGCTGATCTTCTTGCGCGGGCGGTCGTCGTCTTCCATCGCCATCCTGGTTCCTCCTGCGTTCGCCTCACAAGCGGCTGAGGCGGTTGCCAGCCTGCACCCCGCTGGCTAAGCAATGGCCTCGTTCCATCCCGCACCTTTGCTCAAGGACACATCATGGACAAGCTGCCCGCGCAAATGACCGTGGTCGCCATCTCGAAACCCGGCGGACCGGAAGTGCTGGTGCCGGAACAACGGGCGCTGCCGCAGCCCGGCCCCGACGAGATCCTAGTCAAGGTGCAGGCCGCCGGCGTCAACCGGCCCGACGTCGCGCAGCGCTCCGGCGCCTATCCGCCGCCGCCCGGCGCCAGCGACCTGCCCGGCCTCGAAATCGCCGGCGAAGTGGTGGCCGTCGGCAGCAACGCCAAGCGGCACAAGATCGGTGACAAGGTGATGTCGCTGGTCGCCGGTGGCGGTTATGCGCAGTACTGCATCGCGCAGGACGGTCAGGCGATGAGCGTGCCGCCGTCGCTGTCGATCAAGGAAGCCGGCGCACTGCCGGAAACACTGATGACGGTCTGGCACAATGTGTTCGAGCGCGGCGCCCTGAAGGCCGGCGAGACGCTGCTGATCCACGGCGGCTCTTCCGGCATCGGCACCATGGCGATCCAGCTCGCAAAAGCTTTCGACGCCAAGGTGATCGTCACCGTGGGATCGCAGGACAAGATCGATGCCTGCCTCAAGCTCGGCGCGGATCGTGCCATCAACTACAAGACCGAAGACTTCGTCGCCGTGGTCAAGGCGGAGACCAACAATGCCGGCGCCAATCTGATCCTCGACATGGTCGCCGGCGACTATGTCGATCGCAACTATGACGCCGCAGCGCTCGACGGCCGCATCGTGCAGATCGCGACCCTCAACGGGCCCAAGGTCACCGTCAACATCGCCAAGGTGATGGTGAAGCGCCTGACCCATACCGGCTCGACGCTGCGCCCCCGTAGTAATGCGGACAAGGCGGCGATGGTGGCCGCGATCGAGGCGAAAGTGATGCCGCTTTTGCGCGAAGGCCGCGTCAAGCCGCTGATGGACAGCACTTTCCCGCTGGAAAAGGCATCCGACGCGCACCGGCGGATGGAAACCTCGGCACATATTGGCAAAATTGTGTTGGAGGTCTAGGCCAACGGCCCACAGGGCAAGCCGGAAACCCTTTGATTTTCCTTGCTTTCGTGGCATCTATCGCGACGCACCGAACCACCTTGTTCCGTTCGGAAAACGCCGTGCACCGAAGAGCCTGCACCGAAGAGTTTGCGTCGAACGCGGAGAACTGACCTTGCGTCTGATCAGGTGCCTCGCGCCCATAGCGCTGGGCCTCATGATTCTCGTCTGCGCGTTCCCGGCGCGCGCGCTGGACGCTGTCAGCGTCCGCGGTGACGCGCCCGCGATCGACCTCACCGGCGTGCTCGAGCATCAGCGCAGCGACGCCGACCGCATCCAGGTCTCGACCGCGCCCGGCACCGACGGCATCGTCCGCCGCATCGAGGTGCGCGCCCGCGAAGGCGGCCAGAACTGGGTGGTGTTCGCGCTCGCCAACAACACCGACGACCAGCTCGACCGCCTGATCGTCGCCCCGCATTACCGTATCGTCTCCTCGGGGCTGCTGTGGCCCGACCTCGGGCTGTCGCGCATCGCGACCATCACGCCCTCGACCGGCGACCGGCCGGAGCGGCAGGAGAGCCCGACCGCCGACGTCTTCCGCGTCACCCTCGATCCCGGCGCGGTCGTCACCTTCGTCGCGGAGCTGCGCACCGACAAGCTGCCGCAGCTCTATCTGTGGGAGCCGGAATCCTACAAGGACAAGGTCAACTCGTTCACGCTGTACCAGGGCATCGTGATCGGCATCTCCGGCTTGCTGGCGCTGGTGCTGACAATCCTGTTCGTGGTCAAGGGCAGCATCATGTTCCCGGCCGCCGCGGCGCTGGCCTGGGCGGTGTTGGTCTATATCGGCGTCGATTTCGGCTTCTGGGGCAAGGTGCTCGACATGTCGAACAACGCCGAGCGCATCTGGCGCGCGGCGGGTGAGGCGATCCTGGCGGCGACGCTGCTGGTGTTCCTGTTCGCCTATCTCAATCTCAGTCGATGGCACGTGCGCTATTCCCACATCACCGTGGGCTGGCTCGCGTTCCTGGGATCACTGGTGGCGCTGGCCCTGTTCGACCCTGCGGTGGCCTCCGGCATCGCGCGCATATCGCTGGTGCTGATTGCCTTCGCCGGCTTCGCGCTGATCGTCTATCTCTCCACCCACGGCTTCGACCGCGCTGTGCTGCTGATCCCGACCTGGTTCCTGCTGGTGGTCTGGGTGGTCGCGGCCGGCATGACGGTCGCAGGCTCCGTCACCAACGACATCGTCGGCCCTGCGCTGCTCGGCGGCCTCGTGCTGATCGTGATGCTGATCGGCTTCACGGTGATGCAGCATGCGTTCGCCGGCGGCGGCGCCACCACCGGCGTCGTCTCCGACATCGAGCGCCGCGCGCTGGCGCTGGCCGGTTCCGGCGATTTGATCTGGGACTGGGACGTGTCCGCCGACAAGGTCTTTACCAGCCCTGAGACCGAGGCCCTGCTCGGCCTCAAGCGCGGCACGCTGGAAGGCCCGGCCGCCTCCTGGCTCGAAGTGCTGCACCCGCTCGACCAGGACCGTTTCCGCGCCGCGCTCGACAGCGTGCTCGACCAGCGCCGCGGCCGCTTGGTGCAGGATTTCCGCCTGCGCACGCCGGACGGTCACTTCATGTGGTTCGCGCTGAAGGCGCGCCCGGTGGTCGGCTCCGACGGCGAGGTCTCGCGCGTGGTCGGCACCCTCACCGACGTCACCGAGCTGCGCAACGCCGAGGAGCGCCTGCTGCACGATTCGGTGCATGACAATCTCACCGGCCTGCCCAACCGCAAGCTGTTCATGGACCGGCTCGGCGCCGTCGCGCATTTCGCCAAGACCATGCCGACGCTGCGGCCGACGCTGATGGTGATCGACCTCGACCGCTTCAAGCAGGTCAACGATTCCGTCGGCATCGCGGTCGGCGATTCCATCCTGCTGACGCTGGCCCGCCGCCTCACCCGCATCCTGAAGCCGCAGGATACACTGGCGCGGCTCGCCGGCGACCAGTTCGGCTTGATCCTGCTCTCGGAGCAGGACCCCGCCCGCATCACCGCCTTCGCCGAGACCATCCGCAAGACCATCCGCGCGCCGATCGCCTTCAACGAACGCGAGATCTTTCTCACGGCCTCGATCGGCCTCGCCTTGTCCGATCCGCAAGTTCAGCTCACGGACGAGATCATCAAGGACGCCGAGCTCGCGATGTATCACTCCAAGCGCATCGGCGGCGACCGCATCGACGTCTACAAGTCCGCGATGCGCGCGCGAAAAACCGACCGGCTGACGCTGGAGAGCGAACTGCGCCGCGCCATCGAGCGGCAGGAGCTCACGATCCTGTACCAGCCGATCGTGCGGCTTGAAGACCGTTCGGTCGCCGGCTTCGAGGCGCTGGTGCGCTGGGATCATCCCAAGCTCGGACGCATGGCGCCCTCGGAATTCATCACCATCGCGGAAGAGACTGGCCTGATCATCGACCTTGGCATGTTCGTGCTCGACCAGACCGCCAAGCAGCTCTCGATCTGGCAGCGCGCGATGCGCTCGCGCGAGCCGATCTTCGCATCGGTCAACGTCTCCTCGCGGCAATTGCTGCGCCACGATCTGATCCACGACATCCGCACCGTGCTGTCGCGCTCCTCGGTCGCGCGCGGCACGCTGAAGCTGGAGCTGACGGAATCGCTGGTGATGGAGAATCCGGAGCACGCGGCGCAGATGCTGACGCGCATCCGCGAACTCGGCACCGGGCTGTCGCTCGACGATTTCGGCACCGGCCATTCGTCACTGGCCTATCTGCAGCGCTTCCCGTTCGACACCATCAAGATCGACCAGTCCTTCGTGCGCACCACCAACCGCGGCACCCGCCCGGTGATCCTGAAGTCCATCATCGCGCTCGCGCACGACCTCGGCATGGACGTGGTCGCCGAAGGTGCCGAGACCGATTCCGACGCGGTCGAGCTCTACCAGATGGGCTGCGAATACGCGCAAGGGTTTGCCTTTGGCGAACCCATGGATGCCGACGCCGCGATGCGCCTGCTCACGGAAGTGCGCCTGGAAGCGGCGAGCTAGCTTCCCTTCGCCTCACCCAGGCCTGCGCCGGTCACTCTTCAGCTTGGTGAACCGCACGCTCGCACCGTCCGGCATCCGCATCGCCTTGAAACCCGCGGCGAGGCAGGCTTCGCGTTGCGGCATCTGGATATCCGGGCTGCGCAGGCTGTCCCACCATGAGGCACGATTCGCCGCGCGCGGCAGGGCCGCGCCGATAATCTCTTCGATCTGTTCATAGGTCAGCACGAATTCCGCCTGCTTCTGCCGCATCAGATAATCGCGCAACGCGTCGTAGTCGTTCACCGCTGTCCTCTTCGCTGGTCGAAGCTCCGCTTTGCCCAAAAACGTGAGCCGCGGAAACCAATTTTTAACTCATTCCGGCAGCGCCGTCCCGGCTTAAACACTACTCAAGCTTTCGGGCGCATTCACTGGTGTCGGGAGCAAACGATGTTGTCTCGATGGCGCGACGTCACGGCCCGCCGGCCATGGCGGCTTTCGGCGAAGCTGCTGATCATCTCGTCCGTGGTGACGGTGATCGGCTTTTCCGCCATTTGCGTCAACGTCATGCTGGACATGCGCCGCGGCGAGGAGGCGCTCGCCCGCCAGACGCTGGAAAACCTGGCGACGACCATCGAGTCCGACGTCAGCCGCAACATCGAGATCTACGATCTGGCCCTTAAGGCGGTCGCCAGCAACATGCTGCTGCCGGAAATCGCCACGGTCTCGAAGCCGATCCGTCACCTCATCCTGTTCGACCATTCGACCACGGCGAGGCATTTCGGCGCGATCCAGGTGTTCGACGCCGACGGCCGGTTGACCATTGACGCCTCGACGCTCGATCCCGTTGTCGTGAACCGGGGCGACGAGGATTACTTCAAGGCCCATCGGGACAATCCGCAAGCCGGGCTCTTCATCAGCCGTCCCATGCTGTTCCGCGGCGCTTATTCGATCGTGCTGAGCCGGCGCATCAGCGACACCGACGGCGGCTTCCTCGGCGTCGTCGCCGGCTCGATCCGCTTCAGCTATTTCCACGAATTGTTCGAGCGGCTGAGCCTCGATCCCGACGATACCATCACCGTGCTCAGGCGCGACCGTACCGTCATGATGCGGCGGCCGTTTGATCTCGACGTGATCGGCACGAATCTGGCCGACCGGCCGGTCTGGAAGGCCGAAAATCTGAAGGTCGGCAGCGCATTCGCCGGACAGGGGCCGATCGACGGCACGCCGCGGCTCTATGTCCGCAGCGGTGGGACCAGCCCGCTATTCGTGGTGGCAGGTAAGCCACTGAACACCGTGTTCGAGCTCTGGCAGAGGGAAGCCTACCGCATCGGCGCCGTGGTCGTGGCGCTCAGCCTGTTCATGCTGGCATCGACGCTGGTGCTCGCGCGCGAGATCGGCCGGCGCGCCGAGGCCGAGCGCAAGCTCGAGCAGATGGCGACGACCGACGCGCTCACCGGTCTGAAGAACCGCCGCAAGTTCGACCAGGTGATCGACGTCGAATGGCGCCGCGCGATGCGGCAGCAGACGCCGATCGCGCTGTTGATGATCGATGCCGATCACTTCAAGGCCTACAACGACACGTTCGGCCACCAGGCCGGCGACCAGGTGCTGGTCGGCATCGCCATCTGCATTTCCGATTCGGTGAGCCGCGCCGGCGACTGCGCCGCGCGCTATGGCGGTGAGGAATTCGCCGTGCTGCTGCCGGGCACCTCGGTCACGGACGCCCTCCTGGTGGCCGAGAAGATCCGCGCCAAGGTGCAGGGATGGTCCGACGACCACACGAGCTCCACGGTGTCCTGCGGCATCGCGAGCCTCGTTCCCACCACCGGCATGGACTGGCCGATCCTGGTCGCCGCCGCCGACAAGGCGCTCTACGCCGCAAAAGCCGGCGGCCGCAACCAGTCGGTGGTCGCAAGCTTGCCGAAGCTGTCGCTAGTGGCGTGAGGGTTTCGTTTCGTCATTGCGAGCGAAGCGAAGCAATCCAGACTGTCTCCGCGAAGACAGCCTGGATTGCTTCGTCGCTTCGCTCCTCGCAATGACGATCGGAGCGCTACTGCCCCAAATACTTCTTCATTTCCGCAATGAGCCCGTCACGCAGCTCCGGCCGCTTCAGTCCGTAGGCGATGTTGGCGCGGAGGAAGCCGGGCTTGGAGCCGCAATCATGGCGCTCGCCCTCGAACTCGACGCCGTAGAAGCTTTGCGATCTGGCGAGGCCGATCATGGCATCGGTGAGCTGGATCTCTCCGCCGGCGCCGCGCTCCTGGGTCTCCAGGATCTTGAAGATCTCCGGCTGCAGGATGTAGCGGCCGGTGATCGAGAGGTTGGAGGGCGCGGTGCCCTTGGCCGGCTTCTCGACCATGCCGTCGACCTCGAACATCTTGCCGGTGCGTTTGCCGACGCCGCAGATGCCGTATTGATGGGTCAGATGGTCGGGCACCGCCTCGACCGCGATGACGTTGGATTTTTCGCCGAGCTTGCTGGCGGTGTCGATCATCTGCTTCAGGCAGCCGGGCGAATTGAGCACGAGTTCGTCCGGCAGCACGACCGCGAACGGTTCGTTGCCGACGATGTCGCGTGCGCACCAGACCGCGTGACCGAGGCCGAGCGGCGCCTGCTGGCGGGTGAAGCTGACGGCGCCGGCCTCCGGCTGGTTCTGCGCCAGAACGTCCTGCTCGGTCTTCTTGCCGCGCGCGGCCAGCGTCGCATCGAGCTCGAACATCCGGTCGAAATGATCTTCGATGACATTTTTGTTGCGGCCGGTGACAAAGATGAAGTGCTCGATGCCGGCTTCCCGGGCCTCGTCATAGACGTACTGGATCAGCGGCTTGTCGACGATCGTCAGCATTTCCTTCGGCATCGCCTTGGTGGCGGGCAGGACGCGGGTGCCGAGGCCGGCAACGGGAAATACGGCTTTGCGGATTTTCATGGGATTGATCGAATACCTGAGGAACACGTGAAGGGAGCAATGGCATCTTGCTAGCTTGTTTGCAGCCGCCAACAAAGGCGGATGTGGGGCCTCATCCTCACAGAGTTAAGAAAAAGGCCACCATCAAAATTTCACCTTTGTTAAGCTGTTGGCAACCGTAACCAGGCCTCCTGAGGGCGGATTTTGGCCGGACAGGTGTGGACATGATGCAATCAATGGCAGGGCTGGCAAAACGGGGCGGGTCCGTGACCGGTGCGACGATGATTGCGACCGCCCTGCTGTTCCCACTTCCCGCCAGCGCGCAGGCTCAGAACGGTTTGTCCAATCTGTTCGGCGGTATTTTCTCCGGCCCGAACCAGGCGCCTTCGCCAGCAGCGCCCGGGCCCAGCGGCGCTCAAACGGGAGTTCAACCTTGGACCGGCGAGGATGGCGCCTCCGGGCATCCGCTGATGACAGCCGCCGCGATCCGAGAGGCCGCGGGTAACTTCAACAATTGCGTCGCAGGCATGTGGCCCGATGCCGCACGGCGCAACATCACGCAGGAAGATTTCCAGCGCTTCACGGCAGGCCTCGCGCCCGATCTGCGCATCATGGACCTGATGGATTCGCAGCCCGAGTTCACCAAGTCGATTTGGGATTATCTCGACATCCTCGTGAACGACAACCGCCTCGCCAAGGGCCGCGAGGTCCTGGCCAAATACAAGGCGCAGTTCGAGGCCACCGAAAAAGCCACCGGCGTCGATCGTTATGTCATCGCCTCGATCTGGGGCATCGAGTCCAACTACTCGACGCAGATGGGCGACCGCAGCGTGCTGCAATCGACCGCGACGCTCGCCTGCATCGGCCGCCGCCAGGCTTACTTCAAGGACGAATTCCTCTCCGCGCTGGAGATCCTCAACCGCGGCGATCTCAGGCCCGAACAATTGCGCGGCTCCTGGGCCGGCGCCTTCGGCCCGACCCAGTTCATGCCGACCGCATTCAAGCGCTTTGCCGTGGACGGCGACGGCGACGGCCGGCGTGACGTCGTCGACAATCCCTCCGACCTGATTGCGTCGACCGCCAACAATCTGAAGAAGGACGGCTGGCAGGCCGGCCAGACCTGGGGCTACGAGGTCGTGGTGCCCCAAGGCTTCAACTACATGCTGGCCGACCGCGCCAAGGCGATGACGGTAGCGCAGTGGGAGAAGCTCGGCCTCAAGCGCCCGACCAACCAGCCCTTCCCGCATCCAGCCGAGAAGGCCTATCTGCTGGCGCCGGCCGGTGCCCAAGGGCCCGGCTTCCTGATGCTGCAGAACTTCCGGGTCATCATGAAGTACAACCCGGCCGAGGCCTATGCGCTGGCGATTGGCCATTTCGCCGATCGCCTCCGCGGCGGCCAGCCGTTCGTTCAGCCCTGGCCGCGGCAGGAACGGGAGCTGTCCCGGACCGAGCGGCTGGAACTCCAGCAGCTGCTGGCCCAGCGCGGCTTCTACAAGGGCACCCCGGACGGCCAGTTCGGCGGCCAGACCCGGGAAGCCCTGCGCAACTTCCAGGCCTCGATCGGGGTCCCCGCGGACGGATTTGCCTCCTCTGATGCGCTGAATCGGCTGCGCGGGCAATAAAATCGCGCCGAAAGTAACCCTGAACAGGGATTTTGGCCGGCAGTCTTGACCGGGGCGGCGGTTCGCCGTGTATGGGCCAATAATTCTGGGCCGAGAATCTGGGCCCAGAATCTCAAGGATCTGAAGAGAATCTGAAAGAGAATCTGCCCGTTTGGCGCCCGATTCCGTTATTATATCGAGCCTGTCCTGATCCCTATTGCACGTGCCGAGATCGCATGTCGAAGAAGTCCCTGTTCAAGGTGCTGACCGAGACTGGCCCGCTGATCGCGCTGGGGACGGCGCTTGCGATTCTGGTGTCGGTCGCGGGACCCGCCTCGGCGCAGTTCTTCAACTTCCCCGGCTTCGGCGGCCCGCCGCAGCGCTCGGCTCCGCCGCCGCCGCGCAACGGCGGAGGCGGAGGCGGCGGATGGTTCGGCGGCGACTTCTTCGCGCCGTTCCAGCAGCAACAGCCGCAAGCGCCGCGCCAGGATTTTTCGCGCGCACCGGCGCCGGCCAAGCGCGACACCATTCCCGACAGGAACGTGCTGGTGATCGGCGACGCCATGGCTGACTGGCTCGCCTACGGCCTGGAGGACGCCTACACCGAGCAGCCCGACATGGGCGTGATCCGCAAGCACAAGACCACGTCGGGCCTGATCAAGTACCAGCCCAAAGGCGAGCCCTCGGACTGGACCGCTGCTGCGAAGGGCATTCTCGAGACCGAGAAGCCCGACGTGATCGTGGTGATGCTCGGCCTCAACGACCGCATCGCGATCCGCGAGGCGGCAGCACCCGATAAATCGGACAAGGCGACGGACAAGGACAAGAAGAACGACAAGGGCGCGCGCGGCAAACCACCGGCCAAGCCTGCCGATGCCAAGCCCGGCGACACCGCCGCGAAGCCGGATGACAAGCCGGCCGATGCCGACCTGCCGCAGGATGATGCCGACAACGCTGACGCACCGGCGGTCGCCGCGCCCGAGAAGACCGCGCGCAACCCGAACGGCCTTTACGAATTCCGCGACGAGCGCTGGGTCGAGCTCTACGGCAAGAAGATCGAGGAGCTCGCCAACGTCCTCAAGTCCAAGGGCGTGCCGGTGCTCTGGGTCGGCCTGCCCGCCATCCGTGGCCCCAAGGGCACTGCGGACATGCTGTTCCTGGATTCGCTCTATCGCGAAGGCGCGGCCAAGGCCGGCATCACCTATGTCGACGTCTGGGACGGCTTTGTCGACGAAGCCGGCCGCTTCTTGCAGAAGGGCCCGGACTTCGAAGGCCAGATCCGTCAGCTCCGCAGCGGTGACGGCGTCTATTTCACGAAACCCGGCGCGCGCAAGCTCGCCCACTATGTCGAGCGCGAGATCACCCGCCTGCTCGCCGGGCGCTCCGGCCCGATCGCGCTGCCGAGCGAACCGGCGACCCCCGACACCAGTGCCGAACCCGGCAAGCCCGCGCCGCGGCCGCTGGCCGGTCCGATCGTGCCGCTGGTTGCGGCCTCGATCTCGACCGATCAATTGCTGGGTGGGCCGGGCTCACGTCCTGCCGCCGTCGATGCGCTCGCTGCGAAGACGATGGTGAAGGGCGAGCCACTGGCTGCGCCCGCCGGCCGCGCCGACGATTATGCCTGGCCGCGCCGCGAAGTCGGCCGCGAGCAGGCCAAGGGCGATACGCCGGTCGCCACGACGACACCCGATCGCGGTACGCCGGGTGCGGCCGCGGCGATCGCCCCGCCAAAGCTTGCGCCGAAGAAGCCACCGGCGCCGCAGCAACCGGCACAGGCAGCGCCATCGATGCGCGATTTCTTCGGCTTTGGCTCGCCGCCGCCCCCGCCGCGTCAATTGGCGCCGGCGCCGCGCAATCCGAATCCCAACCCTGCGATCCCGCGTCCGCCTGGCAACGTCGGGCGATCGGCGGAAGTGTTCCGATAATTTTCTAAGCTGAGCTCTCGTGTCCCGGACGCGCTGCAGCGGGAAACGCTGCTGCGCAGAGCCGGGACCCAGCTCGTCCGACAGTCACAAAAAGAATGGGCCCCGGCTCGGCAACGCGGCGTACGCGCCGCGCTGCGTCCGGGGCCCTGATGCTTATCGCGCGTTGGCTTTAGCCTAGTAGCGCCAGCGCGGCGGCGGGCGGCGCGAAGGCCGCGCCATCAGCAGTGCCAGTGCAAAGCCGATGCCGCCGGCGACCAGCAGCGCGCCCATCGGGTTGTCCTGCACCTTCTGGGCAATCGCCTGCGAGCCGTCACGCAACGTTTCGGCCGGCTTGTCGTAGGCGTCCTTGGCATAGCTTGCCGCGGTGTCCGTGGCGTCACGTACGGCATCCTTGGCCTGGCCGTAAAGATTCTGCACACTGCCGGCGGCTTCGCGTGCCTTGCCGGACGCCTGTGTCTGCGTATCGCTAGCCAAATCTCCGATAGCGCCTTCCGCGCGTCCGGCGAATTCCTTGGCCGATCCGACAATCCGATCCTTATCCATGATGCTCCTCCTCGGGGGTCAGCCCAAGTAACCGATCAGGAGCGGCGCAGTTCCATCTGACTTGAAATTGGACTCAGAGAATCAGCCCGCCGTCGACGACCAATGTCTGGCCGATGATGTAGGACGACAGCGGCGATGCCAGGAACAGCGCCGCGCCCGCCATGTCAGCCGGGGTGCCCAATCGCCGCAGCGGAATGCGTGAAAGTGCACCTTCGAGCCGCTTGGGATTGTCGGTCGTCACCTTCGTCATCTTGGTGTCGACCAGACCGGGCGCGATGCCGTTGACGCGGATGTCATCTTCGGCCCAGGCCTCGCCCAGCGTCCGGGTTAGTCCGACCGCGCCGGTCTTCGACGCGTTGTAAGCGGGATTGCCCATGGTGGAATGATAGGCCGCGGTCGAGGACACCATAATCAGCGATCCCCGCGCGTCCCGCAACATGGGATGGAAGCGCGTGGCGCAGGCCATCAGGCTCATCAAATTGACCTCGACGACCTTGCGAAAGCCCGCCATCTCGAACTCGCCGCGGCGATAGAGCACCACGCCCTGTGCGAGCACCAGGATATCGAGCCGATCGAACGACGGCTTGAACGCTTCGACCGCTCCGGCATTGCCGACGTCGAGCTGCGCATAGGAAAGACCGGTGAGATCCGAGCCTTCAGCTTGCGAATATTCCTTCGCGTGAGCACGCGTGCCGCAGACCGCAACTTGCGCGCCCCTGACGCGAAAGGCTTGCGCAATGCCGTTGCCGATGCCGCTGGATCCGCCGACAACCAGCACCTGCTTGCCTGAGAAATCGAGCTCGTTCGTCATCGCTGGCCTCTCCCATTGTCTTGCTTGTTTGACCTGTCTGCGGATCGATGACAGCCTTGTCAATCACAACAAGAACAAGCAGGGCTCAGAGGAAACAGCATGGCCGATTTCAAACAACTCAGCCGGTCCGTGAAGGGCCTGACCGTTCTCGTTACCGGCGCGGCCAGCGGCATGGGACGCGCGACGGCGCGCGTGTTTGCCACTGAGGGCGCGAACGTTGCCGTCACCGATTATGACGAGCAGGGCGCGCTGGCCGTCGCGAAGGAGATCGTGGCAAGCGGCGGCGCCGCGAAAGCCTGGAAGCTCGACGTTGCCGACGGCGATAAGATCAAGCGCGTGGTCGGCGACGTCGCTGCACATTTCGGTGGACTCGACATCATCGTCAACAATGCCGGCATCTCCGTGCGCGTCGCGATCGACGACGACGCCTATGAGGAAGCCTGGGCCAAGGGCCTCGCGGTGATGCTGACGGCGCATCCGCGCATCATCCGCGCCGCGCTGCCTCACTTGCGCAAGTCGAAGAGCCCGCGCATCGTCAACATCGCCTCGACCGAGGCGCTCGGCGCCACCGCATTGCACAGCCCCTATTCGGCGGCGAAGGGCGGCGTCGCCAGCCTCACCCGCTCGCTCGCGGTGGAGCTTGGCCGCGAGGGCATCACCGTCAACTGCATTTGCCCGGGACCGATCCGCACCGCCATCACCGACCGGATCTCGGAAGAGCACAAGACCATCTACGCCAAGCGCCGCACGGCACTCGGCCGCTACGGTGATCCCGAAGAGGTCGCGCACATGACGCTGAGCCTGTGCCTGCCGGCAGCGTCCTTCCTCACCGGCGCGGTCATCCCTGTCGACGGCGGCCTGATGGCGCGCAACGCGTAAGCGGCACCAAAGGTGCGTAGCCTGGATGGAGCGCAGCGCAATCCGGGGTTCTCACCTGGCAGGAAGACTCCCCGGATTACGCTTCGCTCCATCCGGGCTACGGGCAGCTATGCGCGCCCAGCGTTGACATCGCTTGTTACGTGAGTAACTTTTTCCTCGACAGAGCGGGACCAACCGCTCGCGGTTCGCGGGAGAAACGTCATGACGATCGCCATCCGGCAGCTTCACAAACATTTTGTCGGCGAGGTCTCGGGCCTCGACCTGCGGCAACCTCTCACCGAGGCCGAGGCGCGCGAGATCGAAGCCGCCATGGACAAATATGCAGTGCTGGTGTTCCACGACCAGGACATCACCGACGAACAGCAGATGGCCTTTGCGCTAAACTTCGGCCAGCGCGAGGACGCGCGCGGCGGCACGGTCACGAAGGAGAAGGACTACCGGCTCCAGTCGGGCCTGAACGACGTTTCCAATCTCGGCAAGGACGGCAAGCCGCTGGCAAAGGACAGCCGCGCGCACCTGTTCAACCTCGGCAATTGCTTGTGGCATTCCGACAGCTCGTTCCGCCCTATCCCGGCAAAATTCTCGCTGCTGTCGGCCCGCGTGCTCAACCCGAAGGGCGGCAATACCGAATTCGCCGACATGCGGGCGGCCTATGACGCGCTCGACGACGAGACCAAGGCGGAGATCGAGGATCTCGTCTGCGAGCACTCGCTGATGTATTCGCGGGGATCGCTGGGCTTCACCGAATACACCGACGAGGAGAAGGAGATGTTCAAGCCGGTGCTGCAACGTCTCGTGCGCACCCACCCGGTCCATCGCCGCAAGTCGCTCTATCTCTCATCGCATGCCGGCAAGATTGTCGGCATGAGCGTCCCCGAGGGAAGGCTGCTGCTGCGCGATCTCAACGAGCACGCCACACAAAGCGAGTTCGTCTACGTCCACAAATGGAAGCTGCATGACCTCGTGATGTGGGACAACCGGCAGACCATGCACCGCGTCCGCCGCTACGACCAGTCGCAGCCCCGTGACATGCGCCGCGCGACGGTGGCGGGCACGGAGCCAACGGTGCAGCAGCAGGCGGCGGAGTAGTTTTCCATAGTCGTCCTGGACCAGCGAGCGAAGCAGCGCCGATCCAGGACCCATTACCACCGGTGTCCAGTTCGGCGAAGGCTGGTGGTTGCCAGCCTGCTTCAACAATTGCAGCCTGGGTAATGGGTCCTGGCCTTCGCCAGGACGACACTGAGGCGCTACGCGTGCCCCGCCTCGTTCGAGAGCATGCCGGGATCGATGCCGATCTTGCGCAGCGCGCGTCCGTATTTTTCGTCGACGTCGTCGCCGAAGATCAAATCCGAATCCGCGTCGCAATGCAGCCAGCCATTGCTCTGGATTTCGGTCTCGAGCTGGCCCGGCGCCCAGCCGGCATAGCCGAGCGCCAGGATGGCGTGCTTGGGGCCGGAGCCGTTGGCGATCGCGCGCAGGATGTCGACGGTCGCGGTGAGGCAGACGCCGTCGTCGATCCGGAGCGTCGCATTCTCGATGTAGAAATCGCTGGAATGCAGCACGAAGCCGCGGCCGGTATCGACCGGACCGCCGCGCAGCACCTTCATGCTTTCGGCATTCTCCGGCAGCTTGATGTGCTCGCCCTTGTTGATGATGCCGAGCTGCTGCAACAGCTCGGGGAAGTCGATGCTGCCGGCCGGATGGTTGACGATGATGCCCATCGCGCCTTCGGCGGAGTGGGCGCAGAGATAGATCACCGAGCGCTCGAAGCGCTCGTCGCCCATCACGGGCATGGCGATCAACAGCTGGCCGTCGAGGTAGCCCGCCGAACTCGGGAGCGCGGGGGCTGGCTTGCGGGTGCTTTCGCCCGTCCTCTTGCCTGTGGGAGCCATCGGTGAAGCACTCCGGTTTCAATTCCTATCCTGATGTCGGGCCGGGCCGCTGTCAAATCAAGGCTTTCAGGGACTTGATTCAAGTGCATCCATCACAAGCAATTCAATGGTTTGCCGCCGGGCGACCCTGTAAAGACGTACCATGCTGACAAGAGTTCCCCGGCGTGCGGCGATTGGCGTCGCGACAACCCTGCTCGCGTCCTCGCTGGCGCTTGCGGCCCATGCCGACGACGCATCGCCGTGGCAGCGCGACGGACATTCCGCGGTGCGGTTGCTGGCAGGATCGCGCAGCGGCGCCGTCCTGCTCGGCGGTATCGCCTTCCAGATCCAGCCCGGCTGGAAAACCTATTGGCGCATGCCGGGCGATTCCGGCGTTCCGCCGCGCTTCGATTTCTCGAAATCCGACAATGTCGAAGCGGTGACGGTGATGTGGCCGGCCCCGCAGAAATTCGACGACGGCGCGGGCGGCCATTCGATCGGCTATCACGACCAGATCGTGCTGCCCCTGCGCATCATCGCCAAGGCGGCCGACAAGCCGGTGACGTTGCGCGCCGAGATCAATTATGCGGTGTGCGAAAAGCTTTGCATTCCAGTCGAGGCCCGCGCCGAGCTTGGCTTCAACAGCGTCGCCTCGACCGAGGACGCCAATTTGCGTGCAGCGCTCGACACCGTGCCCAAACCTGCCGCCATCGGCGATCCCAATCCGCTCACCATCCGCGACGTGAAGCGTGATGGGCCCAAGAATGTGGTGGTCGACGTGGTCGTTCCGGATGCGCGCACCGTCAGTCTGTTCGTGGAAGGTCCGACGCCCGATTGGGCGCTGCCCATCCCGGCGCCGGTCGAGCCCAGCCCACCGGGCGTGAAGCGATTTTATTTAGAACTCGACGGCCTGGCCCCCCGCGCCCCCCCCCCCCGCGCCCCGCCGGCGGGGGAGGCGGGGGGGGCGGCGCCGGAGGGGCGGGTGGAAAAAAAAAAGGTGTGGGTGTGGG
>NZ_JBVVPP010000002.1:281806-303909 GCF_055811315.1 Bradyrhizobium sp. MI1.4 | reverse complement strand
CCCCCCGCCCGGGGGGGGGGGCCCCCCCCCGGGGCGGGCCCCCCCCCCCCCCCGGGGGGTTTTCCTTTTTTTTTCCCCCCCCGCCCCCGCGGGCGGGGGGCCCCCCCCCGGGCGGGCGCAGCGCTGAAGTTCACGCTGGTCGGACCGGAGAAGTCGTACGAGTTCAATACCAATCTGGAGTGAGTGGTCGTCCTGGCGTTCGCCCGGACGACATCTTTGATCCAACCGAATCTTAACGAATGGTTGCTAATCCCCAGGGCTACTGCGGCAAGTCTGCCGCAGCATTCGTGTGCGCCTCGGGGATCCTTCGAATTGGCCGTGATGGATGCAGAACCCACAACGACCGGACCTGCCGGCCTCATCGCGCGGCTGCGCGACAAATTGACGGGCGGGTCGAGCGAAGCGTCGCTGACGCGGCGGCTCGCAGGCACCATCTTCCTCATCCGCGTGATCAGCGCCGGCCTTGCATATTTCTCGCAGGTCCTGCTCGCGCGCTGGATGGGGACGTCGGACTACGGCGTCTATGTCTATGTCTGGACCTGGGTGCTGCTGCTCGGCAGCATGATGGACTTTGGCATCTCGGCCTCCGCGCAAAAGATCATTCCGGAATACCGCAGCCGTGGCGAGCATGCGCTGCTGCGCGGCTTTCTCTCGGGCAGCCGCTGGCTGACCTTTGCCGTTTCCGCACTGGTGTCGCTCGGCCTCGCCGGTATCGTCAAACTATTGTCGCCCTGGATCGATCCGGCCGAGGTGCTGCCGCTCTATATCGGCTGCATGACGCTGCCCGCTTTCGTCGTCGCCAACACCCAGGACGGCATCGCGCGCTCGCATGACTGGATGCAGCTCGGCCTGATGCCGCAATTCATCATCCGCCAGACCCTGATCATCGGCATCACGGCCTGCGCCTTCCTGCTCGGCTATCATCTCGGCGCGGTTGCCGCGATGATCGCGAGCGCGGGCGCGGTGTGGATCGCGATGACCGGGCAGATGGTGGTGCTGAACCGCAAGCTCGCCGATCACATCGAGGCGGGCCCCAAGGCCTACGACGTCGGCGGCTGGCTCGCCGTGTCGCTGCCGATCCTGCTGGTCGAAAGCTTCTATTTGCTGCTGTCCTATACCGACGTGCTGGTGCTTCAGCAATTCCGCCCCTCCGACGAGGTCGGCGTCTATTTCGCCGTGGTGAAGACGCTGGCGCTGGTCTCCTTCATCCACTACGCGATGTCGGCGACGACCGCGCATCGCTTCGCCGAATACAACGCGGCTGGCGACAAGGCGCGGCTGTCGGCTTACGTGGCGCATGCCATCAACTGGACGTTCTGGCCGTCGCTGGCGGCGACCATCGTGCTGCTCGCGCTCGGCAAGCCCCTGCTCTGGCTGTTCGGGCCGCAATTCGTGATCGGCTACGACATCATGTTCGTCGCCGCGATTGGCCTCGTGGTCCGTGCCGCGATCGGCCCGGTCGAACGGCTGCTCAACATGCTCGGCCAGCAGAAGATCTGCGCGCTGGCCTATGCGCTGGCCTTTGCGATGAACCTGGTGCTCTGCATCGCGTTGGTGCCGCGCTTCGGCGGCCATGGCGCGGCGGCCGCGACCTCGATCTCGCTCAGTTTCGAGACGGTGCTGCTGTTCTGGATCGTGCGACAGCGGCTCGGCCTGCACGTGCTGGCGTTTGGGAAATAGACTTCCGACTGCCTTCGCGTGCTGCTCTCGGGGAACGGCTGCTTCGAAGCCATGCCCGGGAACAACGCGAAACACCTATTTATTGCCAAGGGCGCAGCACGATTTTTCTTATTTGGCCCAAGCGGTTGCACCGCAGGGAAAGTTTATTCTACGTCGTATTGCCCAACTGACGAGATAAACCTAAGATTCCCTGGACATGATCGATCCACTCTACGTCGCCTCTGGTTTCGGCGTCGGCCTGCTGGTCGGGATGACCGGCGTCGGCGGCGGTTCGCTGATGACGCCGCTGCTGATCCTCCTGTTCGGGATTCATCCATCGACCGCGGTCGGCACCGACCTGCTCTATGCTGCCGCCACCAAGACCGGCGGCAGCGTGGTGCATGGCTGGTCGCGCAGCGTGCACTGGCCGGCGGTGCTGCGGCTCGCCTGCGGCAGCCTTCCGGCGAGCGCGCTGACGCTGCTGGTGCTCTGGAAGCTCGACCTCAAGAGCGATTCCGAGCGCAATCTCGTCAACCTCGTGCTCTGCTTCGCGCTGCTGCTGACTGCGACCTCGCTGATCTTCCGCAGATCGATCATGGAGCGCTATCGCCGGCGCCTGGAGCAGGTCGATGACCGCACCACGGCGATCGCGACGGTCGTCACCGGGATCGTGCTCGGTGTGCTGGTCTCGATTTCATCGGTCGGCGCCGGCGCGGTCGGCGTCACCGTTCTGCTGCTGCTCTATCCGCGCCTGCCGGTGGCGACCATCGTCGGGTCCGACATCGCCCATGCGGTCCCGCTGACGCTGATCGCCGGAATGGGGCACTGGGCGCTTGGCGACGTGGATTGGGCGCTGATGGGCGTGCTGCTGTTGGGCTCGCTGCCCGGCATCGTCGTCGGCAGCTTTAGCGCGACGCGCGTGCCCGAGACGGTGCTGCGCCTCACACTCGCCAGCGTGCTGTTCGTGGTCGCCGGCAAGATCATGTTCGCGGAGCTGCACCTGTCCTCGGCATTCGAGACGGCGCTGGCCTGGACGCACTGAACGAAAATGGCGGAGCTCGGCTCCGCCATTCGCCAGCGATCGCGGTCTACTCCGCGGTCCAGCCACCGTCGATCGACAGATTCGTGCCGGTGATCTGCGCGGCATCGTCGCCGCACAGGAACAGCGCGAGGGCTGCGACCTGCTCGGAGGTGACGAACTCCTTGGTCGGCTGCGCGTCGAGCAGCACGTCGTTGATGACCTGGTCGCGCGTGAGGTTACGGGCCTTCATGGTGTCGGGGATCTGCTTCTCCACCAGCGGCGTCCAGACATAGCCGGGGCTGATGCAGTTGCAGGTGATCTTGCTGGTCGCGACCTCGAGCGCCACGGTCTTGGTCAGGCCGGCGATGCCGTGCTTGGCCGAGACATAGGCCGACTTGAAGGGCGAGGCGACCAGCGAATGCGCGGAAGCGGTATTGATGATGCGGCCCCAGCCCTTCTTCTTCATGCCCGGGACGGCGGCGCGAATGGCATGGAACGCCGAGGACAGGTTGATCGCGATGATCTGATCCCATTTCTCCAGCGGGAATTCCTCGATCGGCGAGACGAACTGGATGCCCGCATTGTTGACGAGAATATCGACCGAACCAAAGCTCTTCTCGCCGAGCGCGACCATCCCGGCGATCTCGGCCGGCTTGGTCATGTCGGCCGGCGAATAGACCGCCTTCACGCCGAAATCGGACTCGATCTTGGCGCGCTCCTTCTCGATGTCCTCCGGCGAGCCGAACCCGTTGATGACGACATTGGCGCCGGCGGCGGCGAAGGCGCGCGCATAGGCAAGTCCGATGCCGCTGGTCGACCCGGTCACGACGGCGTTCTTGCCTGACAGACTACCCATATTATTCGCTCCTTCTTGGCGGGGGCGCAGTGACGTCCCCCGTGAGATCGTAGGTCACCATGGTCTCGCCGGATTGCGGCCGCTCGAGCCAATCCTTGTGGCGCATCGACAGATGCACGTCACGCACGCCGGCTTCCCAATGCTCGACCATGGCGACATGCGAGAAATCGTAATCCTTGGACGAGGATTCGTAGTTCTTGCTGCGGTAGATCAGGTGCACCACAGTCACGGTGCTTTCGCGCGATACCTTGGCAAGGAATTCCACGGAAGGGTCGTTCTTGAGATAATCGGGCAATTTGGAAATCAGGTCGCGCACGGCCCTGCGGGCGTTGTGCACCTGCTTGTTCTTGTCGGTGTTCATCCGCGTGCGGCTCGAGAAGCGGATGTCCTTCTCGCGCTCGGTCGCTTCGAGTAGCGAGGTCGGCAGATCGCCGCGGGCGCTGAACAGGTCGATCTGGAAGATCAGGAGATCGCGGTCGGTCTCGGCGTCCAGCACGTAGTCGAGCGGCGTGTTGGAGGCAATGCCGCCGTCCCAATAATGCTCGCCGTCGATCACGATGGACGGAAAGCCGGGCGGCAGCGCGCCGGAGGCCATGATGTGCTCGGGTCCGATTTTCTTGCCGAGCTTCCTGAACTCGAAATTGTCGAAATATTTGAAGTTGCCGGAGGTAACGCCGACTGCACCGACCGACAGCCGCGTCTTCAGATCGTTGATGCGGTCGAAATCGACCAGACGCTCCAGCGTCTTCTTCAGCGGGGCGGTGTCGTAATAGCTCTCGGCCTGCGGGCTGCCGGGCGGCCAGAGCGGCGCCGGCGGGATGCGCGGAACGAAGAAGCCGGGCACGCCGAAGGTCGCGATCAATGCGGCGCTGGTCGAATTGAACAGTTCGCGGCTGTGGTCGCTTTTGCCGATCGGCTTCCACGGCACCGGCGCGGAGACCATCTCCCAGAATTCCTTGAGCCGCTTGACGCGCGTCTGCCCTTCGTTACCGGCGATGATCGCGGCGTTGACCGCGCCGATCGAGATGCCGGCGACCCAGTCCGGCTCGAAGCCGGCATGGCAGAGCGACTGATAGGCGCCGGCCTGATAGGAGCCGAGCGCGCCGCCGCCCTGGAGGACCAGGACACGTTGCGCGTTCGCGGGGATAGTTGCGACTTCCGGGCTATGATCGGTCATGCGGGAACAGTAGCAGATGGCGAGCGACCGTGGCGACAGTCTGCCGCGGCGTCAATGCATCCCGTGATCAAGTCTGGCTTATCGGGAGTCCGTCGAGGCCAGGATCATGGTCCAGAACACCTTGTATTTGGTGCCGGGAGCATAGCCCGCCGCAATGCCCAATTTTGTGACACCGCTCTTGAGCATGTTCGCGCGGTGCGGGGGCGAGTCGCGCCAGCCGGAAAACGCTTCCGCCAGCGTATGATAGCCGGCCGAGACGTTCTCGACCGCAACGGTCGCCGGATAGCCGCCGGCGCTGAGGCGCTTGGCCAGCGGCGCGCGGACGTCATGGTCCATCTTGTTGGCGGCAGCCATGGCCTGGGACTGAGATTCGGCGAGCCGCATCAGTTCGGGGTCGATCACGAGGGTGCCGAGCCCGTTGTTCTGGCGGTATTGCGAGATCATGATCGCTGCGGCCTGCGCGTCGAGCTTTGCGCCCGGGACAGCCATATCGGCATACATCGAGGGCTGCTGGACCGATGCTTCGTTGCCGGCGCAGCCGGCGAGCAGCAAAAGGATTGATATCGCGGCCGCGACGCGCATGAACAGGAGCCCCCAAATCAGGCGCCGTTGTTGCATACCAACCGTGGCTGAAAGGTGAATATTGAGGAAAAATTGACCGGTTGACCCCGCTCAGGCGCCCCCAAATATCCGGTAGCGGCGGGGCTCCAGGCCGATCGTGTCGCCGGCGCGCAGTTCCCTGTCCCGCGGAGCGTCGATCTCGATGGTCTCTCCGCCTGATAATGCCACCTCGGCCCGCTGCACGGGACCGAAATTCCGGACGTGCTGCACGGCGCCCTCGAAGGCACCGCTGCCGGGCGGGCCAACGAGCATGTCGTGCCGCCGCACGAACAGTCTTGACGCGCCAGGCGCAAGCCCATCTGCCGCGAGCTGAAGCGGCCGGTCGCCAAGCCTGATGACGCCGTCGGCGATCAGGACCGGAAGCTCGATGGATTCGCCGATGAAGCTGTGGACGAAGGCGGTCGCCGGGCTCTCATAGACGTCATCGGGCGAGCCGATCTGCTCGATCTTGCCCTTGTCCATCACCACGACGCGGTTGGCGACTTCGAGCGCCTCCTCCTGGTCATGGGTGACGAAGATCGAGGTGACGTTGATCTCGTGGTGCAGCGAGCGCAGCCATTTACGCAGCTCCTTGCGCACCTTGGCATCAAGCGCACCGAAGGGTTCGTCGAGCAGCAGGATACGTGGCTCGATCGCGAGCGCGCGGGCCAGCGCGATGCGCTGGCGCTGGCCGCCGGAGAGCTGGCTCGGGTAGCGGTCGGCGAGCCAATCGAGCTGCACGAGATCGAGTAGCTCCTTGACGCGCGCACGGATGGTCGCTTCGTCCTTGCGGATCGCGCGCGGCTGCACGCGGAGGCCAAAGGCGACGTTCTCGAACACCGTCATGTGGCGGAACAGCGCGTAGTGCTGGAATACGAATCCGACGTGCCGCTCGCGCGCGCCCTGCGCCAGCGCGTCCTCGCCGTTGAAAGATACCTCCCCGGAATCGGGCCAGTCCAGCCCCGCGATGATCCGCAGCAGCGTGGTCTTGCCGGAGCCAGACGGACCGAGCAGCGCGAGCAGCTCGCCGTCATTGACCTTGAGGTCGACGCCGTCGAGAGCTTTGAAGCTGCCGAACTTCTTGACGAGATTCCTGACTTCAATGCTCACTTGCGTCATGTCCTTCGTCGAGATGATTTTCGAGAACGGTTTTCGCGACCAGCGTGATCAGCGCCAGCATCGCGAGCAGCGAGGCGATCGCGAACGCCGCGACGAACTGATATTCATTGTAGAGAATCTCGACCAGGAGCGGCATCGTGTTGGTCTCGCCGCGGATATGGCCGGAAACGACGGAGACCGCGCCAAACTCGCCCATCGCGCGCGCGTTGCAGAGCAGGACGCCGTACAGCACGCCCCATTTGATATTGGGCAGCGTGACGCGGAAGAAGGTCTGCAGGCCCGAGGCGCCGAGCGAGATCGCGGCCTCCTCCTCCTGCGTGCCCTGCTCCTGCATCAGCGGGATCAACGCCCGCGCCACGAAGGGGAAGGTCACGAAGGTGGTCGCAAGCGCGATGCCCGGCACCGCGAACAGGATCTGGATGTCGTGATCGCGCAGCCAGCCGCCGAAATAGCCCTGCGCGCCGAACAGCAGCACGAAGACGAGGCCCGAGATCACCGGGCTGACCGAGAACGGCAAATCGATCAGCGTGATCAGGAAGGTCTTGCCCGAGAATTCGAATTTTGCAATCGCCCAAGCCGCGACCAGGCCGAAGACGAGATTGAGGCCGACGGAAATTGCAGCAACCAACAGCGTCAACTTGATCGCGGACAGCGCCTCCGGGTCGGTCAGCGCGGCGAAATAAGCGCCAATTCCCTTCGAGAAGGCCTGCGCGAACACCACGACCAGCGGCAACACGACGAAGACTGATAGAAAGGTCATCGCCAGCGCGATGATGACGATGCGGACCGCGCGCGGTTCGGTGCGAAGGTTGTTCCGCGCGGCGGCTGCGTACGCGCGTGCCTTGGCGTCGGAGGCCGGGAGTGGGACGGAATCTGCGATCTGCATCGTCATGGCCCCGTCCTCACCGCACCGGAATCCGGCTCTGCGCCCAGCGCTGGAGCCGGTTGACCGCGAAGATAATGACGAAGGACACGACCAGCATGACAACCGCGATGGCGGTCGCATCGGCATAGCGGAATTCGGAGAGCCGGATCACGATCAGCAGCGGCGCGATCTCGGAGACGTTGGGCAGATTGCCGGCGATGAAGATCACCGAGCCGTATTCGCCGACCGCACGCGCGAAGGCGAGCGCGAGTCCGGTGAGCAGCGCCGGACCGAGCGAGGGCAGGATCACGCGAATGATGGTCTGCCAGCGGCTCGCGCCAAGGCTGCCCGCGGCCTCCTCGATCTCTGGGTCGAGATCCTGGAGCACCGGCTGCACCGTGCGCACCACGAACGGGATACCGATGAAGATCATGGCGACGAAGATGCCGACCGGCGTGAACGCCACCTTGATGCCGGCCGCCGCAAGCGGCGCGCCGAGCCAGCCCTTCTCGGCGAACAACGCGGTCAGCGCGACGCCGGCAACCGCCGTAGGTAGCGCGAACGGCACGTCGACGATGGCATCGAACAGCCGCCGACCGGGGAAGCGGTAGCGCACCAGCGCCCAGACGATGATGCTGCCCATCACCAGATTGACGCAGGCGGCTGCGAAGGCGAGTCCGAAGGACACGCGCAACGCATTCAGGGTGCGGCGGCTGGAGAGGATGTTCCAAAACTGCTCGGGACTCAGCTCGAGCGATTTCAGGAACAGGCCGGCGAGCGGAATCAGGATGATGATCGACAGCCAGGATAGCGTCAGCCCCATGGTGAGACCGAAGCCCGGCAATGTCCGGCGTCGTGCTGCGATTGCGCTCACCAGGCCCCCTGTTTAAGCCCCGCCGACAGCGCCCGATCAGTTCTTGTAGATCTGATCGAAGACGCCGCCGTCGGCAAAATGTTCCCTCTGCGCCTTGGTCCAGCCGCCGAAAAGTTCGTCGATCGTGAACAGCTCGACCTTCGCGAAGGAGTTTTCATGTTTTTTGGCGATCTCGGGATCGCGCGGACGATAGAAGTTGCGCGCCGCGATTTCCTGACCTTCCTTGGTGTACCAATATTGCAGGTAGGCATCGGCGACACTACGGGTGCCTTTTTTATCGGCAACCTTATCGACGATCGTCACCGGCGGTTCCGCCAAGATCGAGAGCGGCGGCGCCACGATCTCGAATTTCTCCGGACCGAATTCCTTGAGCGCCAGGTACGCCTCGTTTTCCCAGGCGAGCAGCACGTCGCCGACGCCGCGCTCGACGAAGGTCACGGTCGCGCCGCGCGCACCGGTGTCGAGCACCGGCACCTGCTGATAGAGCTTTCCGATGAAATCCTTGGCCTTGTCCGCCGAGCCGTATTTCTTCTGCGCAAAGCCCCAGGCGGCCAGATAATTCCAGCGCGCGCCGCCTGACGTCTTCGGGTTCGGCGTGATCACGGCGACGCCGAGCTTGAGCAGATCGTCCCAGTCCTTAATGGCCTTGGGATTGCCCTTGCGGACCAGGAACACAATGGTCGAGGTATAGGGCGACGAGTTTTGCGGCAACCGTTTCTGCCAGTCGGCCGTCGTGAGGCCTTTGCCCGCGATGGCGTCGATGTCGTAGGCGAGCGCAAGCGTCACCACGTCGGCCTGCAATCCGTCGATCACGGCGCGCGCCTGCGAACCGCTGCCCCCATGCGACTGCTTGATCTCGACGCTCTTGCCGGTTTCCTTCTGATAGGCACTCGCGAACGCCTTGTTGAACTCGACATAGAGCTCGCGCGTCGGATCGTACGAGACGTTCAGCAGAGTGATGTCAGCGGCAAGAGCCGCGCTTGCCAACAAGCCTGTCACGAGCAGTCCTGCCGCGAGCGGAACGATACGACGCATCATGTCCATCTCCATTCACATCAATGACGTCGGCGTCATCGATGGCAGGCATAACTCGGGGCGAAACGCGCTTAAGTCAACGGAACCGGATTTTCTTGTTCGTAGCCGGGCAGCGTAACTTTGCTACGAAGTCTTCATCGTGTGGATGCCGCATTCCGTCTTGGCCCGGCCACGCCAGCGACCGGCACGCTCATCCTCGCCTTCGGCCGTTCTGCTCGTGCAAGGCATACACCCAACCGATAGAAATCCCGACGCGACCAGGGGATGACGCGGCAATTTGGCGCGGGCGAAAATCGCCTCGAGTTCCTCACGCGAGACATTGGCGAAGGGATTGAACTTCAACCGCGTACCGTCGTCCTCGACCACCGGGATGTCGGCGCGCGAGTTGCCCTGGAAGCGCTTGCGGCCGTTGAGCCATGCATCGAACGGTTTCAGCGCCCGCGCCAGCGGCTCGACCTTGCGGATACGGCAGCAAGCGTCGGGATCGGAAAACCAGAGGTCGCGGTCGGGATCTTCGCGCGACAGCGTCTCCTCGGCAGGCTTGATCGAGCGGACGTCCTTCAGGCCCAGCGTCGCGATCAGCGTATCACGATAGGCCAGCGTCTCCTCGAACAGCCAGCCGGTGTCGAGGAAGATCACCGGGATCGCCGGATCGACATCCGCCATCACCTTGAGCAGCGTCGCCGATTCCGTACCGAAGGACGACACCAGCGCAAGCTTGTCGCGCCCGACCGTCTTCAGCGCAGCGGCGATGATTTCGGCGGGCGAGGCATCGCGCAAGGCGCGATCGAGGTCCTCCGCCGAGGGCAGCGCCGAGGCGGAGATTGCCGAAATTGGAGACGCGATTGCGTTCACGTGCCGACACCCTCGGAATGACGCAGCTGCATGCGCCGGTGCAGCGCCGTGATGCGGCCATCGCCGGTGGGCTGGTAGAAGACCGAATAGCGCTTCGCGGTCTGCATGAACGCTTCCGCGTCGGCCTGCTTCTTGACGTCGAAGGAATCGAAGCCAGCGCGCAGCATGAACACGAACTGGTCCCGCAGGATCTGGCCCGTCGCACGCAACTCGCCGCGGTAATTGTAACGCTCGCGCAGCAGCCGCGCCTGGCTGTAGGCGCGTCCGTCGCGGAAGGTTGGGAACACCAGCGCGACGACGGCAATCTTGCCGAGATAGGGCACCAGCTCGGCGATGTCGCGATTGTTCGGCCAGATCACACCGACCTTGCCGGTCCGCTTGAGCAACGCATCCGCCTCGCCGACGAAACGCTCGGCCGGCACCAGAATGTCGCCGCCCTCGGGCAGCGGCGTGTCGACGGCGAGCTTGACGAAGCTGTCGTCGGCGATCTTTCCGCCGTTAACGAGTGGCATAAACGCGCTCCTTGAAGGGTTCGACGCCGAGGCGTTTTACCGTGTCCATGAACAGCTCTTCGGGCCGTTCGCGCAGCGCCAGATAGGCTTCCACGATGTCCTCGACGACGTCGGCGACCTCGTCGAACTTGACGCCGGGGCCGATCAGATTGCCGAGTGCGGCACTCTCGTCGGCGCGCCCGCCGATGGTGATCTGGTAGACCTCCTCGCCGTTCTTCTCGACGCCGAGAATGCCGATATGACCGACATGGTGATGGCCGCAGGCGTTGATGCAGCCGGAGATGTTGATGTGCAACCGGCCGATCAGATTGGCCAGCTCATGATTGGCGAAGCGCCGCGTCAGTTCCTGCGCGATCGGGATCGAGCGCGCATTGGCCAGCGAGCAATAGTCGAGACCCGGGCAGGCGATGATGTCAGTGATCAGATTGACGTTCGGCGTCGCCAGCCCGAGCTTGTCGAGCGCCTTCCACAGCGCCGGCAGGTCGCGCTTGGCGACATGCGGCAAAGCGAGGTTCTGCTCGTGGCCGACGCGGATCTCACCGAACGAATATCTGTCGGCGAGGTCGGCGAGCGCATCCATCTGCTCGGCGGTGGCATCGCCCGGAGGCGCGCCGATCGGCTTCAGCGAGATCGTGACGATGGAATAGCCCTGGGCCTTGTGCGGGGCCACCGAGTTCTTGCGCCATGCCTCGAAATCGGGATCGGCCGCGGCCTGGCGCAGCTCGTCCGGCATGTGCGGCAGCTTCTCGTAGGCAGGATAGGTGAAGCGCGAGCGGATGTCCTCGACCACCTCGTCGTCGATCTGGAGCGAGGAGTTGCGGATGTGCTGCCACTCCTCCTCGACCTCGCGCGAGAACTTCTCGATGCCGAGCTCGTGCACCAGGATCTTGATGCGCGCCTTGTAGATGTTGTCGCGGCGGCCGTACTGGTTGTAGACGCGCAGAATCGCCTCGATGTAGCTGAGAATGTCGCGGCCGTGGACGAAATGCTTGATGGTCTTGCCGATGAACGGCGTGCGTCCGAGCCCGCCACCGACCAGCACCTCAAAGCCGGTCTCGCCCTTCTCGTTCTTGATCAGCTTCAGCCCGATGTCGTGGATCTTGATCGCGGCCCGGTCGTGGTCCGACGCGGTGATCGCGATCTTGAACTTGCGCGGCAGGAACGAGAATTCCGGATGCAACGTGGTGTGCTGGCGGATCAGCTCCGACCAGATGCGGGGATCCTCGATCTCGCCGGGCGCGACGCCGGCCCACTGATCCGAGGTGACGTTGCGCATGTTGTTGCCGGAGGTCTGCATCGCATGGATGCCGACCTCGGCGAGATCGGCCAGCGCATCCGGCAATTCGGCGAGCTTGATCCAGTTGAACTGGATGTTCTGCCGCGTCGTGAAATGGCCGTAGCCACGGTCGTATTTGCGCGCGACGTGGGCGAGCGCCCGCAGCTGGTTCGACGCCAGCGTCCCGTAGGGGATCGCGACGCGGAACATATAGGCGTGCAGTTGCAGATAGACGCCGTTCTGCAGCCGCAGTATCTTGAACTCGTCCTCGGTGAGCTCGCCGGAGAGGCGGCGCTTCACCTGGTCGCGGAATTCCGAGACGCGCTCGTTGACGAGCGTGCGGTCGATTTCATCGTAAGCATACATAAGAAAGCGCCTTAAACCTGAACCGGCTGTCCGATGGTCACGCCGGTGCGGCGGATCTGTTCGCGCAGATTTCCGGGTTCGACCTTGCCGTCTGCACCGACCTGTACCGGCGCGATATAGGGGCCGATCGCGCCGACGTCATCGGCAACGGATTCCGCAAGCAACGCCTTCGCCTCGTCGGAGTTGCGCACGATCGCGGCTTCCGACAGGTCCGCGGACCAGCTCTTGGCGGCGGTGCGGTAAACCACGATGCCGTCCCAGGTGCGGTTGGCGGTCACGACCGAGGGGCCGGCGATCTTGATCTTCTTCTGTTCAAGCGGGGAGGTCATTCGGCTGCATCCAATAGGTCAGAGATGATTTGCTTTGGGGTTTGGCGGCGAAGCGAGCCGGCATGCCGGACCACATCGCCGATGATGAGAATGGCGGGACCGCCGTTGGTCCGGCGGACCAGTTCGGGCAGATCGCGCAGCGTGCCGATCTCGCCTTGCGCATCGGGACGCGTGACGCGGGCGAATACGCCGACCGGCGTCTCCGGCGAACGGCCGGCGGCCAAGAGGCCGGCGCGTATGGCCGGCGCAGCCGTCATGCCCATGTAGACCACGACGGTCATCCTGGCGTCGGTCAGCGTCGACCAGTCCACGACTTCTGCGTCGCGCGCGTTGTGCGCGGTGAGGAAGGTGATGCGCGTTGCTTCGTGACGATAGGTGAGCGGCACCTCGAAATCGGCGGCGCCGCCGAGACCTGCGGTGATGCCGGGAACGATCGAATAGGCAACGCCGGCGGCACGAAGTGCTTCGACTTCTTCGCCGCCGCGGCCGAACACGAAGGGATCGCCGCCCTTCAGCCGCACCACACGCTGGCCGGATTGCGCGGCCTCGATCATGCGCTTGTTGATGGCGTCCTGCCCGATGCCGGGCTTGCCGACGCGGCGGCCGACCGGCACGCGCGTGGTGTCACGGCGGATGCGGTCGAGAATTTCAGGCGAGACCAGCTCGTCATGGAAGACGATGTCGGCATCCTGGAGCGCGCGCAACGCCTTGATGGTGAGCAAATCCGGATCGCCAGGCCCGGCGCCGACCAGCGCGACGGATCCTTCCGGCTTGTCGGCCCGCGCGAACGCGGATGGATCTGAAATCGCCTTGAGCGCTGCGTCCGCCTCGCCTTTGCGGCCGGCCAATACGGCGGCACCGATCGGGCCGTCGATGACGCGCTCCCAGAAGCGGCGGCGCAGCGGAAACTCGGCAATACGTTCGTTGATGGATTTGCGGAAGCCGCCGATGAACTCGGCGAGCTCGCCGATGCGCGCCGGCAGCAGCGCCTCGATCTTCTCGCGCACGCGCCGCGCCACCACCGGCGACGTGCCGCCAGTGCCGACGGCGACCACGACATCGCCGCGATCGACGATCGCCGGAAAGATGAAGCTCGAATGCTCGAGATCGTCCATGACATTGACCGGCAGGCCGAGCGCCTTGGCGCGGACCGACATCGCCACGCCGACATCGCCGGCGCCGGCGCAAACCACCGCGATGATTCCCGAGAGATCGGCGGTCAGCGGATCGGTGGCCGAGATGTCGATACGCGCCGCGTCCTCGGAGCTCAGACCCAGGTCGTGATTGCCATCGATCGCATGCACGCGAATGCGCGCACCGGCAGCGGCCAGCACGCGCAGCTTGGCGCGCAAAAGCTCACCCGCACCGATGAGGACCACCGGACCGGCCTTGAGATCGAGGAACACGGGCAAGAACCGCATACGATACTCGCTTACCCCACATGCGGGGTTGACTGGAATTATTTTCTATATATGTGTCGTTTCAAGCGCGCAAAGAGAAAATTTTTCTTCTCTCTTGCGCCGCAACTATAGAATTTTCGCCTCCAAACGCAAAGTGGCAGAGATGCATCTTCTCAAGGACAATTCCACTGCTGGCGGGCTGAGCAGCTCCGCTCTCGCCGAGCGCGTGCCCGCGCAAGAATTTTCTTCTGACCTTGCCCCGAGCATGGACCATCTCGACCAGCTCGAGGCCCAGAGCATCTACATCTTCCGCGAAGCTTTCGGCCGCCTCAAGAAGATCGCCCTGCTGTGGTCGCTCGGCAAGGACTCCAATGTCATGATCTGGCTGGCGCGCAAGGCATTCTTCAGCCGTCTGCCGTTCCCGGCCCTCCATGTCGACACCGGCAAGAAGTTTCCGGAGATGTATCGCTTCCGCGATCACTACGGCAAGGAATGGGATCTCGATCTGCGCGTCGAGCCCTGCCCGCCGATTGATGCCGTCGACCCAACGCTGCCGCCCGCCGCCCGTTCCGCCGCGCGCAAGACCGAGGGCCTCAAGATGGCGCTCGCCAAATACGGTTTCGACGGTCTGATCGCCGGCATTCGCCGCGATGAGGAGGCGACGCGCGCCAAGGAGCGCGTGTTCTCGCCGCGCGGCTTGGAGGGTAATTGGGACGTGCGCGACCAGCCGCCGGAGTTCTGGGATCATTTTAATGCGTCGCCGCCGCAGGGCGCGCATTTGCGCATCCATCCGATCCTGCATTGGACCGAGTCCGACATCTGGGCCTACACCAAGCGCGAGAACATCCCGATCATCCCGCTGTATCTGTCGCAAAACGGCAAGCGCTATCGCTCGCTGGGCGATCAGGACATCACCAATCCGGTCGCCTCAAACGCGTCGACTATCGACGAGATCCTGATCGAACTCGAGCAGACCAAGGTGCCGGAACGTTCCGGCCGCGCGCTCGACCACGAGACCGAGGACGCTTTCGAGCGCCTGCGCGTCGCCGGCTATCTCTGATCAAGGACGCGAGCGTCGTATGAACATGATCGTCACCCCCGCATCGCCCGCGACCCCGAACGGCACCACGCGTCCGCAGGTCCGCATCGTCATCGTCGGCCATGTCGACCACGGCAAGTCGACGCTGGTCGGCCGCCTGCTGCACGAGACCGGCAGCCTGCCCGACGGCAAGCTCGACATGCTCAAGGCCGTCAGCGCGCGGCGCGGCATGCCGTTCGAATGGTCGTTCCTGCTCGACGCGCTCCAGACCGAGCGCGACCAGGGCATCACCATCGACACCACGCAGATCCGCTTCCGCACCAATTCGCGCGACATCGTACTGATCGACGCGCCCGGCCACGCCGAATTCCTGCGCAACATGATCACCGGCGCCTCGCAGGCCGACGGCGCGGTGCTGATCATCGACGCGCTCGAAGGCGTGCGCGACCAGACGAGGCGGCACGGCTATCTCCTGCATCTGCTCGGCGTGAAGCAGGTCGCGGTCGTCGTCAACAAGATGGACCGCGTCGACTTCTCCGCAGCGCGCTTCAAGGAGATCAGCGACGAGATCTCGGCGCATCTGCAAGGCCTCGGTGTGAAGCCCACGGCCGTGATCCCGATTTCCGCCCGCGACGGCGACGGCGTCGCTGAGCGCACCGACCGCATCGGCTGGTACAAGGGTCCGACCGTGGTCGAGGCGCTTGACAGGCTCGAACCGGCGCGGCCGCTGGAGGCGCTGGCGCTGCGGCTGCCGGTGCAGGCGATCTACAAGTTCGACGACCGCCGCATCGTGGCGGGCCGGATCGAATCCGGCAGCCTCATCGCCGGCGACGAAATCGTGATCATGCCCGCCGGCAAGATCGCCAGAATCAAGACGGTCGAGAGCTGGCCGGTGACGCCGGTCGCAGGCCGCCAGGGTGCGGGCCGCTCGGTCGGCATCACGCTCGACCGCGAGCTGTTCCTCGAGCGCGGCGACATTATCGCGCATACGAACAGCGCCCCGCGCGAGACACGACGGCTGCGCGCGCGGATCTTCTGGCTGCACGACAAGCCGCTGGCCAAGGGCGACCAGCTCCTGGTTCGCTGCGGACCGAAGGAAAGCCGCGCCACCGTCGTCGCCATCGAGAAGGCGGTCGATCCCGGTGAGCTGTCGAGCGTCGAGAACAAGGCAATCGGCCGCAACCATGTCGGCGAGATCGACATTTCCCTTTCGAATCCGATTGCCACCGATCCCTACACGGAAAATCCCCGCACCGGCCGTCTCGTGATCGAGGTGTCCGGGCGCATCGCCGGCGGCGGTCTCGTGCTGTCGGTCGATGCCGGGCAGCGTGCCCTGCCCGTCGACATCGTGCCGGTGGAATCCGCGCTGCGGCCCGACGAACGCTCCGCGCGCTATCGTCACAACGGCGCCGTGGTCTGGCTCACCGGCCTCCCCGCCTCCGGCAAGTCGACTCTAGCCAAGGCGCTGGAGCGGCGGTTGTTCAGCAATGGCGGCTCACCGATCCTGCTCGACGGCGACACGCTGCGTGCCGGGCTCAACAGCGATCTCGGCTTCTCGGCCGCCGATCGCAGCGAGAACATCCGCCGCCTCGCCGAAGTCGCGACGCATCTCGCCCGTAACGGCCACATCGCCATTGTCGCCGCCGTCTCGCCCGCCCGCGAGGACCGCGCCACCGCGCGCCGCATCGCCGACACGTCGTTCCGCGAGATCTACGTCGCGACGCCGGCGGAAATTTGCGAGGAGCGCGACCCCAAGGGCCACTACAAGAAGGCCCGCGCCGGCACGCTCGCGTCGTTCACCGGTATCGGCACCGACTACGAGCGGCCCGAGGCCGCCGAGCTCGTGATCGACACCTCGACGCGGACGGTCGCCGAGGCGGCGGACGAGATCGAACAGATGCTCAAGACGACCGGCGTGCTGTTCGACGAACTCGTGGACCTCGCCGCGAATATTTGAAGCCGGGCTGCTGCTCCGCTGTCGTCGCCCGGCTTGACCGGGCGACCCAGCATTCCACCGACAGCAGTGATTCAGGCGAGAGGCCGCGGCGTACTGGATTTCCCCGCCTTCGCGGGGAATGACACCGTGCGTGGGCCGCCCACCTCGCCTTGACATTTTGACAACTTTTGGGGGCCTTCTCACGGCCCCGATTTTGGGGCTAATAAGACCCCGAAAGCCGCTCCTTGGAGCGCATTTTGCTGCTGTCGGGTCAAAAGCAGCCAAAAACAGCCATTTCCAACAAGAAAGCCCATCATGAAACGCGTCGACGCCCACGGACTGAAGATCGCTCCCGTCCTGTTCGATTTCATCGCCAAGGAAGCGGCCCCGAAAACGGGGATCGCGCCGGATGCGTTCTGGGCCGGGCTCGCCGCCATCATCAAGGAGCTGGGGCCGAAGAACCGCGCGCTGCTGGCGGTGCGCGACACGTTGCAGGCCAAGATCGACGACTGGCACCGGGCCAACAAGGGCAAGGCGTTCGACCTCAACGCCTATACCGCCTTCCTGAAGGAGATCGGCTATCTCCTCCCGGAGCCGGCGACGCAGAAGGTCGAGACCGCCAATGTGGACGAGGAGATCGGCAAGATCTGCGGCCCGCAGCTCGTCGTGCCGCTGACCAACGCACGCTATGCGCTGAACGCGGCGAATGCGCGCTGGGGCTCGCTCTATGACGCCTTCTACGGCACCGACGCGATCCCGCACGATCCATCCGAGAGCGGCAAGGGCTACAACAAGGCGCGCGGCGACAAGGTGATCGCAAAAGCGAAAGCCTTCCTCGATGCCGCCGTGCCGCTGGCGACCGGCAGTCACACCGACGTCACCGCCTATAGCGTGGTCGCGGGCCAGCTCGCGGTGAAGCTGAAGAGCGGCAACGCCACCGCGCTGAAGAACGCCGCGCAATTCGCAGGCTTCCAGGGCGATGCAGCCGCACCAAGCGCGGTGCTGCTCGCCAACAACGGCCTGCATGTCGAGGTGAAAATCGACCGCACCAGCGCGATCGGCAAGGACGATCCGGCCGGCGTCGCGGACATGGTCATGGAGTCCGCGGTCTCAACCATTCTCGACATGGAAGACTCGGTCGCTGCCGTCGATGCCGAGGACAAGGTGCTGGTCTATCGCAACACGCTCGGCCTGATGAACGGCACGCTGTCGGCCGATTTCGAGAAGGGCGGCAAAACGCTGACGCGCTCGCTCAATGCCGACCGCAGCTACAAGATGCCTGACGGCAAAGGCGAAGTGAAATTGCACGGCCGCAGCCTGCTGCTGATGCGCAATTGCGGTCACCACATGTTCACCGACGCGGTGCTGGACGACAAGGGCGAGGAGATTCCGGAAGGCTTGCTCGACGCCGCCGTCTCCGGGCTTCTTGCTGTCCATGATCTGAAAGGCAACTCCAAGGTCAAGAACAGCCGCACCGGCTCGGCCTATATCGTCAAGCCGAAGATGCACGGCCCCGACGAGGTGTCGCTGACCTGCGAGATCTTCGACCGCGTCGAGAAGATGCTGTCGCTGCCCGAGAACACGCTCAAGGTCGGCATCATGGACGAGGAGCGGCGCACCACCGTCAACCTCAAGGCCTGCATTCAGCGCGCCTCCAAGCGCATCATGTTCATCAACACCGGCTTCCTCGACCGCACCGGCGACGAGATCCACACCTCGATGGAGGCGGGTCCGATGATCCGCAAGAACGAGATGAAGGCGCAGCCCTGGATCAAGTCCTATGAGGACTGGAACGTCGATATGGGCCTGACCTGTGGCCTGCCCGGCCATGCCCAGATCGGCAAGGGCATGTGGGCCGCGCCGGACAAGATGGCGGACATGCTGGCGCAGAAGCTCGCCCATCCGCAGGCCGGTGCTACCACCGCCTGGGTGCCCTCGCCGACCGCCGCGACGCTGCACGCGCTGCACTACCACCAGGTCAACGTCACCGCGCGCCAGCAGGAGCTCGCCAAGGGCGGCCCACGGGCAAAGCTCGAAGACATCCTCACCATCCCCGTGTCGAAGTCGAACTGGGCGCCCGACGACGTCAAGCAGGAGATCGACAACAACTGCCAGGGCATTCTGGGCTATGTCGTGCGCTGGATCGACCAGGGCGTCGGCTGCTCGAAGGTGCCTGACATCCACGACGTCGGCCTGATGGAAGACCGTGCCACCTTGCGCATCTCCAGCCAGCACCTCGCCAACTGGCTGCATCAGGGCGTGATCACCGAGGCGCAGGTGATGGAATCGCTCAAGCGCATGGCGGTGGTCGTCGACAAGCAGAATGCGGGCGATCCCATCTACAAGCCGATGGCGCCCGCCTTCGACGGCACAGCCTTCAAGGCGGCCAGCGACCTCATCTTCAAGGGACGCGAGCAGCCGAACGGCTACACCGAATACATCCTCACCGCCCGCCGCCGCGAGGCCAAAGTACTTGGCTGACAACGCCTGGCTGACAAGGCGGCCTGCCGACCCGACTAGAACACCAAAAGCCCCGGCTCGCGCCGGGGCTTTTTCGTTGCGCTAGCTAAGCGCCCGGCTAAAACACTGCCAGATATTTCAGCAGCGAGACGATGCCGATGATGATGACGACGACGCGCGCGATCTGCTTGGCGCGGCCGTCCATCGGCAGCATGTTGATGAGGTAAAGTACGAGAATGACGACGAGAAAGGTGACGAGTACTCCGACCAGCATCGCTAGGACCCCCCTTTAGGCAAAATTGCTGACAGTCTCCTAACGCGCAGCTCGTGGCTTGGTTCCATCGACGCAACCCTTTGCAACTTCTAGTAAATACGTACTTCTACGATCAGCCGGCCTGCTGAAAACTTTACCCTTTTCCTTTCAGATGCGGAAACCGTTTGGGCCCTGAGCCGCAAACGGCATGCGATTGCCTTGTCTGACGGGCCCCTTTTTCTGCTGTTGCCGGGGCGCCTTTACGAACTTTGTATTGGGAATTGGGGACTTCGATGCTGAATCGTCTGACCGTATCCGCGCTGCTGAAGGCGGTGATCGCGATCACGTCGATCTGCGTGGCGATCGCGCTCTCGCTCACCGCCTACGAGTCCTGGGATCGCCTGAAGACCGCCAACCGCATCTCGCAGATCGCCGACACGTCCGCCGATCTGTTCAAGGCGATGCACAATCTGCGCACCGACCGCTCGACCACGGTCCGCCTCCTGAATGCGACCGAGCCGATGGACGGCGAGATCGAGAAATATCTGCGCGCGCTGCGCGATGCCCAAATGCCCGCCATGGCGCGCGCGATCGAGCTGCTGCCGGCCATGGACTTTCCGCAATCAGGCACGCTGGTACCGGAGCTTGCGCGCCTCTACAAGCTGCTGATCGAGGAGCAGAAGCAGTTCTGGGAGGATGTAGCCAAGCCGAAGGACCAACGCCGCGCCGGTCTGCCCAAGGAATATATGGAGACAACGCAGGGCCTGCTCGACACGCTCGACAAGCTCTCGAACACGTTGGCCGCCACGGTCAATCACCTGGACGCCGCGATCGACCAGCTGCTGTCGATCAAGCAGAACGCCTGGCTGCTCCGCAACACCGCAGGCGAAGCATCGCTGATCGTCTCGACCGGGCTGGCCGCCGGCAAGATCACGACGGAGGGCCGCTACGCCTATACCCAACATGTCGGCGGCACGAGCGCGATGTGGAAGGCGCTGGAGCTGTCGACGTCCGGCATGCAGTTGCCGTCGGGGCTCGCCTCCGCGATGGCCTCCGCCAAGACCTCGTATTTCGAGCCGCAATATCTGGCCTTGCGCGACCGTCTCACGGACGCGCTGGTCAAGGGTGAGAAGCCCGAGATGACGGCGAACCAATGGAGCCCGCTCACGGTCGCCCGTATGGCGAGCGCCGTCACAGTGGCAGAAGGTGCGCTCGATGCTGCCAAGATCCACACGCAGGAGCAGCGCGGCGCCGCACAGCGCGCACTGATCGTGCAGCTTACGCTGCTGGCGCTCGCCGTGGGGCTTGCCGTCGGCGCGATCATGCTGGTCAGCCGCCGCGTCATCACTCCGCTCAACACCATCCGGGACGCCATGCTGAAGGTCGCCGGCGGCGACCTTGCCGTCGATAGCGGCTATCTCGACCGCAACGACGAGATCGGCGCGCTTGCCGGCGCGCTGGAGACCTTCAAGCAGCAGGCCAACGACAAGCTCACGATCGAGGCGCAGGAGCGCGAACGCAATGCGGGCGCCTCCGCGCGCCAGCGCGCGGTCGAGACCTATGTCGGCGAGTTCGAGGGCGCGGTGCGCAAAACGCTCGGCGAATTGAGCGAAGCCTCTGGCGAGATGCGCAAGACCTCGGGCGATCTCTCCGCGGTGTCGCGGCAGACCAACGACCGCGTGCAGGTCGCCGGCAAGGCCTCCAATGACGCCTCCATGAGCGTCGACAGCGTCGCCGCCGCCGCCGAAGAGCTGAGCGCCTCGATCAACGACATCAGTCAGCAGGCCGCGCATGCCGCGGGCATCGCCAGCCGCGCCGTGACCCAGGCGCGCGAGACCGACGGCACGGTGCAGGGACTTCAAAAGTCGGCCGGCCGCATCGGCGAGGTCGTCGGCCTGATCAACACCATTGCGCAGCAGACCAATTTGCTCGCGCTTAACGCCACGATCGAGGCGGCCCGCGCCGGCGAGGCCGGTCGCGGCTTTGCCGTGGTCGCCTCCGAGGTGAAGTCGCTGGCGAGCCAGACGGCGAAGGCGACCGAGGAGATCTCCGAGCAGATCGCCGACATCCAGAAGGTCGCGGCCGACGCCATCAGCGCCATCCAGACCATCGGCGGCATCATCGGCGAAGTGAACGAGGTCGCGACCGCAATCGCCGCCGCCGTGCAGGAGCAGGGAGCGGCCACCCAAGAGATCACCCGCAGCACCCAGTTTGCGGCGCAGGGCACCAAGAACGTCTCGGACAACATCACCGGCGTCAAATCCGATGCAGACGCTGCTGCCGCTGCCGCCGACAACGTGAAACACGCCTCCGAGATGCTGGAGAGCCAGAGCCGCCAGCTCGGCCATGACGTCAGCGACTTCCTCGGCAAGATCCGGGCGGCATAGCCCACACTCTTGGTGTCGGGGGGGGGGGGGGGCGGGCGGCCGGGGGGGGGGGGGGGGGGGCCCCCCCCCCCCCCCGGGGGGTTT
>NZ_JBVVPP010000002.1:143552-281796 GCF_055811315.1 Bradyrhizobium sp. MI1.4 | reverse complement strand
CCCCCCCCCCCCCCCCCCCCCCCCCCCCCCCCCCCCCCCCCGCCCGCCCCCCCCCGCCCCCCCGCCCCCCCCCCCCCCCCCCCGGCCCCCCCCCCCCCCCCCCCCCCCCCCCCCCCCCGGGGCCCCAACCCCCCCCCCGGGGGGGGCCGCCCGCCCCCCCCCCCCCCCGACGTTGAGGCCTATTCCTTCGCCACCACCGGCACCTGGCGGAATCTTGCGCGAATCGACTCGGGCAGCGGCGAGAAATTCATCGCGACGCCGCGGCGGTCGTTGGCATTGCGGCTGGCGACCACCAGGCCGTCCGCGCCCGCGACGATGTCGCCCTTGCGCAAGGTGGGATCGTCGTCGACCTTGACCTGAGCGAGCCCGACCGGATCCTTGCCGTTGCAGGTACAGCCTGCGACAATCTCATTGCGATAGCGGAACGCGTTAGGCAGGTCGGAATAGGATTTCCCCTTATCCGTCGTCGCGTCGTCGATGTTGCCGCCATAGACCAGCGAGGTCTCCGAGGCCGGGCAGAAGCTCTTGCAGGATTGCGCCTTGCTCTCGGAATCGTTTCCCTGCGCCGGGAAATAACGTCCGTCGCAGCCGCGCACGCAATAGGCCGTGCCGCCACCGTAGGAGGCCCGCTGGCGCGGCGGGTCGTAGCGCGGCGTGTCATCGGTCTGGAAAGGCATGCGAATCTCGGGCGCCGGCCGTCCGCGGAAGCCGCCGAACAGCGCCGAGAAAAAGTCCTCCGCATGGGCGGATGGCGTCAGCGCGAGGCCGAAGGAGGCAATGGCGACGAACGCCGCCGCGCCCCCGGCGAGTTTGCCGATCGAACGTCTCTTCATGTGACCTCACTCGACCCTTAGTTCACGGCCGAATTCGAAATGTTCAGCGCCTGCCGGCCTGAGGGCAGCGCGGTCACGGCTGGGCGCTTGCGCACGGAATCACTGCCTTTCGCCATCAGCGGCGCGTTCTTCGGTAGCACGACCACCTTGGCGCCGACATTGACACGGCCGAACAGGTCGGTGACATCCTCATTGGTCATGCGGATGCAACCGGACGAAACGAACTTCCCGATCGTGGTGGGATCGTTGGTGCCATGGATGCGGTATTCGCTCGACCCGAGATACATCGCACGCGCGCCGAGCGGATTGCCGGGGCCACCAGCGACGAAGCGGGGCAGATAGGGTTGGCGCGCGATCATCTCAGCCGGCGGATGCCAGTCCGGCCACTCCGCCTTGCGGCTGACGCTCTGCACGCCCGACCAGGTGAAGCCCTCGCGGCCGACGCCGACGCCATAACGGATCGCGCGGCCCTGGCCGAGCACATAGTAAAGGTAAGTATTGTTGGTATCGATGACGATGGTGCCGGCCGGCTCGCTGCGGTCGAAGCTGACAATCTGCCTGCGCAGGCGATCTGGCAGCGCGGCATCCTCGTCGGGCGCTTGCGCGTTCTGACTTGCATAGCCTTGGTTCGCATAGCCTTGGTTCGCATAGCCCTGGTTCGCATAGCTTGGGCTCGCATAACCCTGCGAATAGCCCTGGTCCTGCGGGTAAGCCTGATCTTGCGGATAGGTGTAGCCCAGCGTCTGTGCGCTTGCGGCGCCGAACGGCACTGCCAGCAAAGCGGTTGCAAAGGCAAAAGCGGTGATGCGGCGCTGCGATAAGCGGCGTCGGACTGCAGAGAACTTCGTCATGTGCTGCCCCGTGTGGATGCCTGCATCAGGGTGATGCGCTGGTTTGTTCAACGCGGTCCAACCGCTACAAGTTCCGCGGCGGGATGCAGCAGCGACGTCACAGTCAAGCGAGCGCTTCTTCGCGAAGCCGCGATGGAACCCGCAGGGCGCGAGGACGTTCTCCCCTGGTCATGGGCGCGAGGACTGAAGTCTCCGTGCCGGAGAGGTATTGTGCGCGTCCTTCCCAGTGAACGTATGACTCCCGGCAATGGCGAAGGCACTCCGCTTCCCGAGAGCCACGGCGAACTCCCGCCGGTGATCCGCCGCACCGAACTCGTCGCCTTCTCGCTCGCCGGACTGCTCCTCATCGCAATCGTCGCGGTGCTCTATGTCGGAAAGGCGTTCTTTTTGCCTGTCGTGATGGCGTTCGTCACCGGCACGATGCTCTCGCCGGCAGCGACCTTTCTGGAGTACCGGAAAGTGCCGCGCGGGCTTGCCGCCGTCTTGATCGTGTTCGCGGTGACCGCCGTGGTCGGCTTCATCGTCGCGCTGATCGCCTCGCCGGCGATGGAATGGAGCTCGCGCCTGCCCGAACTCGGCGCGCAGTTGAAAGACAAGGTCCACGTGTTCGACCGGCCGCTGGCGCTGTGGCGAGAGCTGCAGACGATGCTCGGCGGCTCGGAGGGATTGCCAAGCTTCCAGATGCCGAAATTCGAGTGGGTGCAGCCAACGATTGAATTCCTGTCACCGACCTTTACCGAATTCCTGCTGTTCTTCGTCACCCTGATCCTGTTCATCGCCAGCTGGCGCGACCTGCGACGGGCAATGATCATGACCTTCAGCGATCACGACGCACGGCTGCGCACGCTTCGCATCCTCAACGAGATCGAGGTCCATCTCGGCAACTACCTTTTGACTGTGACCCTGATCAACGTCGGCGTCGGCGTCGCCGCCGGAATCGTCTGCGCCCTCACCGGAATGCCCAATCCGGCTGGCCTCGGCGCGCTGGCGGCCACCCTCAATTTCATTCCGATCATCGGACCGGTGGCCATGTTCGCCATTCTGGTCGTGGTGGGGCTGGTCACCTTCCCGACCGTCAGCGGCGGCCTGATGGCGGCGCTCGCCTTTGGCGGCATCACCTTCCTGGAGGGACATTTCGTCACGCCGACCATCATCGGCCGGCGGCTGGCGCTCAATGCGCTCGCGGTGCTGCTGGCGCTGGCGTTCTGGACCTGGCTGTGGGGCCCGATGGGCGCGTTCCTGTCGTCGCCGCTGCTGATCGTCGCCCTGATCCTGAAGGAGCATCTGTTGCCTGAGGATTCGCCGCAGCTCCCGCAGGACTGACCGGTTTCCGTGAACGGAACTTACACCACGACGAAACGTTTCCCGGCTGTCTCAACCGTCAACAGCCCGGAGCCCCTGATGTCCACCACCAATGCCGAAGCCGGGATGAGAGACTGGACCGACAAAACCACCAGAGAACGCCTCGAGAAGGATGTAGCAGCCGTGAAAAGCGATATCGCCGCCCTCACTGATCAGATCACCGACGCGCTCAATACTTTTGCCAACTCCTCCAGCAAGCAAGCCCGCCGCGGCTATAGCCAAGCGCGCGAAAACGTGGATTCCGCGATCGACGACATGTCGGAACGCGGCAGCGCGATGATGGGCGCGGCACAGGAGGCCTACGGCTCGATCGAGGAGACGCTGGAGGACGCGATCACGCAGCGGCCGCTCGCGACCGTCGGGCTTGCGCTCGGCATCGGCTTCCTGATCGGCGCGGTCTGGCGTCGCTGAGATCGCGAACGGGTATCGAGACGGTGGCGCAGCGGCGCCGCCGGTGCCGGCTTGTGGGGATCTGAGGAGCAAGACCATGTTTCAGCGCATCATCGACGGGATCAGCGCATCCACCGGCACCACTGTGCGGCTGACCTCGCTGGCAGCAGGCGCGGCGTTCGCACTCTTCATCACCACGTGCTTCCTGTGCGCGGCGGCATTCATTTCGGTGCTCAACAAATATGGTCCGGTGCAGGCCTGCCTCGCCGGTGCGGGCATTTTCTTTCTGCTGACCCTCACCGCGGCGGTGAGCTATTGGGTCTACAAACGGCAGCTGCGCAAGCAAGCTCATATCGCGGCCGAGCGCGCCACGAAATCGGCGGCCTCGAGCATGCTCGCGGACCCCATGCTGCTCGCCACCGGTCTCCAGATCGTTCGCGCCATCGGGATCAAGCGGCTGTTGCCGATCCTGGCGATCGGCGGCGTCGCCCTCGGACTCATGGCGAGCCGCGCCGGCGCACCCGACGAGGCCTCGGCTGAGCCTGCCGAGTAGCAGCTACCGGGTTAGAAAATTTCGTCACGGGTCCCGCGAACGCGCCTATCCAATCGGCACCGGCGGCCCCGCGCCAATTTCGCGCCGTTTGCCTGCGCCATCACGCAAACGCTACTCGGATAGGCAGGCGGTTGCCGCTAAAAGCAGCGCCCCTGATTCCAAAAGCCATTTTTTCGATGAAACCGTCCGTCCAGGCGAACCTCGCCGCATTTCAACACGACCCCCGGCTCTATTTGACGCTCGGTATCGCCAACTGGTCGGTTTTCGTCGACCACATCCCGAACAACGTCGTCAATTTGCTGACGCTGCGCAATTTCGGCTTCAGCGGCGCCGCAGACTTGTTCGTGTTCGTGGCCGGCTATGGCATGGCCATCATTCACGGCAAGATCGCCCTGGAGCGCGGCTACGTCGTCGCGGCGACGCGCATCTTCCAGCGCATGTGGCGGCTCTACGCCGCCTATGTCGTCCTGTTCGTGATCTACATCGACGCCATCGCCTATGTCGCCTCGCAATCGATGGCGCCCGAGATCATCAACGAATACAACATCTCGGGCATCATCGAGCATCCGCTGCGGATCCTGATACGCGGACTGGTGCTTCAGGAAGAGCCGCTGAACCTCGATCTTCTTCAGCTGATGATCCCGCTGATGGCCCTCCTTCCACTCGCGCTGTGGGGGCTGTTGCGGCGTCCGAACCTGACGCTGGCGGCGTCGGTCGCGCTGTACGTTGCGGCGCGCTGGTTCGGCTGGAATTTCCGGGTTTATCCGGACCAGGAGTGGACCTTCAACCCGTTCTGCTGGCAGATGCTGATGGTGCTGGGCGGCTGGTTTGCCGTGACCGGCACGTCGGGCCGCGCGCTGCATGGCCTGTCCTGGCTGCGCGTGCTCGCAGGCGCCTATCTCGTATTCGCGATGGCAATCACGCTGATGCGACACTCGCCGACGCTAGCGGCCTATTTGCCGGATATCGTGCTCAACACCATCACGCCGACCGACAAGGAAGACCTCGCCCCCTATCGCGTGGTCCACTTCCTCGCGCTCGCTTTCCTCGCGACATATTTCGTCCCGGCCGATCATCCCGGCCTGCGACTGAAGCCGCTTCAGGCGGTGATCAGATGCGGCGAGGAATGGCTCGCGGTGTTCTGCGTCGGCGTGTTCCTGTCGTTTGCCGGCCATCTCATCCTGATCACCGGCGCCAATTTGGTGGTGATGCAGATTGCCGTGAGCCTGGCCGGCTTCGCGGCGATGGCCGCGGTCGCATATTACATCGCCTGGTCGAAGCGGCAGGACCTGCCCGCGGCCTTGCGGCAACAGGCCTAACCCGGCACCTTCCGATTCCCCTAGGCCGGCCATTACGGCTGGGCTATGCGGAGCGGCAGCGGATTGCATGGGGAGGCCGGGCGTGGTGATGGCGAATGGCGGGGATGAGGGAGCCGACGGCGCGCCCCGGCGCGGCCGGCCAAGGTCGATCGAGACCACCAACGCCATTCTCCAAAGCGCCTATGCGCTGATGGCCACTACCGGCCTTGCCGCCACCACCATTGACGCGATCGCGCGCCACTCCAGCGTCTCCAAGATGACGATCTACAAATGGTGGCCGTCGCGCGAAGCCTTGCTGATCGACGCCTTTCTTCACCATGCCGCGCAGATGCTGCCGCTGCCGCATGCAAGCTCGGGCAGCCCCGCCGCGCGCGCACGCCGCCATGCCGCCGCCTATGCCGAAGCCCTCCAGGGCGAGTTCGGCAAGGTCCAGCTCGCCGTCATCTCCGAATGCATCTCCAAGACCGGCTCGGCGGAGCTGTTCTACGCCCGCTACCTGCAATTCCGCCGCGACGCGCTGATCGAGATGATCGCCGCGGGCCAGAACGACGGCAGCATTCTGGCGGAAGCACCGCCCCAGGATCTCTACGACGCGATCTATGGCAGCCTGTTCTACCGCTACGTCTTCGGCATCGCGCCGATCACGCCGGCCTACGCGCGGACCCTGGTTGACCTCGTGCTGCGGCCGAAGAGCTAGCCTCGAATTACCGCGCAGGCCGGATCGGTGCTGACAGCTTGTCGGTGCGGTCGCGCTCGGTCATGTCCTCGACCGTCTCCATCGGCGCGGTCAGCTCGTAGACATAGGAGACGTCGGTGAAATAGCGCTTGGCGGTGCCGCCGAGCGCCTCGGGCGCGACGCGGTCGAGCAGGATCAGGCCGAAGTCGGAATCGGGGCGGCGCGTCGCTTCGCTGGTGTTGAACTCCTCCCAGCGGAAATAGAAGACCTCGCCGGACCCCTCGTTCGTCACCGTCCAATTGGCAGTGATGTGCGGATGCTTGCCGACAAGCGACAGGCCCTCGTCGGAGTGCGAGGCGAGCTCGAAGAACAGCAGCGACAGACTCTGCGCCGCGCGCGCGCTGACTGCGATATCAGGACCGGTGACGGCAATGCGGTCGGCATGCGGGATGGCGCGCGCCTCGAACAGGCCCTTCAGCTTGACACCCTGCCACTGGCTCTCGCTGAGCAGCGAGACGACGTTGGACATGGCGTGGATGCGGCCGATCAGGAGCTCGCGCGCGACATCGATGTCGGAGCCATGGCGCAGCGTGCGGGTCACGATCGACTGGATCACCGCCAGGATGTTTTTGACCCGATGGTTGAGCTCGTCGATGACAGCCGTCAGCCGGCGCTCGAAGCCGATTCTGACCTGGATTTCCCGGCTGAGCCGCAAATTGTTGTAGGCGACATAGCCGAACAGGCCGCACACCATCGCGGTGATCGCAAGGCCGATCGCCGCCACGATGATCGCAGTCTGCTCGGCGCGGCGCGCCGAATTGGTCTTGGCGTAATAGCCGAGCTGCCAGTCGCGACCACCGAAGCTCACCGTGCGCGTCGCCGACGGCGCCGGCCCATCGGCCGCTGTCGGGCGGGCCGAGACCACGCCTTGATCGTTGGCGACCAACTCGCCACCCTCCCGGCGCGGATCCTTCAGCGCAACCGCGAACAACGACATGTCGTCGTTGGTCAGCATCAGGGAAGAGAGCTCATAGGAAAATGTGATGAAGCCCGCCGGCTCCGTCGCGCCCTCGGGGATGACGGGAGCCGCCACAATGATGCCGATCGACCCGTCGCCACGCAGGAGGGCAACCGGTTCTGAGGCAACCGACCTCTTCTCCACTCTGGCGCGCGCCAGCATGGCGCCGCGCACCTGATCCTGGTCGTAACTGCGGCCGGGCAGCCCCTTGGTCTCGTTGCTGCGCGGCTCGAGATCCATCAGCACATCGATCGGCTGGGTGACACCTGCCGGATCGATCGGCTTGTCCTCATAGCTGCGGATTCGCGGATTGGGGAAGCCGGCGCTCGCGATCGCGGCTTGTGCTGCGGCAAGCTCGTTCGGCTTCAGGCGGGCGACCCAGCCCGCCACCACGAAATCGGTCTTGAAGGCGTAGATGGCCGAGCGCAGCGGCTCGAGCATGTTGGGCTTGAGCACCGACGGCGCCCGGAACAGGCCGGAGGCAACCCGCGCGAGCAGTTCGCGCTCGGTGAGCCGGTCCTGGACCAGGCTCGCATGGACATCGATCGCGCGCGCCAGCGCGATCCGGTCCAGCGCCAGCTCCTGGTCGTGGACGCGATAAGCCGCAAGCCCGGAGAGCAAGGCCCCGAGAAGAGCAATGAAGCCGATGATGAAACCCAGCCGGACCACGCGACTACTCAGGCGAAAGCAGGAGGTCGGCAATAAATACGGAGCATATGGACGCCGCTCGAACGGGCACGTGCCGAAACAGGGTGAACCCCAATCGCCGAGATAATGAAGGAGGAGGCATCGGTACGCAACTTGGTCGCCTGAGAAGCTTAAATCGGCCCGCCGATGGTCCGGCCGAGTTGGATTTGCTCCGGGCACCGGAGGTAATCAATTGCCGTGACCGAAATTTGTTCCGCGGACACGGCTCTGCCCACGGTGTTAACGGGGGAAACGCCTGCGTTAGGTCGTCGCGCCGGTCAGCCGGCCCGTTTCAAGCCGCCTTTGGCCTCAATGAAGCCGATGATGCGGTCCAGCCCCTGGCTTTTTTTCAGGTTGGTCATGACGAACGGCCGCTCGCCGCGCATCCGCCTGGCGTCCGTCTCCATCTTTTCCAGGGAGGCGCCGACATGGGGCGCCAAGTCGATCTTGTTGATGACAAGGAGGTCGGACCGGGTGATGCCGGGGCCGCCCTTGGACGGGATCTTGTCGCCGGCCGCCACGTCGATGACGTAAATGGTGAGATCGGCGAGCTCCGGGGAAAAAGTGGCAGCGAGGTTATCACCGCCGGATTCGATCAGCACGAGATCGAGTCCGGGAAACTTGGCGCGCATATCCGCCACCGCGGCGAGATTCATCGAGGCGTCCTCGCGGATCGCGGTGTGCGGGCAGCCGCCGGTCTCGACCCCGGCAATGCGATCCGGCGTCAGCGAGCCCGAGCGTACCAGGAATTCCGCATCCCATTTGGTGTAGATGTCGTTGGTGATCGCGGCGATGTCGTAGCGCTCGCGCATGGTCTTGCAGAGCAGGTCCATCAGCGCAGTCTTGCCCGATCCGACCGGACCGCCGATGCCGACACGCAAGGGGCCGTGAGATGTAGCCATTGCTTTTTTTCCTATCGTCGTCCTGGCTAAAGCCAGGACCCGTTACCACTGAATCCGATTGTCACGGCACGCTGCAGCCACATCTGTGCATAACCACGCGCACCCGTGGTTATGGGTCCTGGCTTTCGCCAGGACGACAGTGAAAGCGACGAACCCGCTCAAGATCTGAACAGCCGCGTATATTGCGTCTCGTGCCGCACGCTGGCGAGGTCGGCGCGGAACGTCGCGCCGCCGACATCGTCCAATGTCGCATTCAGCGCACGATTCGCCGTCGCGGCAACCGCGGCTTCCAGCCTCACCAGCACGCGCTGGCTGTCGGTCTGGCCGAGCGGAATGAGCCGGCTGGCCGCGGAAATCCAGTTCGAGACCAGCGCATGCAGGAAGGCGTGCAGCGTCGGCGCCAGCGGCACGCCGTGCATCGCAGCGACCACGCCAACGGCAACGGGATAGACCAGTGGCGTACGGCATGCCGCAACCATCGCATCCAGCCCGTCTGCATCCCACGCGGCGCGGGCGATGTCGATGAAGGCACGGCCCTGCGATGTCGTCTCCAGCTGCCGCTCGCGCGACGGCACGAAGGCCGCGGCGAGCTCGGCGATATCGCCCAAGGTGTCGCCCTCGCCCGCTTCAGTGGCGCGATAGGCGTGGACCAGAAACGTCGCATCGCAGAAGCCAGAGCCATCGCGAAGCATCGCATCGAGCCAGTCCGCCAGCGACGCGGTGTCGTTGATGTCACCGGCTTCGACCGCCCATTCGATGCCGCTGGAGTAGGAAAAGCCCCCGACGGGAAACGCCGGCGACAGCCAGGTCATCAACCGGTACAGCGCCGCCGCCTCGCACTCCGCGAGGTCGCGGGCCGCGACCGGCTCATTTGTGGTCATGAGCATGCTTGTGGCCGTGGTGATGGTCGGGGTGATCGCAATGCTCGTCGTGGTGGTGATGGTGATCGTGACCGTCGCCATGTGCGGCATGATCATGATGGTGATCATGACCGTGATGATCATCGTGGCCGTGATCGTGATGCGCGTGGTCGTCGTGTCCATGCGCATGTCCGGCATCCGCATAGGCGCCGCCTTCGGGATCGAACGGCGCCTCGATCTCGATCACGCGCGCGCCGAGGCCCTTCACCATGGCTTCGATGACGTGGTCGCGGCGGATGCGCAGGCTCTTGGCCATGATCTGCGTCGGCAGATGGCGATTGCCGAGATGCCAGCCGACACGAATAAGGTGGTGCGGATCGTGGCCGCGGATCTCGAGCAGCGGCTCGGGCGCAGCGACCACCTCGACCAGCCGGCCGTCCTCCAACACCAGCGCATCGCCGCCGCGCAGTGCGACGGCATTCTCCAGGTCGAGCAGGAACTCGAGTCCCCGCGTCCCCGTCATTGCCATGCGGCGGCGGTGTCGATCGTCGAAATCGAGCACGACCGTATCCGCCGGCGCTTCCGCGAAGCGGTGTTGTCCCCTGACCTGCGTCGCCCGGATCATGCGCGTTTACCCCGTTACCGTGTCTCGACCTTCTCGGGCGTGATCACTTCGATCTTCGGCGGCGCCGTAAAACACTTCACCGCGACGCGGCCGAACGTCTTCATGTGCTCCATGGCGCGATGCGGCACCAGCGCCTCGGCATTCTCCCACTGCTCGACGAACACCATCTTGGCGGGATCGGTGACGCTCTCATGCAGATCATAGGCGATATTGCCGGGCTCTTTCCGCGTCTCCTTGATGCAGGCGGTGGCGGCTGCAATGAATTCGGCGCGCGTTTCAGGCTTGATGGTCAAGGTGGCGACGACGTAGATCACGAGAAATCCTCCCGGCTTTTCTTCTGGGCTTCAGATACCGGGCGGGACCTTAGACCAGGCGGGATCGAACGCAAAACCCGGAAAAGCCGCTCCCGGATATGCGACCAGGACATGGTCCTGGGACATGCGTTGAGGCGCTATTTCAGTACATGAAATATCGCTGCGCCATCGGCAGCACCTCGGCGGGGGCGCAGGTCAAAAGCTCGCCGTCGGCGCGGACCTCATAGGTCTCAGGATCGACCTCGATATTGGGCGTGGCGTCGTTGTGGATCATGCTTTTCTTCGAGATTTTTCCGCGGGTGTTCTGGACCGCATAGAGCTTCTTGTCGATGCCGAGCTTACGCGCGAGGCCGCCGGTGATGGCGGCCTTCGAGGTGAACACCACCGAGGACGCGGTGCGCGCCTTGCCGAAGGCGCCGAACATCGGCTGATAATGCACCGGCTGCGGGGTCGGGATCGAGGCGTTGGGATCGCCCATGGGAGCGGCGACGATCATGCCGCCCTTGACGACGCAATCCGGCTTGACGCCGAAGAAGGCCGGCGACCACAGCACGAGATCGGCGAGCTTGCCCTTCTCCACCGAGCCGATCAGCTTCGAAACGCCATGGGCGATCGCGGGATTGATCGTGTATTTGGCGATGTAGCGCTTGACGCGGAAATTGTCGTTGTCCTTGCCTTTGTCCTGCGGCAGCGAACCGCGCTGCTTCTTCATCTTGTCGGCGGTCTGCCAGGTCCGGATGATGACCTCGCCGAGGCGGCCCATGGCCTGGGAGTCCGAGGAGATCATCGAGAGCGCGCCGAGATCATGCAGGATGTCCTCGGCCGCGATGGTCTCCTTGCGAATGCGGCTTTCGGCGAACGCCAGGTCTTCCGCGATCGAGGGATCGAGGTGGTGGCACACCATCAGCATGTCCAGATGCTCGTCGATGGTGTTGCGCGTGAAGGGCCGCGTCGGGTTGGTCGAGGACGGCAGCACGTTCTTCAGCCCTGCGACCTTGATGATATCGGGGGCGTGACCGCCGCCGGCGCCCTCGGTGTGGAAGGCGTGGATGGTGCGGCCTTTGAACGCCTTGATCGTATCCTCGACGAAGCCGGATTCGTTGAGCGTGTCGGTGTGGATCATCACCTGGATGTCGTAGTCGTCGGCGACCGACAGGCAATTGTCGATCGCGGCAGGCGTGGTGCCCCAGTCTTCGTGCAGCTTCAGCGCACAGGCGCCGGCCTTGATCATCTCGACCAGCGCGGCGGGCCGCGAGGCGTTGCCCTTGCCGGAGACGCCGAGATTGACCGGGAATGCGTCGAACGATTGGATCATCCGCCCCATGTGCCACGGCCCCGGCGTGCAGGTGGTGGCGAACGTGCCGTGCGAGGGGCCGGTGCCGCCCCCTAGCATCGAGGTGACGCCCGACATCAGCGCGTGCTCGATCTGCTGCGGACAGATGAAATGGATGTGGCTGTCGAAGCCGCCCGCGGTGAGGATCTTGCCTTCACCCGCGATCACGTCCGTGCCGGGGCCGATGATGATGGTGACACCGGGCTGGATGTCGGGATTGCCGGCCTTGCCGATGCCGGCGATCATGCCGTCCTTGATCGCGACGTCGGCCTTCACGATGCCCCAGTGATCGACGATCAGCGCATTAGTGATGACTGTGTCGGCCGCGCCCTGCTTGTTGGTGACCTGCGACTGGCCCATGCCGTCGCGGATCACCTTGCCGCCGCCGAACTTCACTTCCTCGCCGTAGCTGGTGAAGTCCTTCTCGACCTCGATGATGAGATCCGTGTCGGCCAGCCGCACCTTGTCGCCGGTGGTCGGGCCGAACATGTCGGCATAGACGGAACGCTTTATTTTGACGGACATCACAAGCCCCGTTTGCGTTTGAATTCTGGATCGGTGCTCACAGAGAGGTTCTCGCTGTGAGCACCATGTCGTCGAAGGTCGTATCGAGCCAAGAGTTACCGCCGCGGCAACCAGCGACAACCTGTTCGGCCCAGTCGGTATAATCGACGAGATCGTCACGTTCCTCGGCCGTCGGATCCGAATGTACGCGCGCGCCGATATTGCTGATCTTGTCGGCGATCTTGATCAGCCTGGCGCCAGCCGATTTTTTCGGTGCGTCGAGCACCTGACGCCGCCGCCGCTCCGGCTTCGACAGGCTCATATCGTCGGTGCACTCGTCGACAAGCGACGCGACACGGTCGGAGAATTTTTGCGCGAGCTCCTCGCGCGTGGTGTCGGTGTCCTCGATCGCATCATGCAGCCAGCCGGCTGCAACCAGTTCGGCGTCGGCGCCGTCGGTCGCGGTCGCAAGCAGGTTCGCGACCTCGGCGAGGTGGTTGATGTAAGGCTCATGACCGCGGCCCTTGCGCGCCATGCCGTTGTGACGGCGCGCGGCGAGTTCGGCGGCTTCGGAGACGAGGCGGACAGGTGACAGCATGGCAAAGTCCTCCGTTTTCGCCTCAACCATGCCGCGCCACGCTCGTTCCTGTGGAATTCACAGCTTCCCCATCACGTCGCCGCGGAAGCCGTAGATGGTCTTCTTGCCGGCCACCGCGACGAGTTGGACGTCGCGGGTCTGGCCGGGCTCGAAGCGGACCGCGGTGCCGGCGGCGATGTCGAGGCGCATGCCGCGGGCCTTCTTGCGGTCGAACTTCAGGGCCGGGTTGGTCTCGAAGAAATGGTAGTGCGAGCCGACCTGGATCGGGCGGTCGCCGGTGTTGGCGACCGTCAGCGTCACCGTCTTGCGGCCGGCGTTGAGCTCGATCTCGCCGTCCTGGATGAAGAGTTCGCCGGGGATCATGCTCTCGCTCCTACCTGATCGGCTCGTGCACAGTGACGAGCTTGGTCCCGTCCGGAAACGTCGCCTCGACCTGGATGTCGTGGATCATCTCGGGAATGCCCGGCATCACCTGGTCGCGGGTGAGAACCTGCGCACCCGATTGCATCAACTCGGCGACGGTGCGGCCATCCCGCGCGCCTTCGAGGATGAAATCGGAGATGAGCGCGATCGCCTCCGGATGGTTGAGCTTGACGCCGCGATCCAGCCGGCGGCGGGCCACGATCGCCGCCATCGAGATCAGAAGCTTGTCCTTTTCGCGAGGAGACAGGTTCATACGAAATCTCTTCCGTTCACTTCGTCAATTCAACCAGAGCCGCGGCAGCGCCGCGCCGGTGCGCGCCAGCACGGTCATCATGTCTGCGCGCAGACGCGCCGCATCTTGGGCACAGAACCGCGCCATTGCAAAGCCATTCCAGGCGGATATCCCGACCTCGCTGGCGAAGGATTCCGAGGCCTCGCGGATGCGCTCGATCAGGGCCTCGTCGCCGGGCACGATCAGCGCCGTGCCAATCGCAGCGCCGCCCCTGGCCACCGCCGATCGCGCAAGCTTTGCGCCAATATTGCCGTCGAGCCTGACGGTCTCGGCGAACACTAGCTTGCCGCCGCGACGCAGCCGCCAGCGATCGACGAACTCACCCTGCTCCATCCGTTCGCCCATCGCGGTACGGCCGAACACCACGATCTCGCACAGCAGGAGCGAGGCAGCCGCATCGAGGTCTATGTCGAAGCGACGACGCACGCGCGCGCGGTCGAACAGGATCGTCTCCTGCGGCAGCCAGCCGAGATGTGCGCCTGCGCCAACCTTCAGCGCTATATTGAGCTCCGCCGCCTGCCCTGGCGCGCGATAGACCTTTTCCGCGGCCGCCGTCGTCAGCGTCAGCTTCGAACCATCTGCGGCAGCGATCTCGATGTCGAAGCGATCGCCGCCGGCGACACCACCGGCCGTGTTGACGAACACGCCGGAGAGCCCCTCGTCCTCCGGCGAAGGGAAGCGCACGCGCAGGGAGCCGGACTCATGCAATATCCCGCGACGTGTCACACCGTCGCGCGCGTGGACGTCGAAGCGCACCGCGCCGCGGGCACGGTTGGCGTCGAACACCGAAGATGCCGTTAGAACGTCGCTGCGCATCCGCCCCCCAGCCGGTCGCGGCAGAATGGCCTACAGCGCCATCTGGCGGCTGATTTCGCTCGCGTCGAGATTGGAGCGGTCGCAGGTGAACTTCACCGCGCCGCGATCCATCACCGCAAAACTGTCGCCGAGTTCGCAGGCAAAGTCGAGATATTGTTCGACCAGCACGATGGCGATGTTGCCGAGATTGCGCAGGTACGAGATGGCACGGCCGATGTCCTTGATGATCGAGGGCTGGATGCCCTCGGTCGGCTCGTCGAGCAGCAGCAGCTTCGGCCGCATCACCAGCGCGCGCCCGATCGCGAGCTGTTGCTGCTGGCCGCCGGAGAGATCGCCGCCACGCCGTCCGAGCATGGATTGCAGCACCGGAAACAGGGAGTACACGTCGTCCGGAATGTGCTTGTCCTCGCGCCTGAGCGGCCCGAAGCCGGTCTTGAGATTCTCCTCGACCGTCAGAAGCGGAAATATCTCGCGCCCCTGCGGCACGAAGCCGATACCCTTGCGCGCGCGCTCATAGGGTTTCAGGCCCGTGATATCGTTGCCGTCGAGCACGATGGCGCCCGAGGAGATCGGGTACTGCCCGACCATGGCACGCAGGAGCGAGGTCTTGCCGACGCCGTTGCGCCCGAGCACGCAGGTGACCTTGCCGGGCTCGGCCGCAATCGACACGCCGCGTAGTGCCTGCGCCGCGCCGTAGAACAGGTTGATGTCCTTGACCTCAAGCATCGCTCAGCGCCCCAGATAAACTTCGATGACCCGCTCGTTGGACGAGACCTGGTCGATGGTGCCTTCCGCGAGCACGGTACCCTCGTGCAAGCAAGTGACCTTGACGCCGAGCTCGCGCACGAATGTCATGTCGTGCTCGACCACCATCACGGTGTGGGTCTTGTTGATTTCCTTGAGCAGCTCGGCGGTGAGATGCGTCTCGACGTCGGTCATGCCGGCGACGGGCTCGTCGACGAGCAGTAGTTTCGGATCCTGGGCGAGCAGCATGCCGATCTCGAGCCACTGCTTCTGGCCGTGGCTGAGGCTGCCGGCGAGACGGTTGCGGGCATCGGTGAGGCGGATCGTCTCCAGCACCTTGTCGATCTGCTCGGCCTCCGCCCGGCTGCCGCGCCAGAACAGCGTACCCTTGACGCTGTGGTCGACATTGAGCGCGAGCAGCAAATTGTCCTGCACGGTCTGGCTCTCGAACACGGTCGGCTTCTGGAATTTACGGCCGATGCCGAGCTCGGCGATGCGGGTCTCGTCCAGTCGCGTCAGATCGGTGACTCCGTCGAACAGCACGGTGCCTTCGTCGGGCTTGGTCTTTCCGGTGATGATGTCCATCATCGTGGTCTTGCCGGCGCCGTTCGGGCCGATGATGGCGCGCATCTCGCCGGGCTCGAGCGTCAGCGAGAGGTTGTTGATGGCGTGGAAGCCGTCGAACGAGACGTGCACACCGTCGAGATACAGCATTGCGGAGGTCGCGCGGGTGTCCATGACGTTCATTGCGCCTCCTCCGCCATTTTGGGTTGGGTGACGCCGTCTTCGGCCGCGGCGCTCGCAATGGTCGCGGCGTCGCGCCTTTCCTTCGACGAGTCCCACCAGGCGTTGAAAGTGCCGACGATGCCCTTAGGCAGCAGCAACGTTACCAGGATGAACATGGCACCCAGCATGAACAGCCAGTAGGGCGCGAGCATGCCGGAGGTGAAGAACGTCTTTGCGTAGTTGACGACGACGGCGCCGAGCGCGGCGCCGACCAGCGTACCGCGGCCGCCGACCGCGACCCAGATCACGGCCTCGATCGAATTGCCCGGCGCGAATTCGCTCGGGTTGATGATGCCGACCTGCGGCACATAGAGCGCGCCGGCGACGCCGGCCATGCAGGCCGACACTGTGAACACGAACAGCTTGTAGGATTCGACCCGGTAGCCGAGGAAGCGCGTGCGCGATTCCGCATCGCGCACGGCGATCAGCACCTTGCCGAGCTTGGACGAGACGATGGCGCGGCAGATCAGAAAGCCGGCGATCAGCGCCAGGCAGCTCAGCGCGAACAGCGCAGCACGCGTGCCCTCGGCCTGCACGTTGAAGCCCAAGATGTCCTTGAAGTCGGTCATGCCGTTGTTGCCGCCGAAGCCGAAATCGTTGCGGAAAAAGGCGAGCAGCAGTGCATAGGTCATCGCCTGGGTGATGATTGACAGATACACGCCAGTGACGCGCGAGCGGAAGGCGAGCCAGCCGAAGGAAAAGGCGAGCAGGCCCGGCACGATCAGCACCATCAGCGCGGCAAACCAGAACATGTCGAAGCCGTACCAGTACCAGGGCAGCTTCGAATAGTTCAGGAACACCATGAAGTCCGGCAGGATCGGATTGCCGTAGACGCCGCGGCTGCCGATCTGCCGCATCAGGTACATGCCCATCGCGTAGCCGCCGAGCGCGAAGAAGGCACCGTGACCGAGCGAGAGGATGCCGCAATAGCCCCAGATCAGGTCGATCGAGAGCGCCAGGATCGCGTAGCAGACATATTTGCCCCAGAGCGCGACGAGATAGGTCGGCACTTGCAGGAACGAACCTGCGGGCAGCAGCAGGTTGGAGAGCGGGATGAGGATGCCGCAGGCCACGACGATGGCAAGGAAGATGGTCGCGCCGCGGTCCAGCGATCGCGTCAGCATGTGAGGGGTCATGCTTCCACCGCGCGGCCCTTGAGCGCGAACAGGCCGCGCGGCCGTTTTTGAATGAACAGGATGATGAGAACGAGGATGGCGATCTTGCCGAGCACGGCGCCGGCGACCGGCTCCAGGAATTTGTTGGCGATGCCGAGCGTGAAGGCGCCGACCAGCGTGCCCCAGAGATTGCCGACGCCACCGAACACCACGACCATGAAGCTGTCGATGATGTAGCTCTGGCCGAGATTGGGGCTGACATTGTCGATCTGCGACAGCGCCACGCCGGCGGTGCCCGCAATGCCCGAGCCGAGACCAAAAGTCAGCGCGTCGACCCGCGAAGTGGCGATGCCCATCGAAGCCGCCATGCGCCGGTTCTGTGTCACCGCGCGCATCTCGAGCCCGAGTACCGTGTAGCGCAGCATCGCGAGCAGAATGACGAACACCGCGAGCGTGAAGACAAGGATCCAGAGCCGGTTATAGGTGACCGTGATCTGGCCGATCTCAAACGCGCCGCTCATCCAGGAGGGGTTGCCGACCTCGCGGTTGGTCGGGCCGAACATGGTGCGCACGGCCTGCTGCAGCACCAGCGACAGGCCCCAGGTCGCCAGCAGCGTCTCCAGCGGACGGCCATAGAGAAAGCGGATGATGCTGCGCTCGATCACGACGCCGAGCGCGCCGGCCACCAGGAAGGCGAGCGGCACGGCGATCAGCAGCGAATAGTCGAACAGGACGGGATAGCGGGTACGGATCACCTCCTGCACCACGAAGGTGGTGTAGGCCCCGATCATCACCATCTCGCCATGGGCCATGTTGATGACGCCCATCACGCCGAACGTGATGGCAAGCCCGATCGCAGCAAGCAGCAGCACCGAACCGAGCGAGAGGCCGTACCAGGCATTCTGCACCATCGACCAGACCGCGAGCGAACTCTGGATCGAGCCGATTGCGCTCGCGGCAGCCTTGGTCACCGAGGCCGGCTGGTCGCCCATGCCGGTCAGCAGCGCCATCGCCTCCTGGTCGCCGCGCGCCTTGATGGTGGCAACGGCTTCGAGCTTCTCGAGCTCGGTGGCATCCGGCTTGAACAACAGGATCGCCGCGCGGGCGTCGCCCAGCGCAGCCTTGACGGATCGGTTGGTTTCCTTGGCGAGCGCGCCATCGACCGCTTCGAGCGACGTCTCCTCATGCGACTTGAAGACGGATTGCGCGGCCTGGAGCCGCGCTCCGATGTCGGGTGACTGCAGCGTCAGGCTGCCGATCGCCGCATCGACGCTGCGGCGAAGGCGGTTGTTGAGGCGGACCGCGCTCGCACTGTCGGGCACGCTGGCCACGGCCTGACCGGTCGCGGCATCGATCGACTTGCCGTCGGTGCCGGTGACGTAAACCTTCTTGCTATCAGGGTCGGCCATGAGCCGGCCGTCCTGAAGCGCGCTGATGATCGGAAAGGCAAGGGTATTGCCGCTGCCCGCGACCACGCCGATCGCCTCTTCCGTGTCGGAATAATCGTCGTTGGCGAATTTGGCGACCGCATCTTCGAACGGGCCGGCCAAGGCCGGCAGTGCGAACGCGATCAGGAAGAACGAGAGCAGGAGCGAACAGAGGCGGGCGGACAAATTGGCTGGCACTGTGAAAGACCCCGGCAGAAAAGGGTGGAGAAGGCGGCGGGATCGCCGCCCTCTCCGATCGTGCAATGGAGCGTCAGATCCGGATCAGGAGCCCGAACCGAGGCACTTGTTGGTCTTGGTGTTGAAGTTACCGCACTTCTTGCCGACCCAGTCGCCGACCAGGTCCTTGGAGCCGTCGAGCTCCTTCGACCAGGCGTCGCCCGCGACAAGACCCGGGGTCTTCCACACCACGTCGAACTGGCCGTTGGCTTTGATTTCGCCAATGAACACCGGCTTGGTGATGTGATGGTTCGGAAGCATCTTGGAGGTGCCGCCGGTCAGGTTCTTGGCTTCGATGCCGGGGAGCGCATCGATCACCTTGTCCGGATCGGTCGACTTCACCTTCTCGACCGCCTTGATCCACATGTCGAAGCCGATCACGTGCGCTTCCATCGGATCGTTGGTCACGCGCTTCGGATTCTTGGTGTAGGTCTGCCACGCCTTGATGAACTTCTCGTTCTCCGGCGACTTGATCGACTGGAAATAGTTCCAGGCGGCGAGATGGCCGAGCAGCGGCTTGGTGTCGATGCCGGCGAGTTCTTCCTCACCCACCGAGAACGCGACGACCGGGATGTCCTTCGCCTTGATGCCCTGGTTGCCGAGCTCCTTGTAGAAAGGAACGTTGGCGTCGCCGTTGATGGTCGAGACCACAGCGGTCTTCTTGCCGGCCGAGCCGAACTTCTTGATGTCGGCCACGATCGTCTGCCAGTCGGAATGACCGAACGGCGTGTAGTTGATCATGATGTCTTCCTGGGCGACACCCTTGGACTTCAGGTAGGCTTCCAGGATCTTGTTGGTGGTGCGCGGATAGACGTAGTCGGTGCCTGCGAGCACCCAGCGCTTCACCTTCTCGTCCTTCATCAGATAGTCGACGGCGGGGATCGCCTGCTGGTTCGGCGCGGCGCCGGTGTAGAACACGTTGCGCTCGCTCTCCTCGCCCTCGTACTGCACGGGGTAGAACAGGATGCTGTTCAGCTCCTTGAACACCGGGAGCACCGACTTCCGTGACACCGAGGTCCAGCAGCCGAACACGACCGAGACCTTGTCCTTGGTGATCAGCTCGCGCGCCTTCTCGGCGAACAGCGGCCAGTTCGAAGCGGGATCGACGACCACGGCTTCGAGCTTCTTGCCGTTGACGCCGCCCTTCTTGTTCTGCTCGTCGATCAGGAAGAGGATGGTGTCCTTCAGCGTGGTTTCGCTGATGGCCATGGTGCCGGAGAGGGAGTGAAGCACGCCGACCTTGATGGTGTCGTCCGCGGCTTTCGCACCAGAAATGGAAGCCAGACCAAGCATCAGTCCGGCGGTCGCGGCGAGAACGCCACGGCGGCTAAATGGCGCCGCTATATCGTGAGTGGATTTGCTATGCATGAGTGTCTCATCTCCCTGACGCAGACGTGAAAAACGCTGCGAAACGGCCCCAACGGCCGCCTGCGATTAACGGATTCGCAAGAACTGTGCCATGGATTAGACACCCTTCAACCGATTGTTTTTGCTGGTGAAATTGCCAGAAAACGAAGTATTGCACAGGCCGCGCCGCCTAAACATTGAGCAATTCTAATGTATGCGAATGCGGCAGGCAGGTTATTTTCTGAGCAAATTTGTCACTCTGGCTAAATTTCCGGCATAACTATTTCTGCACCGCGATCGCCGTTTCTGTGGGGCGTGCCTTGAAAGCGCCGCCTCAATGTTCCATATGAGGTCGAGGTCTCTTGCGAATCAGGAGACCGTTGCGAGCCGCGTGTTCTTAAGCCCTTACGGGCGTCTGGCTTGCCCCATCCCATCAAGCCATCCGACACCCCAAACACGCAGGTGTCCCACTCGACACCCTTTTGCGCGCGCCGCGCCGAATGCGCCGGGCGCCCGCTTTTGACATGGAAAGAACCCATCTTTTGACTTCGTTTCAGGATTTCGGCCTCGCCGAGCCCATCGCCCGTGCTCTCACCGAAGAGAACTACGTCACCCCCACCCCCATCCAAGCCCAGACAATTCCGACCGCGCTGACCGGCCGCGACGTCGTCGGCATCGCCCAAACCGGAACCGGCAAGACCGCGTCCTTCGCGCTGCCGATCCTGCACCGCCTGCTCGAGAATCGCATCAAGCCGCAGCCGAAGACGACCCGCGTCCTGGTGCTGTCGCCGACCCGCGAACTGTCCGGCCAGATCCTCGACAGTTTCAACGCCTATGGCCGTCACATCCGCCTGTCCTCGACGCTCGCCATCGGCGGCGTGCCGATGGGCCGTCAGGTCCGCTCGCTGATGCAGGGCGTCGAGGTGCTGGTCGCCACCCCCGGCCGTTTGCTCGACCTCGTGCAGAGCAACGGACTGAAGCTTGGCAGCGTCGAATTCCTCGTGCTCGACGAGGCGGACCGCATGCTCGACATGGGCTTCATCAACGACATCCGCAAAATCGTCGCCAAGCTGCCGATCAAGCGGCAGACGCTGTTCTTCTCGGCCACCATGCCGAAGGACATCGCCGAGCTGGCCGACGCCATGCTGCGCGACCCCGCCCGCGTCGCGGTGACCCCGGTCTCCTCGACCGTGGAGCGCATCCAGCAGCGCATCATCCAGGTCGACTTCTCCGCCAAGCCGGCGTTCCTCGCCCAGCTGTTGAAGCAGGAGCAGGTCAACCGCGCGCTGGTTTTCACCCGCACCAAACACGGCGCGGACAAGGTGGTGAAGACGCTCGAGAAGGCCGGCATCCCCGCCAGCGCCATCCACGGCAACAAGTCGCAGAACCACCGCGAACGGACACTCGCTCTGTTCCGCACCGGCGAGATCCGTACCCTGGTCGCCACCGATATCGCCGCCCGCGGCATCGATGTCGACGGCATCACCCACGTCATCAATTTCGATCTGCCCAACGTGCCGGAGACCTATGTGCACCGCATCGGGCGCACCGCGCGCGCGGGTGCCGAGGGCACCGCGATCTCGCTGGTCGCAGGCGGCGAGGAACTCGCCTATCTCCGCGACATCGAGCGGCTGATCAAAGTGGCGCTGCCGCGTGAGGATCGCCGCACCGACGCCGGCCGCCGCGATGCGGGCCCTCCCCCGCAGCAGCAACGACAGGGTCGGCCGGGCCGCCCGGGCCAGCGTCCGCAAGGCGCAAGGCATGGTGAGGGACGCCACGCTGACGGTCGCCGTGCCGACGAAAGGCATGCGGACGGGCGCCACCACAGTGCCGCCAAGCAGGGCGACGGAAGGCCCGGCAGTGGCCCGAAGGCAGCTCCTCGCAGCCGCTCCGGAGGCAAGGCGCATTCTTCGCCAAACGCCCGTCCGGAACAGCGTTCCGCGCATAGCGCCGGGGCGTCTGATGGGATACAAGGCGTTGCCTTTTTGCGCCGCGAGAGTCGGCCGAACGGCCAACCGAACCGCAAACCCCATTCGCACTAGCCGTCCACGACCTGGAGAAATTCATGGCTAAGGAAGAGCTGATCCAGTTCGAAGGACTGGTCACCGAAATCCTCCCCGACGCGCGCTACCGCGTGCAGCTCGACGCCGGACACGAGATCGTCGCCTACACCGCCGGCAAGATGAAGAAGAACCGCATCAAGACTCTGGCGGGCGACCGCGTGACGGTAGAGATGTCGCCCTATGACCTCGAAAAGGGCCGGCTGATTTTCCGCCACAAGGACGAACGTCCGAGCGGGATGGGCGGACCTCCGCGTCCCGGACAGCGCGGCGGCCAGTTCCGCCGCCGCTAGCGGGGGCCCAGCGCGCGAGCGCGGACCTGTAATTCCGACGTGTATGCTGATCCGCCGTGACCATCACGGCGGATCAAAAAATCGTGCACGTCAGCATTGTTTTGGGTGTCTGTTTCCAATAAAATGACTTAATCGATTTTCGGCCGGACGACATTAGCATCCACCGGTACAGCCGGTTCAGACACGCTGACGACCCTTCCAAAAATTCGATCTAACCTGTCCGCGCAAGCGGGCTCTGACATTGTGTTATCTGAGAAGGGACTACCCCCATGAGCATGGGAACCGTGAAGTGGTTTAACGCGACCAAAGGCTTCGGCTTCATCCAGCCCGACGATGGCGGCCAGGACGTGTTCGTTCACATCAGCGCTGTGGAGCGTGCAGGCCTCGGCACGCTGCGCGAAGGTCAGAAGATCTCCTACGAGATCGTCGCCGACCGCCGTTCCGGCAAGTCGGCAGCCGACAACCTCCGCTCCGCCGGCTGAGCCTACCGCTTACGGGCCCCGATCGGCTCGAGCGAACCAATCAATGAAAAGGCCGGGCGCGATGCCCGGCCTTTTTTTATTCCAGGATCTGCTCTCGTATTTCAGCACGGCGACTTTACACCCGTGTAAGGAACGCAGGTGACCTGGCGCGGCCGCGTGTAGGAGACATCGCTCAGCGTGATGCCCGTCTTCAGGACGAATTTGACAGAAGGCGTGTAGACGTAACTCGCCTGACTGAAGATAAGGTAGGTCGACGCGATCAAGAGCGATGGCGGAATCATCGAGGTGACCGTGGTGCCAGCTACCAGAGTCGGGGGCGGAGCCGTCAGCGTGGCCTGCGTCGCACCGTTGGCAATGGTGGCGGACTTGCTCCATTGAATCTTGGCGACCTTGCTTGAGTCGATATAGATCTGAAGGACCGTGCCGTTCACGAGCGTAGCGTCGTACGGCATGATCATCGATATGCTTGCCGTGAACGTGTCCTGCATGTCGCCATCGTCGACCGATGTCGACTGCGACGTCAAATCGGACAGAGTCCGTGCAATCATTGTGACTTTGCGATTGATCGCCACGGCCGATGAAAATTCGACGGTCCCGAAGAACATCACCAGCATCAGCGGCACGATGACCGCGAACTCGGTCGCCGCGATCGCACGCGTGTCGGCGACGAAGTCGCGCACGGAGCTTCGGGCATTCCTCCAGATATTCGCAATCGCCTGCATCTGTCCGCTCGGATCCATCTGTCTCAGAAGGGTTCATTCTTGAAGGCCGCGGTCGCAATCAGCAGCCGCTTGTTGTTGCAGCCCATGTTGAAGCCAAGGCCAGTGACGAAGAGCGGCCACTGATAGAACAGCCGCACCACGACGACCTGGTTGGCGGCCCCGGCACTGTATTGCACGCCGGTTGGATTGAAGCTGCAGGAATCACCATAATTGGTGAGGCTCAGCGCTCCGAACGAGTTTGTACTCACGACGTCGACGTAGAGCTTGGTGCAATCAAACAGCGCCGGGATCTGGCTGCAGACGTAAGCCTTGAACGTCGTTTGCGAGCAGGGTGTGCTGACGCCGGAGACCGCGCAGGCCGTGAGCGTGCCGGATTGCGCCTGCCCGGTCAGCAACACGCGCGCAGAATTTTGCGAGGCACTCTCGAGCACCTGGCTCGCCAGGAACATCAGCGCCGACTCGATGATGGCGAACAGCAACGCAAAGAACATCGGCGCAACGAGCGCGAACTCGACGGCTGCGGAGCCGCGGCGGCTGCCACGAAACCGGCGCAACGTGGCGAGGAGCGTGAATCTCGTAGGTGCAGGCGAAGGCATCAAATTCCCCAGCAGCAGCAATCATCTGCCATGTTCAATAGCGGAAACTGATTGTTTAAGTGTTTCAGGCGATCCGCACCCGGCGGCCCGGGCCGTTAAGAGCGCGTTAACCGCGAACGACCCGGACCAGGGAGACGAGGACACGGAAAGAGAAACTCGCGCGCGTGCGGCGGGCGGGGACGATCCTTGCCCCCAAATCCGCCAATCAAACTTGCTGGTTGGTCTTACTTGGTTCGTCTTGCTCAGTTCGCCTTAGTCAGTTCGTCTTGGCGCCCGCACCGGCACTGCCGCTCGCCGAGCTGCTCAACGAACCGGCCTGGCTCATCGTGCTGTTGAAGTAGGTGTCGCTGTCGCCGAGCGTCACGCGGCGCTGGCAAAGCGGCGCGCAGCTGTAGGACTCGCGTTCGATCCCGCGATAGACGGTAACGAGCCGGTCGCTCGGACCTTCGACCTGGACCTGGCGGTCGACCAGGATCTCGCCGCCGCGGTCGAGCGCGATGAAATTGGTGGCGCCATAGCCCTTTCCGGTGACGACGATCATGCCGCCGGGCTGGAGCGTGACGTCGGCGATCAGGGGATTGCCGACCACGATGGTTGCCACCTTGCCAGGCAGCCGCACCAGCTTGGCCTGGTCGACATTGACGGCGATGGTATCGGCGGACTCGGCAATGACGGCAGCCGGCGATGCCAGCACCGCTGTCGCAACCAGAAGACAGACGCGCGCATGACGGCGCAGCAGTTGTTTACGCATACTCTTACCCCCGGGACGTCACAAACCGGCAGAAGCGATCAGATAACAGCCGAGCCGGTGCCCGACCCGGCTAACCTGCCCTCAATTCGTGAACGTTCCGCAAACTCTCGGACTATTGTTTGAACGGACTGGCGTTCGCGGCTCTCGAGAACCTAGCGGCGGAACGGATAGGCAAGCTGCCCTCCGATTTCCTTCGGCATGGTGGCTTCATCCTTGCCGTAATCCTGCGGCAGTTGCCCCTCGGGCATGCGGAAAGTGCCGAACAGCAAGTCCCAGATCGGGAACGTGCCGGCAAAATTGGTGTCGCCGCCCTCTGCTAGCGCGGTGTGGTGCCAACGGTGGAACACCGGCGTCGCCAACACATATTTGAACGGCCCGAAGGTCCAGTTCAGGTTGGCGTGCACGAAGGCCGAATGGAAGGTCGTGAACGGGGCGAGCCAGACCATGGCGTTCGGCGAAATGCCGGCCATCAGCAGCACGACGTCGACCGCGATGGTACCGAGCACGAGATTGACGGGATGGAAGCGTGCCGCAGAAATCCAGCTGATCTCCTCCGAGGAGTGGTGGATCGCGTGGTACTTCCAGAACCCACCGCCGTGGAACAACCGGTGCAGCCAGTACAGCATGAAATCGGACAGCACCAGGAACAGCATGGCCTGGACCCAGAGCGGCAATAGCGCCAGCGGGCCGTGGCCGTTGTCGTAGAAGGCGATGAGCCCGTCGGCATCATGGATGTTGAAGACGAAGCTCGCACCGACGATCAGAAGGCCGATCCGCATGACACGTGCGAACACCGGAGCGATAAACCAGTAGCAGATGTCCGTGACGATCTCCCGCTTGCGCCACCACGGCACGCCGGGATTGCAGGCCCAGACATGCTCGAGCACGGTGAAGACCACCGCGAGCGCGAAGGTCGCGGGGATCACCTTCGCGATGGTCTCGCCAAGCATCAGGGCGATTTCCATGGGCAGGCTCGACATTGTCGCCTCTCTTGCGAATTGCTGGTCCCGCCTACGCGTACTCCCCCAAATTTAAGGGAGGGTGAAGCCGGTGCTGCGCTTGCTGCACATCCGGAACCGGAACGAATTGCAGCTGGCTGCCTTAAGGCGAAATTCACTCTGGCCAGCGGCAAGCGCGTTTGCCCGATCGAATTAACTCTCCCGAAAGAGCTCGGATCTCATGGTCGTTGCGTCAAGCACACCGCCGAACGAGGCGATCCCACCCCAGATGGAGTTTTGTTCATGAAGAACCTGATTGCGCGTTTCGCGAAAGATGAATCCGGCGCCACCGCCATCGAATACGGTCTGATTGCCGCCGGCATCGCGCTGGCCATCATCACCGTCGTCAACAATCTCGGCACCACGCTGAACGCCAAGTTCACCTCGATCAGCAGCTCGCTGAAGTAGGCGATCGATCAACGACTGCAAAAGCCCCGGATTTCCGGGGCCTTTGTTTTTAAGACGGCGAGTTCCAGTGGCGTTGAGCAAGTACAGAACCGATGCCGTGGTCGCGGCGAACGCGGCCGAGGCGGCGCAGACCGGCTCGCCGGCTTACTGGGTCTGCCTGGCCCTGCTGCTTGCGACCGTCGCGCTCGCCGCACGCATCGCCTCCCTCTGGTGAGCACGCCTTCGGCTGGTTCTACCCCTCAAGACCGCCGCCGCCGTTTTCGGTTTGTTTAGCACTGCCGGCTAGAATCCGGCGACGCCAGCTCCGCGGCACACCCAGGCCTCAAGACGCAGCCCATGATCCTCGACCTTGCGCGCCTTCTGCTCTTCCCGGCCCTGATGGCGTTTGCCGCCGCAAGCGATCTCTTCACGATGACGATCTCCAACCGCGTATCGCTGGCGCTGGTCGCCGGCTTTTTCGCGCTCGCTCTCGCCGGTGGCATGGCACCTTACGAGATGCTGGGCCATGTCGGCGCCGGCGCGCTCGTCCTAGTCGTGGCCTTCACCTGTTTTGCGATGGGCTGGGTCGGTGGCGGCGATGCCAAGGTGGCGGCCTCCGTCGCGCTTTGGTTCGGGTTCGCACAGCTGATGAACTTCCTGCTCTACGCCTCGCTGTTCGGCGGGGCGCTGACGCTGCTCCTGCTCCAGTTCCGGCAGTGGCCGCTGCCTTACGGGCTCGCTGGCCAGACCTGGCTCGCGCGGCTGCACGCCAAGGACAGCGGCATTCCCTACGGCATCGCGCTCGCACTGAGCGCGCTGATGGTCTACCCGGAGACCGAATGGGTGAAGGCGATCGACCTCGCTCACCTCGCATTGCGCTGAACGCATCGGGTAAACCCGGCGTTAAGGCGATTTAGATACGCCTCATTAACCATGCTTTGACGAATAGCTGGTCAACTGCCGATTACGGCGGCGTCAGCGTCGCGGCGTTTGTTGGAAAGTGAAGCGTATGAATAGGGCACGCATTGTCGTCCTGACGGTCGCCATCTGCGCCGGCGGTGTCGCCGCGTATCTGGCGAGCGGCTCGGACAATTCTGCACCGCCTCCTGCTCCGGTCGCGCAGCTTCCCACCGTCGACGTCCTGGTCGCGAAAAACGACATCGGCCTCGGCCAGACCGTCAAGCCGGAAGACGTGCAATGGCAGACCTGGCCGTCCGCGACCGCCAGCGCCACCTTCATCCGCCGCAACGAGCGCCCCGAGGGGGTAACCCAGGTCACCGGCTCGATCGCACGATCTCCCTTCATCCAGGGCGAGCCGATCCGGGACCAGAAGCTGGTCAAGGCCGAAGGCTCCGGCTTCATGGCGGCAATCCTGCCCACCGGCATGCGGGCGATCTCGACCGAGATCTCGCCGGAAACCGGCGCAGGCGGCTTCATCCTGCCCAACGACCGCGTCGACGTGCTTTTGACGCGCCGTCTCAAGAACCCGGACCAGAGCAGCGGCGCTCCCGATGTCGTCACGTCCGAGATCATCCTGGCCAATATCCGCGTCCTGGCCATCGACCAGGCTCCCAAGGAGAAGGACGGCCAGAACGCGGTGGTCGGCAAGACCGTCACTCTCGAACTCAATCCTGCGCAGACTGCGACGCTCTCCTCCGCACGCCAGAGCGGCACGCTGTCGCTGGCGCTGCGCAGCATCGTCGATGTCAAGCTGAGCGAGATCACGCTCGATGACTCCGCACAGAAGCGCGAGGGCATTTCGATCATTCGGTACGGTATCCCAAGCTCGACGGCGAAGGCACGATGAGGACTGTCGACATGAAATGCAGGGCGAATTTGGCGACGATGCGAACCCCGGTGGTCCGCGCCCTGTCGTTTTCGGCCGCCGTCGCGCTCGCGCTCAACCCGGTGCTCACCCCTGTGGTCGCCGCCGACTATCGCCCTGTGGCGCAGGCTGCGGCCGACGGTCAGATGAACGCGCGATTCCTCTCGCTCGGCATCGGCAAGTCGATCGTGATCGACCTTCCGCGCGACATCAAGGACGTGCTTGTCGCCGATCCGAAGATCGCCAACGCGGTCGTCCGCTCGGCGCAGCGTGCCTACATCATTGGCGCCTCGATCGGGCAGACCAACATCGTGTTCTTCGATTCCGCCGGCCAGCAGATCGCGGCCTATGACATCGCGGTCAAGCGCGACCTCAACGGCGTGCGGGCCGCGCTGAAGCAGGTCCTGCCGAACTCAGACATCCAGATCGACGGGCTAGGCGACGGCATCATCTTGACCGGCTCGGCCGCGAATCCGGCCGAAGCCCAGCAGGCCAACGACCTCGCCGTGCGCCTCGCCGGCGGCCCCGAGAAGGTCGTGAACTCGATCGTGGTCCGCGGCCGCGATCAGGTCATGCTCAAGGTGACGGTCGCGGAAGTGCAGCGCAGCATCGTCAAGCAGCTCGGAATCGACCTCACCGCCAACCTCAGCTACGGCACCTCGGTCGTCAGCTTCAGCAACTCCAATCCGTTCACGGCTCTTGGCCACAACCTCGTCGACGGCAATAACCTGACCACGAAGTTCGGCGCGGCCCCGTCGGTGCAGGCCACGCTGCGTGCGATGGAGACCGCGGGCGTGATCCGGACGCTGGCCGAACCGAACCTGACCGCGATCTCCGGTGAATCGGCAACGTTCATTGCCGGCGGTGAATTTCCGGTGCCTGCGGGCTATGCGTGCGACCCCACCACGCACGTCTGTACCACCCAGATCAGCTTCAAGAAGTTCGGCATCTCGCTCAACTTCACCCCCGTCGTTCTCACGGAGGGCAAGATCAGCCTGCGGGTAATGACCGAGGTGTCCGAGCTCTCGAACGAAAACGCGATCACGCTGTCCCAGGCCGTGACCTCGACCTCGGTCAACTCGCTCACGGTGCCCTCGATCAAGACCCGCCGCGCAGAAACCTCGCTGGAAATTCCCTCAGGCGGCGCGATGGCGATGGCTGGCCTGATCCAGCAGCAGACCAAGCAAGCGGTCAGCGGACTGCCAGGTCTGATGCAGCTCCCGGTCCTCGGCACGCTGTTCCGTAGCCGCGACTTCGTCAACAACGCGACCGAGCTGGTCGTGATCGTGACGCCCTACATCGTTCGCGCAGTTGCGCAAAAGGACCTGTCGCGGCCGGATGATGGCTTCTCCGCACCGGCTGATCCGCAGGCCGAACTGCTCGGCAACATCAACCGCATCTACGGCGTGCCCGGCCGGACCGAACCGGCCAAGAACTACCGCGGCACCTACGGCTTCATCACCGACTGAGGCGGAACGGGGACTTCATGAAGATCACTAGACCACCCCAGATTCGCAGGCGCGCCATCCACCTCGGCGGCGCGCTCGTCGGCATGGCGCTCGCCCTAGGCGGCTGCCAGCATGACGAAGCGGTCACGGCCTCCATTCCCGACGACTACAAGCAGCGCCATCCGATCGCGATCGAGGAGCAGAATCGTTCCATCGTCGTCTTCGTCGGCCATGCCCGCGGCGGCTTGACCGCCGCCCAGCGCGCCGACGTGATGGGCGTCGCGTCGGCCTGGATGCACGAAGGCACCGGCGCGATCCGGATCGACGTACCGTCCGGCACGCCCAACGCGCGTCCGGTCGCGGACACCATGCGCGAAATCCAGGCAATGCTGTCGGCGGCGGGCGTTCCGCCGCGCGGCATCAACGCCCGCTCTTACACGCCGGACGACAAGCGATTCCTGCCGCCGATCCGCCTCACCTATTCCAAGATCGCCGCAGTCGCGGGTCCCTGCGGCCTGTGGCCGGAAGATATCGGCCCTTCGATGAAGAACAAGAGCTGGTTCGAGAACAAGGACTACTACAATTACGGCTGCGCCTATCAGCGCAACCTCGCAGCGATGGTCGACAATCCGTCGGATCTCGAGCAGCCGCGGCCCGAAACGCCGTCCTACACGCCGCGGCGGACCGCCGCGTTCGAGAAGTATCGCAAGGGAATGCCGACGGCGGTCGCCTATCCTGAGGCCGACAAGGCCAAACTCAGCGACACCGGCAGATGATCAGCTACGCTCGCCAGCCCCAAGAAGATCAGTCCGAGGCATCGCTCCCACCGGTCGAGGAGCATATTGCGCCGGCGCCCCGCGTTTCCGTCCAGGCTTTCTGCGAGACCGTGGAAACGGCGGCCGCCGTGCAGTCAGCCGGCGAAGATCGCCGTCTCGGCAAGGCCCATCTGAAGATCCAGATGGGCGGAATGGCGGCTGCGGTGGAAGCCTACCGCTCGGCCCCCACGCCGAACGTGATCGTGCTCGAAAGCGACGGCCGCAACGACCTCCTGGGCGGGCTCGACCATCTCGCGACCGTCTGCGATGCCGGCACCCGCGTGGTCGTGATCGGCCGCATCAACGACGTCACGCTCTACCGCGAGCTGGTCCGCCGCGGCGTCAGCGACTACGTGCTCGCGCCGGTCGGCGCGATCGACGTCGTGCGCTCGATCTGCAACCTGTTCTCGGCGCCGGAAGCCAAGGCCGTCGGCCGCATTATCGCCGTGGTCGGGGCCAAGGGCGGCGTCGGCGCATCAACCATCTCCCACAATGTCGCCTGGGCGATCGCCCGCGATCTCGCGATGGACGCGGTCGTCGCCGACCTCGACCTCGCCTTCGGCACGGCCGGACTCGACTACAACCAGGATCCACCGCAGGGCATTGCCGACGCCGTATTCTCACCCGATCGCGTCGACACCGCCTTCGTCGACCGCCTTCTGTCGAAATGCACCGACCACCTCAGTCTGCTGGCGGCGCCGGCGACGCTCGACCGGGTCTACGATTTCGGCGCCGACGCCTTCGATTCCGTGTTCGACACGTTGCGCTCCACGATGCCCTGCATCGTCCTCGACGTTCCGCACCAATGGTCGGGCTGGACGAAACGCGCCCTGATCGGAGCGGACGACATCCTGATCGTGGCGGCGCCCGACCTCGCCAATTTGCGCAACACCAAGAACCTGTTCGATCTCCTGAAGGCCGCGCGCCCCAACGACCGGCCGCCGCTCTACTGCCTGAACCAGGTCGGCGTGCCGAAACGGCCCGAAATCGCCGCGGCGGAGTTCGCCAAGGCGATCGAGAGCCAGCCGGTCGTCTCGATTCCGTTCGAGCCGCAGATCTTCGGCTCGGCGGCCAATAACGGCCAGATGATCGCGGAGATCTCGGCCAACCATAAGTCGATCGAGATGTTCCTTCAGATCGCCCAGCGCCTGACCGGCCGCAGCGAAACGAAGAAGCAAAAGTCGTCCCTGCTTTCACCCCTGATTGACAAGTTGCGGGGAAAATAGGTCGCCGCATGGAGTTTTTAAGTGTTCGGTAAGCGTAGCGGAACAGACGCCGACGCCCGGGCCCCGAAGCCCGGTGCCGTGTCGCCAGAGCCTGCCCAGGCTTCGGCGCCCGCCATGTCGCGCGTGCCGCCGCCGCCGGCAATCTCCTCGCCGCCGCTCGCCCCGGCGAAGCCTGCGCCGACCATGGAAGCCCGCCGCTCGGACAATTATTACGAGGTCAAGGCGACCATCTTCGGCGCGCTGATCGAGGCCATCGACCTCGCCCAGCTTGCCAAGCTCGATTCGGAGTCCGCGCGCGAGGAAATCCGGGACATCGTCAACGAGATCATCGCGATCAAGAACATCGTGATGTCGATCGCCGAGCAGGAAGAGCTGCTCGACGACATCTGCAACGACGTCCTCGGCTACGGTCCGCTGGAGCCGCTGTTGTCGCGCGACGACATCGCCGACATTATGGTCAACGGCGCCGACACCGTCTACATCGAGGTCGCCGGCAAGATCCAACGCACCGGTATCCGCTTCCGCGACAATCAGCAGCTCCTCAACATCTGCCAGCGTATCGTCAGCCAGGTCGGCCGGCGCGTCGACGAATCCTCGCCGATCTGCGACGCCCGCCTGGCCGACGGCTCCCGCGTCAACGCCATCGTGCCCCCGCTGTCAATCGACGGCCCCACGCTCACGATCCGCAAGTTCAAGAAGGACAAGCTGACGCTCGATCAGCTCGTCAAGTTCGGCGCAATCTCGCCGGAAGGCGCGGAAATCCTCCAGATCATCGGCCGCGTCCGCTGCAACGTGCTGATCTCCGGCGGTACCGGCTCGGGCAAGACCACGTTGCTCAACTGCCTGACCAACTACATCGAGCACGACGAGCGCGTCATCACCTGCGAGGACGCCGCCGAACTCCAGCTCCAGCAGCCGCACGTGGTGCGACTGGAAACCCGCCCGCCCAACATCGAGGGCGAGGGCCAGGTCACCATGCGCGAGCTGGTGCGCAACTGCCTGCGTATGCGTCCCGAGCGCATCATCGTCGGCGAAGTCCGCGGACCCGAGGCGTTCGACCTGCTCCAGGCCATGAACACCGGCCATGACGGCTCGATGGGCACGCTGCACGCCAACAATCCGCGCGAGGCGCTATCGCGCTGCGAATCCATGATCACGATGGGCGGCTTCTCCCTGCCTTCACGCACCATCCGCGAGATGATCTGCGCCTCGATCGACGTCATCGTCCAGGCCGCGCGCCTGCGCGACGGTTCACGCCGCATCACCCACATCACCGAAGTGATGGGCATGGAAGGCGACACCATCATCACCCAGGACGTGTTCCTCTACGACATGGTCGGCGAGGACGCCAACGGCAAGATCATCGGCCGGCACCGGTCGACCGGAATCGGCCGCCCGAAATTCTGGGAACGCGCCCGCTATTACGGCGAAGAGAAGCGCCTTGCCGCGGCGCTCGACGCGGCGGAAGTGGCGCCCACGACGTGAGCAGGTCAACGCAGCCATGAACATGCAAGTCCTTGCCCTCGCCTTCCTTGCCACCGCCACCGTCGGCGGCCTCGCCTGGGTCTTCCTTTATCCAATGCTGTCCGGGGAACGGAAGGCCGAGAGCCGCCGCGCCTCGATCTCGCGGGCCGAGGCGCCCACGGCCCGCGCCGCCGAGAAGACGCAGCGCTCGCGCCGCGAGCAGGTCGAAACCTCGCTCAAGGATCTCGAGGCGCGGCGCCAGCAGGAGAAGAGCGTACCGCTCAGTGTCCGCCTGTCGCAGGCCGGCCTCGATTGGGCGCCGCAGAAATTCTGGATCGTGTCCGCCGTCGTGGCGGGCGTGCTGTTCGCAGTCGCCTTGTTCATCGGCGGCGGCCTGCTCGGTGCCGCCGGCTTCGCGTTTGCCGGCGGCCTCGGTCTGCCCCGCTGGGCGCTCGGCTTCCTGAAGAAGCGCCGTGAAAACAAGTTCCTGGCCGCCTTGCCCGATGCCGTCGACGTCATCGTCCGCGGCATCAAGGCGGGCCTGCCGCTGTTCGAATCGATCAAGGTGGTCGCCGCCGACGCGCCAGAGCCGCTGCGCTCCGAGTTTCTGTCCATCATCGAGACGCAGGCGATCGGCATGCCGCTCGGCGAGGCCTGCACGCGGCTCTACGATCGCATGCCGCTGCCCGAGGCCAATTTCTTCGGCATCGTCATCTCCATCCAGCAGAAATCGGGCGGCAACCTCTCCGAAGCGCTCGGCAACCTTTCCAAGGTGCTGCGCGACCGCAAGAAGATGAAAGAGAAGATCCAGGCGATGTCGATGGAAGCCAAGGCCTCGGCCGGCATCATCGGCTCGCTGCCGCCGATCGTGATGTTCCTCGTCTACCTCACAACGCCAGGATACATCTCGATGCTTTGGACTCATCCCACCGGCCAGCTCATGCTGGTCGGCTGTGTTGTCTGGATGTCGATCGGCATCATGGTGATGAAGAAGATGATCAATTTCGACTTCTGATGGTGTCTTATGGTAGAGTTCCTCGTTGCGAAACTTCACGACGTCCACTTCATGACGATGCTGCTGGCGGCCATTGCCGCCAGCGCCACCGTCTATACGCTGGTGATGCCGCTGTTCGCCGGCGAGGGCCTTTCCAAGCGCATGAAGGCGGTGGCGAACGAACGTGAGCGCATCCGGCAGCGCGAGCGCGAGCGCCTCCACAAGAGTGAAAAAGTCTCGCTGCGCCAGACGCCGAAGCAGCTCGTCTCGAAGGTCGTCGATGACTTCAACCTGACCAAATGGCTCGCGCAGGAAGCTGCGCGGGACAAGCTCATCATGGCCGGCTATCGAGGCCAGGCGCCCTACATCACCTTCCTGTTTGCCCGCCTGGTTGCCCCGATCGTGCTGTTCGTCGGTTCGGTCGTCTACGTGTTCCTGATCGCGCATATGCAGCAGTCCATGCCGATCAAGATCGGCATCTGCGTCGGTGCGGCCTATCTCGGACTCCAGGCGCCGATGCTGTTCCTCAGGAACGCGATCTCCAAGCGCCAACTCTCGATCAAGCGCGCCTTTCCCGATGCGCTCGACCTGCTCCTGATCTGCATCGAATCCGGCATGTCGGTCGAGATGGCGTTCCGGAAGGTCGCGGTCGAAATCGTGGGCCAGTCGATCGCGCTATCGGAGGAGTTCACCCTGACCACGGCCGAGCTGTCGTATTTGCAGGATCGCAAGGTCGCCTACGAGAACCTCGCGCGGCGCACCGGGCTCGAGGGCGTCAAGTCGGTATGTCTCGCGCTCCAGCAGGCGGAGCGTTACGGCACCCCGCTCGGCCAATCCTTGCGGGTGATGGCGCAGGAAAACCGCGACATGCGCATGAACGAAGCCGAGAAAAAGGCCGCGGCACTGCCGCCGAAGCTGACGGTACCGATGATCCTGTTCTTCCTGCCGGTGCTGTTCGTCGTCATCCTTGGACCGACTGGCATCAAGGTCACCGAGATGCAATGACCTTAGACGTGGACCGCGTACGGTCCGAGGATGCCTTCAAGATTGGAAGATCAAGATCGGAAGATCACGTCTGATCAGTCGGGCAGGCCGAGCGAGGCGACCGGCGTCCGCTTCGGCGCACCACGCCGGACGTCGCTGCGGGTCAACATTTCCTTGAGATAGGCGACATTGGCCGTAGCCTGGTCCGGCGGCAGGTCCGCCTTCACAATAGTCTCGGCTTCGGCGAAGCGGCCCTGGAGACCGACGACAAGACCGAGATTCTGCCGCACCCGCGCGCTTGCGTGCGGCGAGGCATAGGCTTGGCGCAGCGCGTCTTCGGCCTTCGGCAGATCTCTCGACAACATGTAGGACAGGCCGAGATTGGAGAGCACGCCGGGATCGCCAGGCGCGATCTTGAGCGCACTCGCATAGTAGGAGCGCGCTTCCTCGTGACGCCCCATCTGATCGAGCGCGGTACCCTGCACCGAGAGCAGGCGCCAATCCGGGTTATCGGGCGAATGCGCCTTCGACAGCACGTCGAAGGCTTGCTGGAAATTGCCGTTGTCGGAGAGCGCGCGGCCGTATTGGGCCATCAGCGCCTTGTTGCCGGGATTGGCGATGGTCGCCTGCTCGAGCACGGCGGCAGCCTGGGCGCGCTGGCCGTTGGCGCGCAGGGCCTGGCCGTAGGCGAGCGCCGCGTCGGCGTCCTTGGGATTGGCACGATAGCGCTCGCCATAGACTTCAGCAGCGCGCGCGGGATCGGTGGGAGCGGCTTCCGCCCGCGGCCCGACCGAGCCCGTGACGTCGGAGAGTTTCGACATCGCCGTGCAGCCGCCGAGACCCATGGCCACCGCTGCGACCAGCGAGGTGGACGCAAGAAGCCGGGCAAGACTTAACCGTTCACGACTGAACCGTTGACGCATGACGCTTTGACTCTCGAGCCGATTGATCGAGCCGAACGCGCCAGCAATAGACTGTTAACCCTAACGGCCGGTTAATGCTCCCGGCCCGGGCCCGTCACTGCGGCGCCTGCGGCGGCACCTCGCCGCCGAGACCCGCATCGAGGCCGAGCGCCTTCGCCTGCTCGTTCAGGTCCCGCAGCAATTGCAGTCGTTGCCGCGTCTCGATCGCGACATCGATGCCCGGACGCACGACCCTCGGCAATTCGCGTCGAAGATCGTCACGATTGACCAGACGCCTCGCGCGGAGCTCGTCGAGCTGAACGTCGTCGATGCCGAGCACATTTGCAGATTGCTCGATCAGTCGGCGCAGTAGTGACGTCACCGCGGCCTCGACATCATGCTTGCGTGCGGATCTCGAGAACTTGCTTTCCAGATCGGCCCAGACATGAGAGGTCACGAGATAGACGTGGAGCAAATTGGCCCAATCCACCTCGTCGTCGGCATAGAAGGCGCGGCGCAGCAGGAGCCGGCGCGCGAATGCTGCGACCTGATTCCGTTTCAGCGTGGTGCATGCGTCGATCTCGATGCCCGATTGGACGGCCGGATCTCGGGAAAAATCCCGTCCGGCCGGCAGTCTGACGACGCCGTGCGGCAGGTTGGAATCGAGCGGCCTGAAGACACCATCCTTGCGCGGACGTGAGTAGCGGGCGATCGCGAAGCGATACTCTGTGCGGCCGCCATGGGACATCGGGTCGGACATCGGGCCGAAATGGATGACGTTGAAGCCGGCATCGTCACCGGCCTGCCCGGTCGATGACGGACAGGACAGGACGTAGATCGTGCGCCAGAATGCTTCAGCGCTCTCGCTCGACGTGGCGCGCGGATCGGGAATCGAATAACGCGTCAGCCCTTCGACATGCCGGTGTCCGTGCAGGACCAGATCGACATTGAGCGATGTCGCCGCTTCGAGGAAGGTCGCGGGCGCGGCGAGATACATCAGCGGCTCGTCGGGCACGCCGAGAAACCGCTTTCCTTCTCCGGTCGCCTGCGGCAGTGGATGATGGTGCAGCGCCAGCACGCGCACGAGGTTTTCCACCGGCTCGGCATAATCGGCGCGGCCGCCCGACCCGAGGCTGCCCGCGAGCTTGACGCTCAGCCGCGCGGAATCCGAAACCATGGCGCTATAGGCGCTCTGGTCGACGTTGCCGCTCACGAGCGTCGTGAGGCTCGCGCGGTTGGAATCCAGCAGCACCAGATCGAGGCCGGCCTGACGGTAGTAGACGCTCTTCGAGGTCCGCGGCAAATGCAGGTAATCATAAACATCGTGGCGACCTGCACGCTGGCTCGGTCGCTTGACGTCGTGATTGCCGGCAATTGCCTGGATGTCGGTGAACAGCCCGGTCTGCCGGAAGGACGCAATGACGGCGATCGCTTCGTCGAGCGCAGGCGGCGCCGGGTCGTCCACGATATCGCCGGTGATCAGCAGGATGCGATCGGGAACATCCGCGAAGTCCGCCATCCTCTCGCGAATTGCGGCATTGAGCGTCTCGATGGTCGCAAGCAGTCGACCAGACCCGTCCAGATGCAGGTCGGAAATCTGTACGATGACGAACGATCTATCCATTTTGCGTCGCTTATTTGCGAATGCCGCGCCGCGCAAACGATGAGAGAAATGCCTTCGACGATCAGGTTCAGTCCGGTATCAATCAGCCCGGGCCATGATGAGCCGGGTAAGAATTGACCCCATCCCCTGTTGTTGCACTCCGTGCAGAACCGTACGACACAATCTAAAATATTGGGCAATAATGCCACAACCGCAGCGCTAGTAAAGCCCTGCGGCCGCTCGCGTGGATCGTGTCCTCGGCATGAGACGGGGCTCGCCCGATGATGGTTTCGCTCACCCGATCAATATTCGATAGCGAGCCTCTTGCGAATTTCATCAATGCGCTTGTCCAATGCATCGAACCGCGCGTGAACGGAGCGGTCGTGGAGATAGAAGACGTAACCGCCGGCAAGGAACGCGAATATCCAATGATGATGCTCGACATAGCCAAAAATCGCCTCGACCGCCTGCCCGATGAAGGTGACCACGCTCCACACAAATTCCATTGCATTTCCTCCCGGCCGGCTTTGTCGTCGGCCGCCGGAGATCTGCACACCTGACGGCCGTTGCCGGAACCTAGCATGGCCCCTTTGCTGCGAGTAGCGGACCGCCGAACGGTGGCAGCAAAGCTGATTGCGGCGGCGGCAAAACTCTGCGAAATCTCGTCCGTTCGTATGACCCGCTCGATCTGACGATCCGGACCCGCCAATGCCTTCTGTCTTCGAGACGTCGCCTACCGCCATCCCGATCACCTTCGTCACCAAGTCGAGCTGGGATCAGGTCGCCGAGGGGCTACCGGCGGCGCAACGCCAGTTCGCCACCGCGAGCGCCTTCACCGCAAAGCCGGGCGGCTATCTCGCGCTGCCCGCGCCCGATGGCGCGATCGCGCAAGTGCTGTTCGGGCTCGAGGACGAGGGTGCAAAATCGCGCGACCTGTTCCGACCGGGCGCCCTGCCCGGCCTCCTGCCGCCGGGCATCTATCGCTTCGCCAATGCACCGCAGGATGCACGGCTCGCCGCACTCGCCTTCGCGCTCGGCAGCTACCGCTTCGCCCGGTACCGCAAGGCCGATCGCCCCGAGGTCAGCCTCGTTCCCCCCGACGGCGTCGACGCGACCGACATCAATCGCATGGCGGACGCCGCAATGCTGGCGCGCGACCTCATCAACACGCCGGCCAACGACATGGGGCCGGAGGAGCTGGCCGCAGCCGCGCAGGATCTCGCCGCCGAATTCGGCGCAAGCTTTGCCTGCACCATCGGTGACGACTTAAAGACGAATTTTCCACTGATCCACGCCGTCGGCATGGCATCTAGCCGCGCGCCGCGGCTGATCGACATTGGCTGGGGCGACCCGGCTCATCCCAAGGTGACGCTGGTCGGCAAGGGCGTCTGCTTTGACACCGGCGGGCTCGACTTGAAGCCTCCGAGCGGCATGCTGATCATGAAGAAGGACATGGGCGGCGCCGCCAACGTGCTGGCGCTGGCGCGCATGGTGATGGATGCGAAGCTGAAGGTGCGACTGCGCGTGCTGATTCCGGCCGTGGAGAACGCGGTCGCGGGCAATGCCTTCCGCCCGCTCGACATCTTCACCTCGCGCAAGGGCATCACGGTCGAGATCGGCAATACGGACGCAGAGGGGCGGCTGGTGCTCGCCGACGCGCTGGCGCTTGCGGACGAGGAAAAGCCGGACCTGCTGATCGATCTCGGCACGTTGACGGGAGCGGCACGCGTCGCGCTGGGGCCGGATTTACCGCCCTTTTACACCAATGATGAGACGCTTGCCGCTGACGTCGCACGATGCGCGGCGAGGGAGAACGATCCGTTGTGGCGCATGCCACTGTGGCCGCCTTACGATGCGTGGCTGGATTCCAAGACCGCCACTATCACCAACGCACCATCAGGCGGCTTTGCCGGCTCGATCATTTGCGCGCTGTTCCTGCAACGCTTCGTCGAGCATGCCAGGAGCTGGCTGCATGTCGACATCTACGGCTGGACGCCGTCGGCGAAGCCCGCACGCCCCGAGGGCGGCGAGTGCCAGGCCGCGCGCGCGATCTACACATTGCTGAGCGAGCGCTATGCGTGATCCAGAACACGATCTAAGCCACGATCCAAGTCACGATCCAAGATACGATCCAAGGCTGACACCGTCGCGCGGCGACATCGCCGCGAAATACCTCGAAAGCAAGGTGCAGGCGGATCGTTTCGTCACGGGCGAGGAATTCGAGATCATCGCGGCGATCGCGCCCGTGCGCGAGCAGCCGTCGTCGAACGCGATGCTAATGACACAAGCGTTGCGCGGCGAGGGCGTCACGGTTTACGACCGCAACGGCGAAGGCTGGGCATGGGGTCAACTTTCAGGTGACGGCTATGTCGGCTGGCTGCCGGACGCAGCACTCATGAAGCCCGCGGCCGCGCCGACCCATATGGTCAGTGCTTTACGAACCTTTGCCTTCCCCGGTCCCTCGATCAAGCTGCCGCCAGCAGACACGCTGGTGATGGGATCGAAGATCGCGGTTGCACGCGAGGACGGCAGCTTCGCCGTGACACGCGACGGACACTATCTGCCGAAGGCCCATCTCGCCCCGCTTGGTCATTGCGAGCCGGATTTCGTCGCAGTCGCCGAGCGTTTCGTCGGCACGCCCTATCTCTGGGGTGGCAAGAGCAGCCTTGGCGTCGATTGCTCCGGCCTGGTCCAGATGTCGCTGACATCGGCGGGCATCGGCTGCCCGCGCGACAGCGACATGCAGCAGGCCGGGCTCGGCCGCGCGCTGGAGCCCCATGAGCAAAGCAGCTTGCTGCGCGGCGATCTCATTTTCTGGAAAGGTCATGTCGCCATCGTCCGCGATGGCAGCACCATGGTTCACGCCAATGCGCATCACATGGCAACGGTGATCGAGCCGATCGAGCCGGCAATCGCAAGGATCAAGCAAGCCGGCAGCGAGGTCGCCGCGATCAAGCGGCTCTGACGGAGGCTACGTCGCCGCGGACCCGTTCTCCGCCGTCTCCAGCCGGAACGCCGCCGCAAACAGCGCGCGCGTGTAACCCGTCTTCGGGTTCTTGAAGAGCTCGGCGGCCTGGCCTTCCTCGACCACCTTGCCGCCACGCATCACGATCAGATGGCTGGCGAGCGAGGCGACGACGCGCAGATCGTGCGAGATGAACATGTAAGTGAGATCGCGCCGGCGCTGCAATTCACGCAGCAGATCGACCATCTGCGCCTGAATCAGCATGTCGAGCGCACTGGTCGGCTCGTCCAGGACGACGAAATCCGGCTCCAGCACCACCGCCCGCGCGATGCTGATGCGCTGGCGCTGGCCGCCGGAGAATTCATGCGGATAACGGTGGCGAGTATCCGGTTTCAGTCCGACGTCCTCGAGCGCCTTGACGACACGCTCCTCCCGCTCGCCTCGCGAGAGCTGCGGCTGATGCACGGTGAGGCCTTCGGCGACGATGTCGGCGACCGACATGCGCGGGCTGAGCGAGCCGAACGGATCCTGGAACACGATCTGCATGTCGCGCCGGAACGGCCGCATCTCCTTGAAGCGCAGGCCCTGGATATCTTTTCCCAGGAACACAATGCGTCCGTTCGAGGAGATCAGCCGCAGCAATGCGAGCCCCAGCGTGGTCTTGCCCGAGCCGGACTCGCCGACAACGCCGAGCGTCTCGCCCTTGCGCACGGCGATGCTGACGCCGTCGACCGCCTTGATGTGGCCGACCGTCTTGCGCATCAGCCCCCGCTTGATCGGGAACCAGACCTTCAGGTCGTGGGCTGACATCACCACCGGGGCATCCGGCTGCGGCGGCGCCGGATCCGGCTTCGGCTCCGCGGCGAGCAGGTCGCGCGTATAGGGATGCTTCGGGGTCTTGAAGACCTGCTCGACCGGCCCCTGCTCGACGATCTCGCCCCCCTTCATGACGCAGACCTGGTCGGCGATGCGGCGCACGATGCCGAGATCGTGGGTGATGAAGAGCAAGCTCATGCCGAGCCGGCCGCGGATCTCTGCGAGCAGCGTCAGGATCTGCGCCTGCACGGTAACGTCGAGCGCCGTGGTCGGCTCGTCCGCGATCAGGAGGTCCGGCTCGTTGGCGAGCGCCATCGCGATCATCACGCGCTGGCGCTGGCCGCCGGAGAGCTGGTGCGGATAGCTCTTCAGCCGCGTTTCAGGCTCGGGAATGCCGACCTGCGTGAGCAATTCCAGCGTCCGCCTGCGCGCCTCGGCATTGCTGGTCGGATTGTGCAGCTGAATGATCTCGCCGATCTGCGCCTCGATCGTATGCAGCGGGTTGAGCGAGGTCATCGGCTCCTGGAAGATGATCGAGATGTCGCTGCCGCGAATCTCCCGCATCTCCTGCTCCGACCGGTCGATCAGTTCCTGGCCCTTGAAGTGGATGCTGCCCGAGGGATGCGAGGCATTTGGATAGGGCAAGAGCTTGAGAATCGAGAGCGCGCTGACCGACTTGCCGGAGCCGGACTCGCCGACCAGCGCCAGGCACTCGCCGCGCTTGATCTGGAACGAGACCTTGTCGACCGCGAGCGTGGTGGCGCCCCCCTGGTGGAAGGCCACCGAGAGGTCGCGCACGCTGAGCAAAGGCTGGTTGATCGCGTCCATTGGCTTACCTGAACGTCTTGCGCGGATCGAATGCGTCGCGCACGGCCTCGCCGATGAAGATCAAAAGCGACAGCATGATCGCGACCGAGAAGAAGCCGGAAAAACCGAGCCACGGCGCCTGCACGTTGGACTTGCCCTGCGACAGCAACTCGCCGAGCGACGGCGAGCCGGGCGGCAGTCCGAACCCCAGGAAATCGAGCGCCGTCAGCGTCATCACCGAACTCGACACGATGAACGGCAGGAACGTCATCGTCGCGACCATCGCGTTCGGCAACAGATGCCGGAACATGATGACCTTGTTCGACACGCCGAGCGCCCGCGCCGCCTGGATATACTCGAAATTGCGCCCGCGCAGGAATTCCGCGCGCACGAGTCCGACCAGCGACACCCAGGAAAATAACAACAGGATGCCGAGAAGCACGAAGAAGCCGGGCACCAGCACCGACGACAAGATCAGCAGCAGATAGAGCGAAGGGATCGCAGTCCATATCTCGATGAAACGCTGGAACAACAGGTCGATCCAGCCGCCGAAATAGCCCTGCACCGCGCCGGCCGCGATGCCGACGATGGAGGAGACGATGGTCAGGCAGAGGCCGAACAGCACTGAGATGCGGAAGCCGTAGATCAGCCGCGCCACCACGTCGCGGCCCTGATCGTCGGTGCCGAGCCAGTTGTATTCGAGATCGCGGCAGCTCTTGAGGCCTTTCTTCTCGACGACGGGCTTGCACTGCGCTTCCGTCAACATCCAGGTCGGCCGCGACGGCGCCGGCGTCGGCAGATCGAGATTGTGGGTGTCGTAGGAATAGCGGATCAGCGGCCAGACGATGCTGCCGCCCTTGTCCCTGATCAGCTTCTGCAAATAGGGATCGCGATAGTCGGCCGCGGTTTCGAAGTCGCCGCCGAAAGTGGTTTCCGAATAGGTGACGACGGACGGCCAATAAAGGTGGCCGTCATATTTGATCAGGAACGGCCGATCATTGGCGATCAGCTCGGCGAACAGCGACACCACAAATAGGATCAGGAAGATCCAGAACGACCAATAGCCGCGCCGGTTCGCCTTGAAATTCTGCCAGCGGCGCCTGTTGAGCGGCGACGGCACGAACGGTTTGCGCGTGATCGGCACGGCACTGCCGAGCGGTGACTTCGCAGTGGTTTCGATCGGCGTGGTGGGGGCGGCCAGCGTCATCAGACCTCCCGCGCCTCGAAATCGATTCGCGGATCGATCCACATATAGGTCAGGTCAGAGATCAGGTTGATCACGAGGCCGACGAGCGAAAAGATGAAGAGCGTGCCGAACACCACGGGGTAATCGCGGTTGAGAACGCTCTCGAAACTGAGCAGTCCCAGTCCGTCCAGCGAGAAGATGGTCTCGATCAGAAGCGAGCCCGAGAAGAAGGCGTGAATGAAGGTCGAGGGAAAGCCGGCGATGACGATCAGCATCGCGTTGCGAAAGACGTGACCGTAAAGCACCCGATTCTCGCTGCAGCCCTTCGCGCGCGCGGTCATCACGTATTGTTTGCGGATCTCGTCCAGAAACGAGTTCTTGGTCAGGAACGTCATGGTGGTGAACGCACCGAGCCCCATAGCGATCAGCGGCAGCGTCAAATGCCAGAAGTAATCGATGATCTTCCAATACCACGGAAACTGCGACCAGCCGTCTGACGTCAGTCCGCGCAGCGGGAACCAGTTGAAGAACGAACCGCCGGCAAACAGGATGATCAGGAGGATCGCGAATAGAAAGCCGGGAATCGCGTAGCCAAGTACGAGCACGCTCGACGTCCAGGTGTCGAAGCGCGTCCCGTCCCTGACCGCCTTACGGATGCCGAGCGGAATCGAGATCAGGTAGGTCAGCAGCGTCAGCCAGATGCCGAGCGAGATCGAGACCGGCAACTTCTCCTTGACGAGCTGCAGGACGCTGACGTCGCGAAAATAGCTCTTGCCGAAATCGAAGCGGGCGAAATTCCAGACCATCAGCGCGAAGCGCTCCGGCGCCGGCTTGTCGAAGCCGAACTGCACTTCCAGCTTCTTGATGAAATCGGGATCGAGGCCTTGCGCGCCGCGATACTTCGAGTTGATGGCGTCGCCGCCGGCCCCCAACTGCCCCGGGGCGCGCTGCGCAAAGTCGCCGCCGCCCGAAATGCGCGAGGTCCCGCCGGTGTCCGCGCCCGAGAGCTGCGCGATCACGCGCTCGACCGGGCCGCCCGGCGCGAACTGCACGACGATGAAGGAGACGAAGAGGATCCCGAGCAAGGTCGGGATCATCAGCAGGATGCGGCGGGCGATGTAGGCGCTCATGGCTGCTTCGCCTGCTCGAGCCTGGCGGCCTTGCCGCCATCGTACCACCAGATGTCGGGAGCGCCGACGCCGTTGGCATAACGCGGCGGCTTCTGCGGATGACCGAATTGGTCCCAATAAGCAAGCCGGTGCGTCTTGTTGAACCAGTGCGGCACCCAATAACGGCCGGCGCGGAACAGGCGATCGAAGGCGCGGCAGGCGACGGTCAATTCCTCGCGGCTGTCGGCCGCCATGATCTTCTCGATCATGGCATCGATGGCCGGATTGGCGACGCCCGCAAGATTGTACGAGCCCTTCGTTGCCGCGACCTGCGACGAGAAGAACGAGCGCATGGCGTCGCCCGGCGTTGCCGACATGCTGAAGCGCTGGGTCGTCATATCGAAGTCGAAATCTTCCTGGCGTACCTTGTATTGCACGGCGTCGACGAGGCGCACGCTCGCTTCGATGCCAAGCGTCGCGAGATTCTTGATGTAGGGCCCATGGTGCGGCTGGAACGAAGGCTCGTCCAACAGAAATTCGATCCTGAAGATCTCGCCGTTCGGCAGCATCCTCTTGCCGTCCTTGATCGGCAGGCCGGCCTCGCTCAGCAATCGCTGCGCCCTGCGCAACAGGCTGCGATCCTGCCCGGAGCCGTCGGAGACGGGCGGCGTGAACGGTGCGGCGAACACCTCGTCCGGAACCTGGCCGCGAAACGGCTCCAGCAGCTTCAGCTCTTCCGGCGGCGGAGGCCCATCGCTCGCCATGAGGTCCGAGTTCTGAAATGGCGATACCGTGCGGGCATAAGCACCGTACATGATGGTCTTGTTGGTCCACTCGAAGTCGAAGGCGTCGATCAGTGCCTCACGCACGCGAGGATCCCTGAATTTTTCGCGCCGCGTGTTGATGAACCATCCTTGCGCGCCGGACGGCGTGTCGTCGGGCACGACCTCCATCTTGACGCGACCCTCCTTGACCGCGGGGAAGTCATAGCGGGTCGCCCAGATACGAGCGGTGAACTCTTCGCGGTAGAGATAGTTCTTGCCGGTGAAACCTTCAAAAGCGACATCGCGGTCGCGGTAGAATTCGTAGCGCACGACGTCGAAATTGTAGCTGCCACGACAGGGGGGCAGGTCGGCAGCCCACCAATCCTTGACGCGTTCGTATTCGATGTAGCGGTTGACCTCGAACTTGCCGACCTTGTACGGGCCCGAGCCCAACGGGATATCGAGCGATGTTTCGTCGAAAGCGCGAGAGGCATAATATGCTTTCGAGAAGATCGGCAGACTCGCCACATAGAGCGGCACGTCACGCGCGCGTCCCTTGGCAAAGGTGACGACCAGCGTCGCATCGTCAACGGCTTCCGCGCTGACCATGTCGCGCATCTGCACGATGATCAGCGGATGCCCCTTGGCCTTCAGCGACGTCAGCGAAAACGCCGCGTCGTGAGCGGTAAGCTTGGTGCCGTCATGGAATTTCGCCTCTGGCCGCATGGTGAAGCGATAGACCAGCCTGTCTGCCGATATATTTACAGACCTGGCGGCAAGCCCGTACATCCCGTCCGGTTCGTCATTGGCTCGCACCATCAGCGGCGCAAAAGTCATGTCCATGCCCTGCGCGCCATCGCCTTTGAGGATGAAGGCATTGAGCGAGTTGAAGGTCTGGTAGGACTGGTTGTACGCGCGCACCGACGGGATAAGCGAGAAGGTGCCGCCCTTCGGCGCGTCGACATTGACGTAGTCGAAGTGATGGAAGTCGGCGGGATATTTGAGGTCGCCGAAGGCCGACATGCCGTGGGCCTCTGCAGGCATCTCGGACGCTGTCGCGCCCCGGAGCCAGGCGGCGCTGAACGCGCCACCGGCACCCAAGGCCAGCACATGCCGGCGTGAAAGCTGCGCCATGCGAGAAATGCCCTTCACGACTTCTTTGCGATCCGCGCCGCCTTGTCCGCGTCGTACCACCAAATGAACGGGAAGCCGGACTGACCGTATTTGGGTAATTCCGCCGGCCGGCCGAACCGATCCCAGCGCGCGGTGCGCACCTTCGTATAAGTCCACTGCGGTACGACGTAGTGATTCCACAGCAGCACGCGGTCGAGTGCCTTGGTTGCCGCGACGAGATCGTCGCGACCCTTGGCGTAGATCACCCGCTCGATCAGCTTGTCGACCGCCGGATTCTTGATGCCGGTGATGTTGCGTGAACCGGCGATGTCAGCCGTCTTCGAGGACCAGAATTCGCGCTGCTCGTTACCCGGCGACTGCGACTCGCCCCAGGAGTTAGTGACGATGTCGAAATCCCACTCGCGCGTCCTGTTCTCGTACTGAGTGGGATCCACCGTCCGCACGCTGACAGCAATGCCGAGCCGTTCCAGCGACGGCTTGTAGAACAGCGTGATCCGCTCGAAGCTTGGATCCGAGTTCAGCAATTCAAGGGAGAACTGGGCGCCGGTCTTGACGTCGATCAGCTTGCGCTCGCGCACCTCGTAGCCAGCTTCCTTGAACAGGCGCAGCGCCTCGCGCAGATTGTCGCGAACGGCTTCCGGACTGCCGCCGACCGGGTTCGTGTAGGCCGTGGTGAAGACTTCGGGCGGGACCTCGGCGCGGACTGTCTCGAGGATCTCGAGCTCCTTGCCCTGCGGCAACCCGGTCGCCATCAGCTCATCGATGCCGTCGAAATAACTGCTGATGCGCTTGTACTGGCCGTAGAAGATCTGCTTGTTCATCTCCTCAAAGTCGAACGCGTAATTGAGCGCGCGTCGCACGCGCGGATCCTTAAACTTGGCGCGGCGCAGGTTCGGCACGAAGGCCTGCATGACGCCCGAGCTGCGATTGGCGAACTCCTCGAGGATCACGCGTTTTTCGGTGACGGCCGGGAAATCATAGGCTGTCGCCCAGTTCTTCGCGCTGTTCTCGGTGCGCCAATCGACCTGATCGGCCTTGAATGCCTCAATCGCCACGGTGGCGTCGCGGAAATACTCATAGCGCAGCTCGTCGAAATTATTGCGGCCCACATTGGCGGCGAGGTCGCGCCCCCAGTAATCCTTGACGCGCTCCAGCGCGATCGACCGCCCGGCAACGAATTCCTTGACCCGATAGGGGCCGGAACCTAGAGGCACTTCAAGCGTGGTGGCGGAGACATCGCGCTTGCGGCCCTGCGCATCCGTGCCCTCCCACCAATGCTTCGGCAGGACCGTGAGCTGCCCGACGATCTGCGGCAGTTCGCGGTTGCCCGGCGCGTCGAACACGAATTTTACCTCGCGCTCGCCGACCTTCTCGGCTTTCGTCACATGGCTGTAATAGGCCGAGTACTGCGGGTGGTGCTTCTTGAAGGAATCGAGCGAGAAGATCACGTCATCCGCGGTTACCGGCTTGCCGTCGTGCCATTTGGCTTGCGGCCGCAAGCGGTAAGTCACGAAGGAGAAATCATCCGGATGGCTGACGGCCTCGGCCAGCGCGCCGTACTCGGTCGAGACTTCGTCAAGCGAGGCCGTCGTGAGGGATTCGTAGATGAACGCCACGGCACCGGCGACTTGCCCCTTCACACCGGAGACGACGATGTTGAAATTGTCGAATGTGCCGACGGCGATCTGGCGCGCGACGCCGCCCTTGAGCGCTTCCGGATTGACGTAGTCGAAGCGCTTGAAATCCGCCGGGTATTTGATCTGTCCGAACAGCGACAGCGCGTGCCGCCAGGTGGGCTCGTTGGCGGATTGCGCGTGTGCCACGCCGACGCCGGAAAGGCCCCCTACGGAACCAAGGGCGGGGAGCGTTGCGGCAGCAGTGCCGGTGAGCAGGAGATCGCGTCGGGTAAGGGCCAAATCAACATTCCTGTCTTGAAGGAGGCTACTCCTTTAAGTTCCCAATATAGGCGAGGTTTCGACGGAATATGTTGCTTTTTCCTCATCTTGGAGGGCCAGCTGGCCGATCGCTGCGGCCAAACGCCCCGATAACAACGCCGCGAGGCCCGGATAAGCAAACGGCCAGGCTTTTCAGCCTGGCCGCGTACTAAGATCGAAGTCGATAGGCCTTACTTCGCCGCGGTCGGCAGCGGCTTCGGGCTGTCGGAGAGACTGTTCAGGTAAGCGATCACGTCGGCACGCTCGCTATCCTTCGGGATGCCAGCAAAGCCCATCGCGGTGCCCGGGACAGCTGCCTTGGGATTCGCGATGAACTTGTTGAGCGCATCGAAGTCCCAGGTGCCGCCCTTGGCCTTCATCGCGGCCGAGAAGTTGAAGCCGCCGCGGCCCTCGCCAACATGGTCGCCGACGACGCCATAGAGGTTCGGACCGACACGGTTCGGGCCGCCCTTCTCGAAGGTGTGGCAAGCGCCGCACTTCTTGGCAGCGGCGGCGCCCTTCTCGACCGAGGCGGTCTGGAGCAGCTTTTCGATCGGCTCGGCAGCCGCGGCGGCAGCGCCGCCTTCCTTGCCATGGCCGGCGTCTTCCTTCACGGCGATCTCGAAGCCCGGCTTCTCCGGCATCTTGGGCGAGAACAGCGCACTGGCGGTGAAGCTCGTCACCAGCAGAAGGAGACAGGTGCCGAGCACGGCACCGAGAATCTTGTTCAGTTCGAAAGAGTCCATTTCCGGCCAGGCCCCACACCGCAAGAAGGATCGAGCGGCCCAGTGCGGCCGCCAGGACGAGCCTCGGGGAATCAACGTTCCTTACTGTTTCCCCGAGTTTTGCCATTGAGATATCGGTTTGCCCGGGGTCTGGCAACCCGTATAAGCGAGCGGGCTTCACCCCCGTCCCCACCCCATTTCCCGGCGCGGAAAACGCCCCGTTTCCAGGCCCTTGAACCGATGATCGATCCCCGCATCCTGGTGCTGATTCCGGCCCGCATGGCCGCCACCCGCCTGCCCGGCAAGCCGCTAGCCGATATCGCGGGGCAGCCGATGATCGTGCACGTGATGCGCCGTGCCGAAGCGGCCGGGATAGGCCGGGTCGCGGTCGCAACCGACACCGCGGAGATCGCATCCGTCGTGACCGCCCATGGTGGCGAGGCCGTGATGACCCGCCCGGAGCATCCGTCCGGCTCCGACCGCATCCACGAGGCCATGCAGAAGCTCGATCCGGACGGCAAAGCCGAGATCGTGGTCAATCTGCAGGGCGATTTCCCGACCATCACGATCGACAACATCCGCGAGGTGTTGCCGCCGCTGCAAGACCCCGCCGTGGATATCGCAACGCTGGCGTCGCAGATCCACACCGAGGAGGAGGACCTCGCGCCGAGCGTCGTGAAGGCGATCGGAACCTCGCTCGGCGGCAGACGCATGCGCGCACTTTATTTCACCCGCGCAACCGCGCCGACCGGCGACGGACCGCGCTACCACCATATCGGTCTCTATGCCTATCGCCGTGCCGCGCTGGAGCGCTACGTCCGGCTTCCGCCGTCGCCGCTGGAATTGCAGGAGAAGCTCGAGCAGCTCCGGGCGCTCGAGGCCGGAATGCGCATCGACTTCACCATTGTCGATACCGTGCCCCGCGGGGTCGACACGCCGGCGGACCTGGAAACCGCCCGCAGCATCCTTTCCAAATCCTGAGCCGCTGTTACAAGGCCGAGCATGAGCAAGCTGAAAATCGCATTCCAGGGCGAGCCTGGGGCCAATTCGCACATCGCCATCGTCGAGGCCTATCCCGACGCCGAGCCGATGCCCTGCGCCACCTTCGAGGACGCCTTGTCGGCGATCTCGTCGGGCGAAGCCGATCTCGGCATGATTCCGATCGAGAATTCGGTCGCAGGCCGCGTCGCCGACATCCATCATTTGCTGCCGGCCTCCGGCCTCTTCATCATCGGCGAATGGTTTCTGCCGGTCCGGCATCAGCTGATGGCGGTGAAGGGGACCAGGCTCGAGGACATCAAGAGCGTCGAGAGCCACGTGCACGCGCTCGGCCAATGCCGGCGCATCATTCGCAAGCTTGGCATCAAGCCAATCGTGCACGCCGACACCGCCGGCAGCGCCCGCGACATTTCCGAGCGTAACGACAAGTCCGTCGCCGCGATCGCCTCGCGCCTCGCCGCGCAGATCTACGGCCTCGACATCCTCGCGGAGGACATCGAGGACGAGGCCCACAACACCACGCGCTTCGTGGTGCTCGCGCGCGAACCGAAATGGGCCGCACAGGGCTCCGGTCCGTTGGTCACGACTTTTGTGTTCCGGGTGCGCAATTTGCCCGCCGCGCTCTACAAGGCGCTCGGTGGCTTTGCCACCAACGGCGTCAACATGACCAAGCTCGAGAGCTATATGGTCGACGGCAATTTCTTCGCCACGCAGTTTTATGCCGACGTCGACGGCCACCCCGAGGACAAGGGCCTCGCTTTCGCGATCGAGGAGCTGAAATTCTTCTCACGCGAATTCCGCATCGTTGGCGTGTATCCGGGGCACCCGTTCCGCGCGACGATGGAATAGATTCGTGTCCCGGACGCGCGGAGCGCGAGCCGGAGCACCAGAGCCTTATCCGACCGCCTTAAGCCCGAACGCCTCCGCCAGCAGCGAATATGATTTCTTTCGTGCCCCGTGATCGTACACGGCGGTAATCACCATCAACTCGTCCGGCTTGCTCGCATCGATCAACGGCTGCAGCGTCTTCTGCACGGTTGCCCGGCTGCCGACGAACAGACGGGAACGGTTGCGCCGCATCGAGGCGCGCTCCGAGTCGGTATAGGGATAGGCCAGCGCCTCTTCGACGCTCGGCAACGGAAGATACTGGCCGCGGTCCCGGCGCAGGCGGTTGAGGTCGAAAGACGCGGCGAGCTTTTCGGCTTCGTCATCCGTGTCGGCCGCAATGACGGCGACCGCGAGGATCGCGCGCGGGCTCGCACTCCAGGCCGAGGGCTGAAAACGATTGCGATAATGCACCATCGCATCGATCGCATCGTGGGACGCAAAATGATGGGCGAATGCGAACCCCATGCCGATTTGCGCGGCGAGCTCCGACGAATAATCGCTGGAGCCGAGCAGCCAGATCGGCGGCAACGGCGTATCGTCGGGCATCGCAACGACGTTGTGATAGGGATGGCCCGAGGGGAATTCCCGGGTCTGCCACAGGATCAATTCGTGCAGCCGCTCGAGGAAATCGTCGCCTTCGCGACGGTCGAGCCGGCTGCGCAGCGCATAGGCCGTGGCGCCGTCGGTGCCAGGGGCGCGGCCGAGGCCGAGATCGATGCGGCCCGGAAACAGCGCCTCCAGCATCTTGAAGCGCTCGGCCACGACCAGCGGCGCGTGATTGGGCAGCATCACGCCACCGGAGCCGACGCGGATGTGCTTGGTCACCGCCGCGATCTGCCCGATCATCACGTCGGGCGCCGGGCTCGCGACGGAGGCGAGGTTGTGATGCTCGGCGAGCCAATAGCGGACATAGCCGAGCCCATCGACATGGCGCGCCAGGTCGATGCTGTTGCGCAGCGCCGCGGCGGGCTTTGTGCCGGTGGTGACGACGGAGAGGTCGAGGACTGAGAGCGGGATCATGGCGCGCTAACGTAGTGGAGGGCAGCGCGGCGGCAATGGGAGGGCGCGCAGATCTGACGTGCAGGCCAGGGCCCGCGCGCTCCGGACCCGCGCCGCGGCGTTGGGACAATAATCAATCTGGCAACATGAGTTTCATATTGCCCACTAAATATATTGCGCCAGTTAATCCGCAAGTTCTCCCTACTTGGCTGATATATTTATCTTTTTATACCAAACCGAGCTTCCCACTTCGATTCTAAATCACCGAATATTTTATGCCAACACCGCCAAAGTGGGCCACTTCCCATTACCGATGGGCTGTCGGATGCGGCCGCTTTGGCTTATCTTGGCCTTTCGCAATCTAGACCTGACCGCCGGCCGCCAACGACCCGGCGCGCCCTTGGAGAGTGAGTGGTGCCCATGACTGACGCGACAATGCCTGCCCACACCGGCGGGCAAGACGGGTACCTGAAGCGGCCTGCGATTTCCTTCGAGTTCTTTCCGCCCAAGACCGAAGATATGGAGCGCAATCTCTGGGACACCATCAACCGGCTGGCCCCGCTCGACCCGAAATTCGTCTCGGTGACCTATGGCGCCGGCGGCTCGACCCGTGAGCGGACCCACGCGACCATCTCGCGCATCCTGAAAGAAACCGCGCTGCTGCCGGCCGCGCATCTGACCTGCGTCGGCGCCTCCCGCGGGGAGATCGACGAGATCGTCGACCGCTATCACGAGGTCGGCGTCCGCCACATCGTGGCCTTGCGCGGCGATCCCCCGGGCGGCATCGGCACGGCCTATTCCAGCCATCCCGATGGCTACCAGAGCTCCGCCGACCTCGTCGCCGGCATCAAGAAGCGGCACGGCGATATCGAGGTGTCGGTCTCGGCGTACCCTGAGAAGCATCCCGAGGCGCGCGACTTCGACGATGACATCGACACGCTGCAGGCCAAGGTCGATGCAGGTGCGACCCGCGCGATCACGCAGGTGTTCTTCGATAACGACCTCTATTTCCGCTATCTCGACCGCGTGCGCGCGCGCGGGATCAACATCCCGATCGTGCCGGGCATCATGCCCATGCATAATTTCAAGCAGGCGAGAGCCTTCGTCACCCGCGCCGGCACCTCCGTGCCGGACTGGTTCGCCGCGAAATTCGAGGGGCTCGACGAAGACGCCGAGACCCGCAAGCTGGTGGCGGCGACCGTCGCGGCCGGCCAGGTGCAGAAGCTGGCCAAGCACGGCGTCGACACCTTCCATTTCTACACCATGAACCGCGCCGATCTCGTGTTCGCGATCAGCCATTTGCTCGGCATCCGCGCCAAGAGCGCGCAGAAGGCGGCTTAAGACACCATGACCGTATCCACCTCTCCCAAGCGAACCGCCCTGCTCAACGCCGCGCGCGAGCGCATTCTCGTGCTCGACGGCGCCATGGGCACGATGATCCAGAATCTCCAGTTCGACGAGGCCGCCTTCCGCGGCGAGCGATTCAAGAACTTCCATCGCGATTTGCGCGGCAACAACGACCTCTTGATCCTGACCCAACCGCAGGCGATCGAGGACATCCACGCCGCTTACTTGCGCGCCGGCGCCGACATCGTCGCGACCAACACCTTCTCCACGACCTCGATTGCCCAGGCCGATTACGATCTCGCCGACATCGTCTACGAGATGGCGCGAGAAGGCGCCCGCCTCGCCGGCAACGCCGCACGCCGCGTCGAGGCCGAGGACGGCAAGCCGCGCTTCGTCGCCGGCGCCATCGGACCGACCAACCGCACCGCCTCGATCTCGCCCGACGTGTCCAATCCCGGCTACCGCGCCGTCACGTTCGACGACCTGCGCAAATCCTATGGCGAGCAGATCAACGGCATGCTCGACGGCGGCGTCGATCTGCTGCTGGTCGAGACCATCTTCGACACGCTGAACGCCAAGGCGGCGCTGTACGCGATCGCCGAGATCACGGAAGAACGTGGCATCGACATGCCCGTGATGGTGTCGGGCACCATCACCGACAAGTCCGGCCGCCTGCTGTCCGGCCAGTTGCCGGAAGCGTTCTGGCATTCGGTCCAGCACGCCAAGCCCGTCACCATCGGCTTCAACTGCGCGCTCGGCGCGGAAGATCTGCGCGCGCATATCGCCGATATCGGCCGCGTCGCCGACACGCTTGTTTGCGCCTATCCCAATGCCGGCCTGCCCAACGAGTTCGGCCAGTATGACGAGACCCCGGAATACATGGCCCGCCTGGTCGGCGAGTTCGCGCGCGATGGCCTCGTCAACATCGTCGGCGGTTGCTGCGGCACCACGCCGGACCATATCGCGGCGATTGCGGCTGCGGTCGCGCCGCACAAGCCGCGCATCGTGCCGGAGATCGAACCTCGCTTGCGGCTCTCCGGCCTCGAGCCGTTCATCCTGACCGACGCCATTCCCTTCGTGAACGTCGGCGAGCGCACCAACGTCACCGGCTCCGCCCGCTTCCGCAAGCTGGTCACCGCCGGCGACTACACCGCCGCGCTGCAGGTCGCGCGCGACCAGGTCGAGAACGGCGCGCAGATCATCGACGTCAACATGGACGAGGGTCTTCTGGACTCGGAAGCGGCGATGGTGACCTTCCTCAACCTCGTCGCCGCCGAGCCCGACATTGCCCGCGTCCCCGTAATGGTCGACAGCTCGAAATTCTCCGTGATCGAGGCCGGCCTGAAATGCGTGCAGGGCAAGCCGGTCGTCAACTCGATCTCGATGAAGGAAGGCGAGGACAAGTTCATTCACGAGGCCAAGATCGCCCGCCGTCACGGCGCGGCTGTCGTGGTGATGGCGTTCGACGAGGTCGGCCAGGCCGACACGTTCGCCCGCAAGACCGAGATCTGCAAGCGCGCCTACGACATCCTGGTGAACCGCGTCGGCTTCCCGCCGGAAGACATCATCTTCGATCCCAATATTTTCGCGATCGCAACCGGCATCGAGGAGCACAACAATTACGGCGTCGACTTCATCGAAGCGACGCGCTGGATCCGCAAGAATCTGCCGGGCGCGCACATTTCTGGTGGTGTGTCCAATTTGTCGTTCTCGTTCCGCGGCAACGAGCCGGTGCGCGAGGCCATGCACTCGGTGTTCCTGTATCACGCCATCAAGGCCGGCATGGACATGGGCATCGTCAATGCCGGGCAGATGATCGTCTATGACGATATCGATCCCGAATTGCGCCAGGTGTGCGAGGACGTCATCCTCAACCGTGACCCCGGTGCGTCCGAGCGTCTGCTGGCGCTTGCGGAAAGATTCCGCGGCAACAAGACTCAGACCAAGGAAGCCGATCTCGCCTGGCGCGAATGGCCGGTGGCGAAGCGGCTGTCGCATTCGCTGGTGCACGGCATCACCGAGTTCATCGAGCAGGATACCGAAGAGGCCCGCAAGGCTTCGAAGCGCCCGCTCGACGTGATCGAGGGACCGCTGATGGCCGGCATGAATGTGGTCGGCGATCTCTTCGGTGACGGCAAGATGTTCCTGCCGCAGGTGGTGAAGTCGGCCCGCGTGATGAAGCAGGCTGTCGCCTGGCTGATGCCGTTCATGGAGGAGGAGAAGGCGCGCAATCTCGCCAACGGCATCGGCACGGAAGGCTCCTCGTCCGCCGGCAAGATCGTGCTCGCGACCGTCAAGGGCGACGTCCACGACATCGGCAAGAACATCGTCGGCATCGTGCTCCAGTGCAACAATTACGAGGTCATCGACCTCGGCGTGATGGTGCCCGCGGCCAAGATCGTCGAGACGGTGAAGGCGGAGAAGGCCGACATCGTCGGGCTGTCCGGCCTGATCACACCCTCGCTCGACGAGATGGCGTTCTTCGCCGCAGAATTGCAGCGCGAAGGCCTCAAGCTGCCGCTCTTGATCGGCGGCGCCACCACGAGCCGCGTGCATACCGCGGTCAAGATCGACCCGAGCTATCGCGCAGGCCCCGTGGTGCATGTCAACGACGCCAGCCGCGCCGTCGGTGTTGCGTCGGCGCTGCTGTCGCCCGAGAGGCGCGAGGCCTATGCCGCCGAAGTCCGCGCCGAATACGCAAAGATCTCGGACGCCCATATGCGCGCCCAGGCCGACAAGAAGCGGCTGAAGCTGGCGACCGCCCGCGCCAACCGCGTGCCGGTCGACTTCACCGCGAACAAGCCGGTGAAGCCGACCTTCCTCGGCACCCGAAGCTTTGACGACTACGATCTCGCCGAGCTGGTGCCCTATATCGACTGGACGCCGTTCTTCCAGACCTGGGAGCTCGCCGGGCGCTTCCCTGCCATCCTCGACGACGCCAAGGTCGGCGAAGTTGCGCGCTCGCTCTACGACGACGCGCGCAAGATGCTCGACCTGATCGTCAAGGAGAAATGGTTCCGCGCGCGCGCCACCGTCGGCTTCTGGCCGGCCAATGCGCAGGGCGACGACATCGTGCTCTATGCCGACGAGAGCCGGACCAGGACGATCGCGACGCTGCACACGCTGCGCCAGCAGCTCGAGAAGCGCGAGGGCCGTTTCAACGCGGCGCTGTCCGACTTCGTCGCGCCCGCCAACACCGGCGTGCCCGATTATGTCGGCGGCTTCGTCGTCACCGCCGGCATCGGCGAGGATGTGGTCGCCGACCGGTTCAAGATGGCCAATGACGACTACTCGTCGATCCTGTGCAAGGCGCTGGCCGACCGCCTGGCCGAAGCCTTCGCCGAGCGCATGCATGCCCGCGTCCGCCGCGAGTTCTGGGCCTATGCGCCGGACGAGGCGCTCTCGACCGACGAGTTGATCCTCGAAAAGTATCAGGGCATCCGTCCCGCCCCCGGCTATCCCGCGCAACCCGATCACACCGAGAAGGCCACGCTGTTCGAGCTGCTCGATGCCGAGAACACCGCCGGCGTGAAGCTGACCGAGAGCTATGCGATGTGGCCGGGCTCCTCCGTGTCGGGGCTCTATCTCGCCAATCCAGAGAGCTATTATTTCGGAGTCGGCAAGATCGAGCGCGATCAGGTCGAGGATTATGCTGCGCGCAAGGGCATGAGCGTCGCCGAGACCGAGCGCTGGCTCGCGCCGATTCTGAACTACATCCCGACGCGAGAGGGTGCGAGCGACAAGGGGGCGTTCACGGCAACGCCGGCGAACGACGAGACGTCGAAGGAGCTTGCGTCGCATCCGCCGGGCTGCACCTGCGCGGTGCACCTGGTCTGGCAGAAGAAGCGCGCGGGCGCGGGTTAGGCGCCCTCCAAACAGAAAATGAAAAATCAACCCCATGCACAGTAGGCATGGGGTTGAAAAAGCTCGATAATTTTTTCGGCGCTACCGAATGATTTTTTCGATATTACCGAAATCGCTTGCGGCGTCGGGCAAAACACCTGTAACATTCCATCATCGCCGACCGTGCCCGTTTGATACTCCCTCGCCAGTCGCCATCACGGCGCGTGCCACACGTTCGCTGTCGTCCTGGCGAAAGCCATCCATACCGGGTGATCCATTGGTGGTCATCGCAGGCAATACCGAACGACCAATCTTCGCCAAATGACCCGCTGGGGCAATGGGTCCTGGCTTTCGCCAGGACGACATTGGTGAAGCTATGCCTGGCATGTGCTGGGGCAACGCACAGCATCGAACGCAAAGCGCGTTCGCCGCGACCAATGGCGGTCGCCGCCGAAGCGCAGGGGAATCGGATGCTGAACGCCCAACAATTGATGTGGACACAGATTGCCGCCGGCATCGCCGTGCTGCTGTTTGGATTGACGCTGTTCAACCTGGTCCGCATGCGGGGCCGGATGGTGGCGGCGCGGAGCTGGGACAAGGTGGAGGGCATCATCACGGTCTCCCGGGTCGACCAGCCGACGGCGCATTCCTCGGACGATCGGAACGACGCCAAGCCCATCATCCGCTATCGCTATCAGGCCGGCGGCCAGGAGCTGGAAGGCGACAAGATCTTTGTCAGCGGCACCGTCATCACGACGAGGGTCCTGGCCGCAAAACTGACCGGACGCTATCCGGTCGGCGCCCATGTCGAGGTCCATGTCGATCCGAAGCAACCGACAGAGGCGCTGCTGGAGCCTGCCGCCGCGCAGAACGTCGCGGCCCTGGTGGCGTTCACAATGGTGTTCGGCGTCATCGCCGCCACCCTGACCGCGCATTCGTTCGCGGGCCACGTGCTCTACGCCGACAAGGGCGTCCCGCTGTTCGCGTTCGCGGTGCCGATCATCGTGCTCGTGGGCGGGGTGTTCCTCGCCGCCGATTATGTCCGGACGCGCCGGCTGGCGAGCGCCAGCCTGCGCTGGCCGACCGCGTCGGGCAGGGTCACCCATTGCGACGTGATCGAGGAAATCGTCGAGGAGAAGACCGAGCACGACAATCGACCAACGACTTCAAAGCTCGTCCACCGCTATCAGGTCGACCTGCGCTACGCCTACAGGGTCGGCAAGCGCGACTTCATCGGCACCGAAGTCGATTGGAACGGCACCATGATCTCCGGCCTGCGCGAGGTCGCCGAAGAGGCCGCGGCGAAATATCGGCCTGGGAAGAGCGTCCAGGTCTACTACGATCCGGACCAGCCCGAACAAGCCGTGCTGGAGCCTGCAAGCCGGGGAGGCGCGCTGGGGCCGCTGATCGGTGCCGCGGTCTGCGCGGTTGTCGGCGGCCTCTTCCTGACGATCCTGATCAAGGTCGGGTTCGCATAGCGGCGATCACCCCTTCGGCGGTGCCAGGGGCTGCACGATCTCCTTGAACGGCGCCAGCGCCTCGCACGCATCGGCATGCGCCGACAGCGCCGGATAGCGCGACGGCTCGAACAACTGCGGATGGGCCTCGCGGGTGAAGCGGACGACGCAGGCGACCACAATATCGGCGTGGCCGATGCGGTCACCCAGCCAGTACGGCGTGGTCACCTTGGCGCGCTCGGCCTCCAGCGCTTTCAGCACGTCCGCGATCTGCGCCTGGCAGCGCTCGACCCACAGCGTAAGCTGCTCCTTCCGCAGCACGCGTTCGTAGAGCAGGCTCACGGCCTTGTCGCCGAGGCCGGACGCGAGCGCGCAGATGCGCAAGTGACGCCGGCGCTCGGCGCCGGAGCGCGGCAGCATCGCCTTCTCCGGCCCGGCGAGCTCGTCGAGATAATCGAGGATGAACGTGCTCTCGATCAGCGCCTCGCCGTCGTCGAGCACCAGCGTCGGCACGCGGCGCAGCGGATTATAGGGCGCGATCTTGTCGGCGTCGCCGAAGGTCGACCACGGCCTGTGCTCGAAGGCGAGGCCGTAAAGCCGCAGCGCAATCGCGACGCGGCGGACGAAGGGGGAATCATATTGGCCGATCAGGAACATGGTTTTGCGCTCTTCTCTGGCTTTTGGACGAGGCAGGGCCGATCAGTTTCCACGGCAAGGCCGCAGTGGCGCAAGCAAAATCATGGAAGTGGAGCATTGCGCTGCATGCAACGGCGCCGCGACAGCGGCTGCCGGATGCGTTATCAAGGACGGCATCATGACAGCAACAATGGACATCAATCGGGAGCGGATCGCGGCGACCGAGGCCGTCATCCGTCCGCACATACGGCGCACGCCGCTCGTTGAGGCCGATCTCGCCGATTTTGGCCTGCCGGCTTCTCCCGTCACGTTCAAGCTCGAGATGCTGCAGCATTCCGGATCGTTCAAGGCGCGGGGTGCCTTCGCCAACCTGCTGTTGCGCCGGCTGCCGGAAGCCGGTGTCGTCGCCGCATCGGGCGGCAATCACGGCGCGGCGGTGGCGTATGCGGCGCAGCGGCTCGGCATCCCGGCCACGATTTTCGTGCCCGAGATCACCTCGCCGGCCAAAGCCGAGCGTATCAGAGGCTATGGCGCGAAACTCGTGATTGCGGGCAGCCGCTATGCCGACGCGCTCGCCGCAAGCGAAACCCATGTCGCGCAGACCGGCGCCATGGCGGTGCATGCCTACGACCAGGTCGAGACCTTGCTCGGTCAGGGCAGTGTCGGAATGGAGCTGGAGCAGGATGCACCGGGCATTGACACGGTGCTGGTTGCAGTCGGCGGCGGCGGCCTGATCGGTGGCATGGCGGCCTGGAGTGCCGGCAGGACGCGCATCGTCGCGGTCGAGCCGGAGCAGTCGCCAACGCTTCACGCCGCCTTCGCGGCAGGCGCGCCGATCGATGCGCCGGCGGGCGGCATCGCCGCCGATAGTCTCGCCCCGCGACGTGTCGGACAATTGATGTTTCCGATTGCGCGGGCCCATGTCGAGCGGGTCGTCCTGGTCGCCGACGACGCGATCAAGCAGGCGCAGTCGGCCTTGTGGTCGAGCCTGCGCCTGGTGGCCGAGCCCGGCGGCGCCGCCGCATTTGCCGCCTTGCTCTCCGGTCGCTATCGCCCCTCACCCGGCGAGCGGGTCGCGGTACTGGTTTGTGGCGCCAACACCAATGCGGTGAATTTCAACAGCTAGCGAGCTTCGCATGATCTGGAGCGCGTAGCCCGAATGAAAAGGGACGACGGTGCCACGCTCCGTCATTGCGAGCGCAGAGAAGCAATCCGGTATCTCTCGGCGGAAACAGACTGGATTGCTTCGTCGCAAGGGCTCCTTGCAATGACGGGTAGGAGGCAGCTCTGCACTATCCGATGATCGGCATATGCCTCGCCGCCGTCCGCGGCACCGTGCCATCGAGCCGCGGATCGTCGGCGATCTCAATCTGGCGGCGGAACGGGCGGAAGCCGAAGCGCTGATAGAACGCAACGGCCGACGGATGATCGAAGGTGCAGGTGTGCACCCAGACGCGGGACAAATCGCGTGACCATGCGATTTCAAGTGCATGGTTCATCATGAAGCGGGCGGCACCACTGCCGATCAGTTTTGCGGTGACGCCGAAATACACCAGCTCGCACTGGCCGGCCTCGCGAAAGTCCAGCTCCAGCAGGCCTTCATCGCGGCCGTCCACGACAAGCGTATAGACCTCGACGCCCGGCGCATGGATGACGGCAGCGAGCTCGGCATCGTTCATGCGCGCCCGCGAAAACCACAACCACTCCTCGCCGACGCGGCGATGGAGGTCGCGATACCAATGAAGCGCGGGGGTATCGACCTTGCGCAGGGTCCAAAGACCTGATGGAGCGCCGGGCGGATCGGCGCGGCGCGCGGGGCGCGCGGTCATCTCGAGATGGGTAACGACGGCGGCGATCTTGCCGGCGGGGATGTCGGAATAGCCGTCGGGGAGGATCATGGGATGCGTCCCTTTGAAGCTGAGCGCCGGCCACACATTCCGGGTCGGGGGGGGGGGGGGGGGGGGGGGGGGGGGGGGGGGGGGGGGGGGGGGGGGTGAGGGGGGGGGGGGGGGGGGGGGGGCCCCCCCCCCCCCCCCCCCGCCCCCCCCCCCCCCCCCCCCCCCCCGGCCCCCCCCCCCCCCCCCCCCCCCCCACGGCGGAGTTTGTGGATACGCCTCATTCACCGCGGCGTCAGCGTGATCGCCTCCGCCGCCGCCGCTTCGACCGCAGCGCGGCTGTAGAGCAGCGGCACATACTGGCCGGTCGCCCACAGCGGCGCGAGGTCGCGATAGTGGCCGCTGAAGGGATCGCCCGACTGGCCCGGCGTGTTGATGGTGCGGCTCGCATCCCAATTGCCGACGTCGAGCACCATGCGGAACGAGGCGCCGGCGAACAGCTGATAATCGGTGCGGCGGTAGGTGGCCGCGCGCGGCACATTGGCCGCGCCGCCGTAGGCCAGCGGACCGACCGAGAGCTGAGCGGCCGTCGCCTTGTCGGCAAGCGGCATCAGAGCATGGTCGAATTTTGCGACGTGCAGGCGGCCCCAGCGCCAGGTTGAGGAATCGGCCCCGAGCTTGGCCGTCACATCGGCCACCGCGGCGCCGAGGCTGTCGCGCAGGATCTGGTCGCGCGCGGCGGCGGGATCGGAGCCAAACGACGCGTCTGGAGATTCCAAGAAGGCAACAAGCGCCGAAATGCTCGACGCCTCGGGCGCGATCAGGTCGGCGGCCTTGGGCGCCGTGGTCTTCAACAGTACCGGTCCAAGATGATTGGCGATCCAGACCTCGAACACCGCAGCAGCGGCACTGTCGGCGGCATCACGGGCATTCCAGGGCTTGAGCAGTTCGAGGCCCTTCTTCACGTTGGCATCGTCCGAAGTGAGCGGCTGCAACAGCTTGACCAGCCGCCGGCCCAGCATCGTGGTGTCGTCGTTCTGCAGATCCATGGCATCGGCCAGCGTCACCTTGCTGTTGGCCTTCAGGACCTCGGTGATACGCTGCCAGCGCGCACTGTCCGCCCATTCGAAGCCGACCTTGCGCTCGCTGACGGGATAATCCGCCGGCAGGTTCATCTGGTTGGCGGTGGCGAGAAAGCCCTGCTTGGGCTGATAGGCCTTGGGCAGTTCGTCGAGCGAGAGAAAACCCTGCCATTCGTAGCGGCCGTCGCCGGGCACCGGCATCAGGCCATCATAGTTGGCGCGCCGCGGCGTCTTGCCGGCGGCGACCCAGCCGATATTGCCCTTGGTGTCCGCATAGACCTGATTCTCCGACGGCGCGCCCCAGCGCCGCATTGCGCCGAGGAATCCGTTCCAGTCCTTCGCGGTCATGTAGTCGGAGGAGCCGAAATAGGCCGAGGTGCCGGGCTCGAACCAGATCGAGCGCACGGCGAAGGCGCGCTTGTTGGCGTCATCGACATAGATCACCGGACCATGCCGGGTGAATTTCAGCTCGAGATCGCGATCGCTCTCGCCTTTCACCTGCTCTTTCTCGTGGACGATGCGCATGTCCTCCCAGCCAGTGCCATAGCGGTACTGGTTGGGATTCTCCGGATTGAGCTCGTAGACGTAGAGGTCTTCCTGGTCGACGTTGAAGATGGTGAGACCGAAGGCGATGGTGCCGTTGTGGCCGATTGAGATGCCGGGCAGCGCCGGCTCGCCCGCACCGATCACGGAGAGGCCGGGCGCATTGAGGCCGACGATGTAGCGCAGCGACGGCACGCTGTGCTCGCGATGCGGATCGTTGGCGAGGATCGGCCGTCCCGTCGCGGTCCGCGACGCCGCGATCACCCAATTGTTGGAGCCGATGGTGTCGCGTTGCTGGTCGGCCTCGGTGAGGTACTTGTCGGGATCGTGCGCGAGTGCGGCCTGGCGATCTTTCGGCGCGGCAAAGGCGACCGGACGCGTTGCCAGATCGTAAGGCGCCAGCACCGCCTTCGGCACGCTGCAGGGATCGAGACCATCGGGAATCTTCGTCGTCCAGGCCGGCTCGAGCTTGACGCGAAACCGATCGGCATCGAGGCCGGCCGCACAGGCGACCAACGAGCGCTTGACCTCGGAGGCGACATTGCGCGTCAGGCCGTGGCTGCGGATGCGGACGATGTCGTCCGCCGTCCACGGATCCGGCCTGGTACCGGCGATCCTGAATTCGATCGGCAGCGGGCGCTTGCCCGCGCGCACATCGGCGACATAGGCGTTGACCCCGGCGACGAATGCCTCCGCATAGGTCCTCCCCTTGGGGCCGTAAGCCGCCCATTCCGCATTCATATCGCCGCGATAGAGAAAGAGCCGCAGCGCCTTGTCCTGTTCGGCATAGGCCGGGCCGAAATCCTTAGCCAGCAGACCAAGTCCGCGCTTGCGCCAGAGATCGATCTGCCAGAGCCGGTCGCGCGCGGCGTTGAAGCCCTGCAGGAAAAACAGGTCGTGCTCATTGTCTGCATAGATGTGGGGGATGCCCCAGACATCGACCAGAATCTGCGCGGGAGCATTGAGACCGGCGACGTCGGTCTTGACCTGACGCGCGCTTCCGAGCGGGTCCGGCTTCTCACGCGCGAGGGAGGTCGAGGTGAGCAGCGCGGCGCAGATCGCGGCACCGCAGAGCTTTTGGACGACCCGGTTGAGATCCGTGTTCATTGTCGTTTCTCCCGTTTGTTGTTGTTTGGCGCGTCGTGCGCGCCCGTTATTCGCCCTCGTCGCTCGCGAGCACGCCCTTCACCGCCCTTGTCCATCCCGCAAGCTTCCGCTCGCGCGTCGCCTGGCTCATGTTGGGCTTGAAGCGGTGCTCCAGCCGCCAGTTATCGGCGAATTTGGTCGGCTCGGGATAGACGCCGGCCTCGAGGCCGGCAAGATAGGCGGCGCCAAGTGCCGTCGTCTCCTGGATCACGGGGCGATCGACCGGCGCATCGAGCAGGTCGGCGAGGCGCTGCATGGTCCAGTCGGATGCGGTCATGCCGCCATCGACGCGGAGCACGACGCTTGCCACCTCCGAGCTCGGCCAGTCGGCGCGCATTGCGGCCCAGAGATCAAAGGTCTGGTAGCAGACGCTTTCCAGGGCGGCGTGGGCAAGCTCGGCCGGGCCGGTGTTGCGGGTGAGGCCGAACAGGGCGCCGCGCACGCGCGGATTCCAGTACGGCGCGCCCATGCCGACGAAGGCCGGGACGAGATAGACGCTCTGCATGGAGTCCGACTGATCGGCGAGAGGTCCGGTCTCGGCGGCATGCTTGATGATGCCGAGGCCGTCGCGCAGCCACTGCACTGCCGAACCTGCGACGAAGATCGAGCCTTCGAGCGCATAGGTGCGCTTGCCCCCGAGCTGGTAGGCGATGGTGGTGAGCAGCTTGTTCTTCGAGGCCACGGGCGTGGTGCCGGTGTTGAGCAGGGCGAAGCAGCCGGTGCCGTAAGTCGATTTCATCATCCCCGGACGGAAGCAGGCCTGGCCGATGGTCGCGGCCTGCTGGTCGCCGGCGATGCCGCAGATCGCAATGGCGCCGCCGAACAAATCCGGCGTGCTCTCGCCGAAACGGGCGGAGGAATCCTTCACCTCGGGCAGCATCGAGCGCGGCACGCCGATGATCTCGAGCAGTTCGTCGTCCCACTGGCCGGTGTGGATGTTGAACAGCAGCGTGCGCGAGGCGTTGGTGGCGTCGGTGGCGTGGACCTTGCCGCCGGTGAGACGCCAAAGCAGATAGCAATCGACGGTGCCGAACATCAATTCGCCGCGCGCGGCGCGCGCCCGTGCGCCGGGGACGTGGTCGAGAATCCAGGCGACCTTGGTGCCGGAGAAATAGGGGTCGATGATCAGGCCGGTCTTCTGCGAGATCACGGGCTCGCGGCCGTCGGCTTTCAGCTTGGCGCAGATGTCGGCGGTGCGGCGGTCCTGCCAGACGATGGCGCGGTGCACGGCCTGCCCGGTGGCGCGGTCCCACACCACGGTGGTCTCGCGCTGGTTGGTGATGCCGATCGCGGCGATGTCCTTTGCGCCGATGCCGGCCTGCGCGATCGCGTCGCGGCAGACCGTCACGGTCGAGGTCCAGATGTCCTCGGGCTCGTGCTCGACCCAACCCGAGGCAGGGAAATGCTGCGGAAACTCGGCCTGCGCCTTCGCCGCAATGGAAATGTCGCCGCGAAACACGATCGCGCGCGAGGAGGTGGTGCCCTGGTCGATGGCGAGGACGAAAGACATGGAAGCAAACCTTGGGGTTTCTTTGGCGTTTTCCCGGCGTTGTCCGGTGAGGGGCTATTGTGTTTCGCCAAAGGGAGCGGATTAGGGCGGGAAGGTCAAGACGGCTGTCCTCCCACCCTCCCCCTGGAGGGCAGGGTGGGCTCGCATGCAGCGAAGCGGAACGCGAACCGGGACGGGGTGACAGACTATCCGCGAAGTTGGTGCTTCGAATTCTGAGCAGCAGCCGTCTCGTCGACGCAAGCGATACCGCCTTTGCGGCTTCACCCCACCCCGCCTCGCGTTGCGCTCTGGGCAACACGAAGCGCCCCTCTCCTCTAGCGGAGGATAAGTGAAGCGCGCCCGGCGCACCATTGCAAGTAGAGCAGAAGTTACGCCGCCGCCGTCGTCACGCCGCCGTCGATGACGATGGTCTGTCCGGTCATGAAGCTCGACGCGTCGGAGGCGAGGTAGGCCACTGCGCCTGCGATTTCGTCGGGTTCGCCGATGCGGCGGAGCGGGGTGGTGGCGGTGCGGCGCTTTAGATTCGCTTCGTCTTCCCACAGCGCGCGGGCGAAGTCGGTCTTGACGAGGCCGGGCGCGATGCAGTTGACGCGGACGCCTTTCGGGCCCCATTCGCCGGCGAGCGAACGACACAGCGCGAAGTCGGCGGCTTTCGAGATGCCGTAGGCGCCGATCACGGTCGAACCGCGCAAGCCCCCGATCGAGGAGATGATGACGACGGAGCCGTTGCCGCGCTCCGCCATTTGCGGGATCGCCAGCGCGGAGAGCCAGATGTTGCTCTTGACGTTCGAGCCCATGATCTTGTCGAAGGCCTCGTCGGTGATGTCGAGCAGCGGACCGTAATACGGGTTGACCGCGGCGTTGCAGACGAGGATGTCGATCTTGCCATAGTGCTTGGTCGCACCCGCGATCAGCGCCTCGACCTCCTGCTTGCGCGCGATGTTGCAGGGGATGACGGTGGCCTCGCCGCCGGCCGCCTTGATGCCGTCGGCGACTGCCTTGCAGGCGTCGGCCTTGCGCGAGGAGACCACCACTTTGGCGCCGAGCTTTGCGAGCAGCTCGGCGGAGGAGCGGCCGATGCCGCGGCTGGAGCCGGTGACCACGGCGACCTTGCCGGTGAGATCGAACGGGGTGTTCTTCATTGTTATTGCTCCGTTGAGCCCGCTTATTCAGACGTCATCGCCCGGCTTGACCGGGCGATCCAGTATTCCAGAGACGGCTCGGCTAGAACCGAGAAGCCGCAGCGTACTGGATCCCCCGCCTGCGCGGGGGATGACAGCGACCTTGTAGCTAGATCAACCCGCCACCGTCCGCCACGCGGCGCTGGTGGTAGTCGGTGTCGCCGAACGAGTTCTCGATCATGGTCAGGCGCTTGAAGTAATGGCCGATCTTCGCCTCCATGGTCATGCCGATGCCGCCGTGGAGCTGGATCGCCTGCTGTCCCACGAACTTCAGCGACTTGCCGATCTGCACCTTGGCCGCGGCAATAGCGTTGCTGCGCTCCTTGGCATCCTGGAAATCGCCCGCCATGGTCGCGAACATCGACATCGATCGCGCCTGCTCGGTGGCGACGAACATGTCAGAGGCGCGGTGCTGCAGCGACTGGAACGAGCCGATCGGCACCCCGAACTGCTTGCGCGTCTTGATGTACTCGACCGTGGTCTTCAGCGACTCATCCATCAGGCCGACCGCTTCGGCGCAGAGCGCGATGCGGGCTTCGTCGACCACACGCTCGATCAGCGCGAGCGAGTCGTCGGGATTGCCGAGCGCCGCATCGGCACCGATTTCGACGCCGGTGAAGGTGATGTCGGCGGCGTGCAGGCCGTCCTGGGTCGGGTACGACTTCTTGGCGACGCCCTTGGCGTCGGCCGGCACCAGGAACACGCCGATGCCGCTCTTGTCGCGGCGCTCGCCCCTGGTGCGCGCGGTGACGATGAGGGTATCTGCATTCTCGCCGTTGAGCACGACGAACTTCTCGCCGTCGATGACCCAACCGTCGCCCTTCTTCTTCGCCGTCGTGGTGACGTCGAAGAGATCGTAGCGCGAGTTCTTCTCGAGCTGGGCAAAGGCGAGCGTCTTGCTGCCGTCTACGATACCGGGCACATGCGCGGCCTTCTGCGCATCGCTGCCCGCATGGCGCAGGAAGCCGCCGCCGATCACGACGGTTGCGAGGTAAGGCTCGAGCACCAGTGCCTTGCCGAGCGCCTCCATCACGATCATGGTCTCGACGCCGCCGCCGCCGAAGCCGCCATCGGCCTCCGCGAAGGGCAGACCGAGCAGGCCCTGCTCGGCGAGCTTGCCCCAGACCGCTTTGCTCCAGCCGCCCTTCTCCTTCATGTACTTCTTGCGGCTCTCGAAATCGTAGGAATCGCTCAACAGGCCGTCGATGCTTTCCTTGAGAAGCCGTTGCTCCTCGTTCAGATCAAAATCCATGTTCTTTGCTCTCCGGTATCGATTTCGTCATGCCCGGTCTTGTGCCGGGCATCCACGTTCTTTCGTGGCGCTAGGCGTGGATGGCCGGGTCAGGCCCGGCCATGACGGTGAGTGCGTGTTGATGGTGTACGATCAAAGCCCCAGCACCGCCTTGGCGATGATGTTGCGCTGGATCTCGTTGGAGCCGCCGTAGATCGAGACCTTGCGGTTGTTGAAATAGCTCGGCGCGATCTGGGCGGTCCAGTCCATGGCTTCGTTCGAGCCGTCGTCGCCGTGCACGTCATAGGGTGCCGCGAACGGGCCGATCACCTCCATCAGCAGCTCGGTGGTGGTCTGCTGGATCTCGGAGCCCTTGATCTTCAGCACCGAGGAAGCCGGATTGGGCTTGCCTTTGCCGTGCTTGCCTTCGTCGGCGACGACGCGGAGCTGGGTGAGTTCGAGCGCCTTGAGCTCGATCTCGCAGGCCGCGAGCTTGTCGCGGAAGGCCGCGTCCTGAATGATCGGCTTGCCGCCGGATTCGACCTTGGAGGCGAGATCGCGGATGCGGCGGAGCCGCTCCTTGGAGACGCCGACCCGCGCGATGCCGGTGCGCTCATTGCCGAGCAGGAATTTCGCGTAATCCCAGCCCTTGTTCTCCTCGCCGATCAGGTTCTCGATGGGCACTTCGACGTCGTCGAAGAACACCTCGTTGACCTCGGCGCCGCCGTCGATGGTCTGGATCGGGCGCACCGTGACGCCCTTCGACTTCATCGAGAACACGATGAAGGAGATGCCCATCTGCTTCTTGGCGGACGGGTCGGTGCGGCAGAGGCAGAAGATCATGTCGGCGTGCTGGGCGAGCGTGGTCCAGGTCTTCTGGCCGTTGATGATCCACTTGTCGCCCTTGCGCTCGGCCTTCGTCTTCAGCGAGGCGAGGTCGGAGCCGGAGCCGGGCTCGGAGAAGCCCTGGCACCACCAGTCGTCGACATTGGCGATGCGCGGCAGATACTGCTTCTTCTGCTCTTCATTGCCGAAGGTGTAGATGACGGGACCCACCATGCTGACGCCGAAGGCGAGCGGCTGCGGCGCCGGATAGGACTGCAGCTCCTCGTTGAAGATATAGTGCTGCACGGAGGTCCAGCCGGTGCCGCCATATTGCTTGGGCCAGTGGCTGACGCCCCAGCCCTTCTTGTTGAGGATGCGCCACCACGTCACCATCTCGTCCTTCGAGAGGTGGCGGCCCTCGACCAGCTTGCGCCGCGTATCCGGCGGCACGTTGTCGCGGAAGAATGACCGCACTTCCTCGCGAAACGCCTGCTCTTCTTTCGTGAATGCGAGATCCATCGGATCCTCCTGTGAATGTGTCGTCCCGGCGAAGGCCGGGACCCATAACCACCGGCCTTCGTTGGTTTGCGAAGGCCATTGTTGTTCGCGTGCCACACTCCTGCTGCGGAGTATGGGTCCCGGCCTTCGCCGGGACGACACATTCACAGGAGGATCCGATGGATCTCGCATTCACGAAAGAAGAGCAGGCGTTTCGCGAGGAAGTGCGGTCATTCTTCCGCGACAACGTGCCGCCGGATACGCGGCGCAAGCTGGTCGAGGGCCGCCACCTCTCGAAGGACGAGATGGTGACGTGGTGGCGCATCCTCAACAAGAAGGGCTGGGGCGTCAGCCACTGGCCCAAGCAATATGGCGGCACCGGCTGGACCTCCGTGCAGCACTATATCTTCAACGAGGAGCTGCAGTCCTATCCGGCGCCGCAGCCGCTCGCCTTCGGCGTCAGCATGGTGGGTCCCGTCATCTACACCTTCGGCAATGAAGAGCAGAAGAAGCAGTATCTGCCGCGCATCGCCAATGTCGACGACTGGTGGTGCCAGGGCTTCTCCGAGCCCGGCTCCGGCTCCGACCTCGCCTCGCTGAAGACGAAGGCCGAGCGCAAGGGCGACAAGTGGATCATCAACGGCCAGAAGACCTGGACCACGCTCGCCCAGCACGCCGACATGATCTTCTGCCTCTGCCGCACCGACCCGTCCGCCAAGAAGCAGATGGGCATCTCCTTCATCGTGTTCTCGATGAAGTCGAAGGGCGTCACGGTGCGCCCGATCCAGACCATCGACGGCGGCGCCGAGGTCAACGAGGTGTTCTTCGACGACGTCGAAGTGCCCATCGAGAACCTGATCGGCGAGGAGAACAAGGGCTGGGATTACGCGAAATTCCTGCTCGGCAATGAGCGCACCGGCATCGCGCGGGTCGGCGTCTCCAAGGAGCGGCTCCGCCGCATCCGCGATCTCGCCTCCAAGGTCGAATCCGGCGGCAAGCCGATCATTCAGGACGCGGCCTTCCGCGACAAGCTCGCGGCCTGCGAGATCGAGCTCAAGGCGCTCGAACTCACCCAGCTCCGCGTCGTCGCCGACGAAGGCAAGCACGGCAAAGGCAAGCCCAATCCGGCTTCCTCGGTGCTGAAGATCAAGGGCTCCGAGATCCAGCAGACCACCACCGAGCTGCTGATGGAGGTGATCGGCCCGTTCGCGGCACCCTATGACGTGCACGGCGACGACGGCTCGAACGAAGCCATGGACTGGACCGCCCAGATCGCGCCGAGCTATTTCAACAACCGCAAGGTCTCGATCTACGGCGGCTCCAACGAGATCCAGCGCAACATCATCGCCAAGGCGGTGCTGGGGCTTTGATCGTACACCATCAACACGCACTCACCGTCATGGCCGGGCCTGACCCGGCCATCCACGCCTAGCGCCACGAAAGAACGTGGATGCCCGGCACAAGACCGGGCATGACGAAATCGATACCGGAGAGCAAAGAACATGGATTTTGATCTGAACGAGGAGCAACGGCTTCTCAAGGAAAGCATCGACGGCCTGTTGAGCGATTCCTACGATTTCGAGAGCCGCAAGAAGTACATGAAGGAGAAGGGCGGCTGGAGCAAAGCGGTCTGGGGCAAGCTCGCCGAGCAGGGCCTGCTCGGTCTGCCCTTCGCGGAGGCCGATGGCGGCTTCGGCGGCGGCGGCGTCGAGACCATGATCGTGATGGAGGCGCTCGGCAAGGCACTGGTGCTCGAGCCTTACCTCGCAACCGTCGTGATCGGCGGCGGCTTCCTGCGCCATGCGGGCAGCGATGCGCAGAAGGCCGCGCATGTGCCCGGTATCGTAGACGGCAGCAAGACGCTCGCCTTTGCCCAGCTCGAGAAGAACTCGCGCTACGATCTCTTCGACGTCACCACGACGGCGAAGAAGAAGGGCGACGGTTGGGTCATCGACGGCGAGAAGTTCGTCGTGCTCAACGGCGAGAATGCAGATACCCTCATCGTCACCGCGCGCACCAGGGGCGAGCGCCGCGACAAGAGCGGCATCGGCGTGTTCCTGGTGCCGGCCGACGCCAAGGGCGTCGCCAAGAAGTCGTACCCGACCCAGGACGGCCTGCACGCCGCCGACATCACCTTCACCGGCGTCGAAATCGGTGCCGATGCGGCGCTCGGCAATCCCGACGACTCGCTCGCGCTGATCGAGCGTGTGGTCGACGAAGCCCGCATCGCGCTCTGCGCCGAAGCGGTCGGCCTGATGGATGAGTCGCTGAAGACCACGGTCGAGTACATCAAGACGCGCAAGCAGTTCGGGGTGCCGATCGGCTCGTTCCAGTCGCTGCAGCACCGCGCCTCTGACATGTTCGTCGCCACCGAGCAGGCGCGATCGATGTCGATGTTCGCGACCATGGCGGGCGATTTCCAGGATGCCAAGGAGCGCAGCAACGCTATTGCCGCGGCCAAGGTGCAGATCGGCAAGTCGCTGAAGTTCGTGGGACAGCAGGCGATCCAGCTCCACGGCGGCATCGGCATGACCATGGAGGCGAAGATCGGCCATTACTTCAAGCGCCTGACCATGATCGAGAACTCGTTCGGCGACACCGACTACCACCAGCGCCGCGTGGCGGACGGTGGCGGGTTGATCTAGCTACAAGGTCGCTGTCATCCCCCGCGCAGGCGGGGGATCCAGTACGCTGCGGCTTCTCGGTTCTAGCCGAGCCGTCTCTGGAATACTGGATCGCCCGGTCAAGCCGGGCGATGACGTCTGAATAAGCGGGCTCAACGGAGCAATAACAATGAAGAACACCCCGTTCGATCTCACCGGCAAGGTCGCCGTGGTCACCGGCTCCAGCCGCGGCATCGGCCGCTCCTCCGCCGAGCTGCTCGCAAAGCTCGGCGCCAAAGTGGTGGTCTCCTCGCGCAAGGCCGACGCCTGCAAGGCAGTCGCCGACGGCATCAAGGCGGCCGGCGGCGAGGCCACCGTCATCCCCTGCAACATCGCGCGCAAGCAGGAGGTCGAGGCGCTGATCGCGGGTGCGACCAAGCACTATGGCAAGATCGACATCCTCGTCTGCAACGCCGCGGTCAACCCGTATTACGGTCCGCTGCTCGACATCACCGACGAGGCCTTCGACAAGATCATGGGCTCGAACGTCAAGAGCAACATCTGGCTCTCCGCGCTGGCGATCCCGCAAATGGCGGAGCGCGGCAACGGCTCCGTCGTCATCATCTCCTCGATCGGGGGCTTGCGCGGTTCGACCGTGATCGGCGCCTACGGCATCTCGAAAGCCGCCGACTTCGCGCTGTGTCGTTCGCTCGCCGGCGAATGGGGCCCGAAAGGCGTCCGCGTCAACTGCATCGCGCCCGGCCTCGTCAAGACCGACTTCGCCCGCGCGCTGTGGGAAGACGAAGCGAATCTAAAGCGCCGCACCGCCACCACCCCGCTCCGCCGCATCGGCGAACCCGACGAAATCGCAGGCGCAGTGGCCTACCTCGCCTCCGACGCGTCGAGCTTCATGACCGGACAGACCATCGTCATCGACGGCGGCGTGACGACGGCGGCGGCGTAACTTCTGCTCTACTTGCAATGGTGCGCCGGGCGCGCTTCACTTATCCTCCGCTAGAGGAGAGGGGCGCTTCGTGTTGCCCAGAGCGCAACGCGAGGCGGGGTGGGGTGAAGCCGCAAAGGCGGTATCGCTTGCGTCGACGAGACGGCTGCTGCTCAGAATTCGAAGCACCAACTTCGCGGATAGTCTGTCACCCCGTCCCGGTTCGCGTTCCGCTTCGCTGCATGCGAGCCCACCCTGCCCTCCAGGGGGAGGGTGGGAGGACAGCCGTCTTGACCTTCCCGCCCTAATCCGCTCCCTTTGGCGAAACACAATAGCCCCTCACCGGACAACGCCGGGAAAACGCCAAAGAAACCCCAAGGTTTGCTTCCATGTCTTTCGTCCTCGCCATCGACCAGGGCACCACCTCCTCGCGCGCGATCGTGTTTCGCGGCGACATTTCCATTGCGGCGAAGGCGCAGGCCGAGTTTCCGCAGCATTTCCCTGCCTCGGGTTGGGTCGAGCACGAGCCCGAGGACATCTGGACCTCGACCGTGACGGTCTGCCGCGACGCGATCGCGCAGGCCGGCATCGGCGCAAAGGACATCGCCGCGATCGGCATCACCAACCAGCGCGAGACCACCGTGGTGTGGGACCGCGCCACCGGGCAGGCCGTGCACCGCGCCATCGTCTGGCAGGACCGCCGCACCGCCGACATCTGCGCCAAGCTGAAAGCCGACGGCCGCGAGCCCGTGATCTCGCAGAAGACCGGCCTGATCATCGACCCCTATTTCTCCGGCACCAAGGTCGCCTGGATTCTCGACCACGTCCCCGGCGCACGGGCGCGCGCCGCGCGCGGCGAATTGATGTTCGGCACCGTCGATTGCTATCTGCTTTGGCGTCTCACCGGCGGCAAGGTCCACGCCACCGACGCCACCAACGCCTCGCGCACGCTGCTGTTCAACATCCACACCGGCCAGTGGGACGACGAACTGCTCGAGATCATCGGCGTGCCGCGCTCGATGCTGCCCGAGGTGAAGGATTCCTCCGCCCGTTTCGGCGAGAGCACGCCGGATTTGTTCGGCGGCGCCATTGCGATCTGCGGCATCGCCGGCGACCAGCAGGCCGCGACCATCGGCCAGGCCTGCTTCCGTCCGGGGATGATGAAATCGACTTACGGCACCGGCTGCTTCGCCCTGCTCAACACCGGCACCACGCCCGTGGCCTCGAAGAACAAGCTGCTCACCACCATCGCCTACCAGCTCGGGGGCAAGCGCACCTATGCGCTCGAAGGCTCGATCTTCGTCGCAGGTTCGGCAGTGCAGTGGCTGCGCGACGGCCTCGGCATCATCAAGCATGCCGCCGAGACCGGACCTCTCGCCGATCAGTCGGACTCCATGCAGAGCGTCTATCTCGTCCCGGCCTTCGTCGGCATGGGCGCGCCGTACTGGAATCCGCGCGTGCGCGGCGCCCTGTTCGGCCTCACCCGCAACACCGGCCCGGCCGAGCTTGCCCACGCCGCCCTGGAAAGCGTCTGCTACCAGACCTTTGATCTCTGGGCCGCAATGCGCGCCGACTGGCCGAGCTCGGAGGTGGCAAGCGTCGTGCTCCGCGTCGATGGCGGCATGACCGCATCCGACTGGACCATGCAGCGCCTCGCCGACCTGCTCGATGCGCCGGTCGATCGCCCCGTGATCCAGGAGACGACGGCACTTGGCGCCGCCTATCTTGCCGGCCTCGAGGCCGGCGTCTATCCCGAGCCGACCAAATTCGCCGATAACTGGCGGCTGGAGCACCGCTTCAAGCCCAACATGAGCCAGGCGACGCGCGAGCGGAAGCTTGCGGGATGGACAAGGGCGGTGAAGGGCGTGCTCGCGAGCGACGAGGGCGAATAACGGGCGCGCACGACGCGCCAAACAACAACAAACGGGAGAAACGACAATGAACACGGATCTCAACCGGGTCGTCCAAAAGCTCTGCGGTGCCGCGATCTGCGCCGCGCTGCTCACCTCGACCTCCCTCGCGCGTGAGAAGCCGGACCCGCTCGGAAGCGCGCGTCAGGTCAAGACCGACGTCGCCGGTCTCAATGCTCCCGCGCAGATTCTGGTCGATGTCTGGGGCATCCCCCACATCTATGCAGACAATGAGCACGACCTGTTTTTCCTGCAGGGCTTCAACGCCGCGCGCGACCGGCTCTGGCAGATCGATCTCTGGCGCAAGCGCGGACTTGGTCTGCTGGCTAAGGATTTCGGCCCGGCCTATGCCGAACAGGACAAGGCGCTGCGGCTCTTTCTCTATCGCGGCGATATGAATGCGGAATGGGCGGCTTACGGCCCCAAGGGGAGGACCTATGCGGAGGCATTCGTCGCCGGGGTCAACGCCTATGTCGCCGATGTGCGCGCGGGCAAGCGCCCGCTGCCGATCGAATTCAGGATCGCCGGTACCAGGCCGGATCCGTGGACGGCGGACGACATCGTCCGCATCCGCAGCCACGGCCTGACGCGCAATGTCGCCTCCGAGGTCAAGCGCTCGTTGGTCGCCTGTGCGGCCGGCCTCGATGCCGATCGGTTTCGCGTCAAGCTCGAGCCGGCCTGGACGACGAAGATTCCCGATGGTCTCGATCCCTGCAGCGTGCCGAAGGCGGTGCTGGCGCCTTACGATCTGGCAACGCGTCCGGTCGCCTTTGCCGCGCCGAAAGATCGCCAGGCCGCACTCGCGCACGATCCCGACAAGTACCTCACCGAGGCCGACCAGCAACGCGACACCATCGGCTCCAACAATTGGGTGATCGCGGCGTCGCGGACCGCGACGGGACGGCCGATCCTCGCCAACGATCCGCATCGCGAGCACAGCGTGCCGTCGCTGCGCTACATCGTCGGCCTCAATGCGCCCGGCCTCTCCGTGATCGGTGCGGGCGAGCCGGCGCTGCCCGGCATCTCAATCGGCCACAACGGCACCATCGCCTTCGGTCTCACCATCTTCAACGTCGACCAGGAAGACCTCTACGTCTACGAGCTCAATCCGGAGAATCCCAACCAGTACCGCTATGGCACTGGCTGGGAGGACATGCGCATCGTCCACGAGAAAGAGCAGGTGAAAGGCGAGAGCGATCGCGATCTCGAGCTGAAATTCACCCGGCATGGTCCGGTGATCTATGTCGATGACGCCAACAAGCGCGCCTTCGCCGTGCGCTCGATCTGGTTCGAGCCCGGCACCTCGGCCTATTTCGGCTCCTCCGACTACATGACCGCGAAGGACTGGAACGGATTCCTCGGCGCAATGCGGCGCTGGGGCGCGCCGTCGGAGAATCAGGTCTATGCGGACACCAAGGGCAATATCGGCTGGGTCGCCGCCGGCAAGACGCCGCGGCGCGCCAACTATGATGGCCTGATGCCGGTGCCCGGCGACGGCCGCTACGAATGGCAGGGTTTTCTCTCGCTCGACGAACTGCCCAAGGCCTATCAGCCCAAGCAGGGCTTTCTCGCCACCGCCAACCAGATGAACCTGCCGGCGGATTATCCCGTCAGCGAGCGCAAGGTCGGCTTCGAATGGGCGGACAGTGCGCGCTGGCAGCGTATCACCGAGGTCCTGAAGGCCAACAGCAAGGTGACGCTGGCCGATGCCATGGATCTGCAGAACGACGACACCACGATGCTGGGCCGGCGGCTGGTCAAGCTGTTGCAGCCGCTCACTTCGGACGATGCCAACGTGAAGAAGGGCCTCGAACTGCTCAAGCCCTGGAATGCCCGTGATGCCGCCGACAGTGCCGCTGCTGCGGTGTTCGAGGTCTGGATCGCCAATCATCTTGGACCGGTACTGTTGAAGACCACGGCGCCCAAGGCCGCCGACCTGATCGCGCCCGAGGCGTCGAGCATTTCGGCGCTTGTTGCCTTCTTGGAATCTCCAGACGCGTCGTTTGGCTCCGATCCCGCCGCCGCGCGCGACCAGATCCTGCGCGACAGCCTCGGCGCCGCGGTGGCCGATGTGACGGCCAAGCTCGGGGCCGATTCCTCAACCTGGCGCTGGGGCCGCCTGCACGTCGCAAAATTCGACCATGCTCTGATGCCGCTTGCCGACAAGGCGACGGCCGCTCAGCTCTCGGTCGGTCCGCTGGCCTACGGCGGCGCGGCCAATGTGCCGCGCGCGGCCACCTACCGCCGCACCGATTATCAGCTGTTCGCCGGCGCCTCGTTCCGCATGGTGCTCGACGTCGGCAATTGGGATGCGAGCCGCACCATCAACACGCCGGGCCAGTCGGGCGATCCCTTCAGCGGCCACTATCGCGACCTCGCGCCGCTGTGGGCGACCGGCCAGTATGTGCCGCTGCTCTACAGCCGCGCTGCGGTCGAAGCGGCGGCGGCGGAGGCGATCACGCTGACGCCGCGGTGAATGAGGCGTATCCACAAACTCCGCCGTGGGGGGGGGGGGGGGGGGGGGGGGGCCGGGGGGGGGGGGGGGGGGGGGGGGGCGGGGGGGGGGGGGGGGGGGCCCCCCCCCCCCCCCCCCCCCCCTCACCCCCCCCCCCCCCCCCCCCCCCCCCCCCCCCCCCCCCCCCCCCCCCCCCGACCCGGAATGTGTGGCCGGCGCTCAGCTTCAAAGGGACGCATCCCATGATCCTCCCCGACGGCTATTCCGACATCCCCGCCGGCAAGATCGCCGCCGTCGTTACCCATCTCGAGATGACCGCGCGCCCCGCGCGCCGCGCCGATCCGCCCGGCGCTCCATCAGGTCTTTGGACCCTGCGCAAGGTCGATACCCCCGCGCTTCATTGGTATCGCGACCTCCATCGCCGCGTCGGCGAGGAGTGGTTGTGGTTTTCGCGGGCGCGCATGAACGATGCCGAGCTCGCTGCCGTCATCCATGCGCCGGGCGTCGAGGTCTATACGCTTGTCGTGGACGGCCGCGATGAAGGCCTGCTGGAGCTGGACTTTCGCGAGGCCGGCCAGTGCGAGCTGGTGTATTTCGGCGTCACCGCAAAACTGATCGGCAGTGGTGCCGCCCGCTTCATGATGAACCATGCACTTGAAATCGCATGGTCACGCGATTTGTCCCGCGTCTGGGTGCACACCTGCACCTTCGATCATCCGTCGGCCGTTGCGTTCTATCAGCGCTTCGGCTTCCGCCCGTTCCGCCGCCAGATTGAGATCGCCGACGATCCGCGGCTCGATGGCACGGTGCCGCGGACGGCGGCGAGGCATATGCCGATCATCGGATAGTGCAGAGCTGCCTCCTACCCGTCATTGCAAGGAGCCCTTGCGACGAAGCAATCCAGTCTGTTTCCGCCGAGAGATACCGGATTGCTTCTCTGCGCTCGCAATGACGGAGCGTGGCACCGTCGTCCCTTTTCATTCGGGCTACGCGCTCCAGATCATGCGAAGCTCGCTAGCTGTTGAAATTCACCGCATTGGTGTTGGCGCCACAAACCAGTACCGCGACCCGCTCGCCGGGTGAGGGGCGATAGCGACCGGAGAGCAAGGCGGCAAATGCGGCGGCGCCGCCGGGCTCGGCCACCAGGCGCAGGCTCGACCACAAGGCCGACTGCGCCTGCTTGATCGCGTCGTCGGCGACCAGGACGACCCGCTCGACATGGGCCCGCGCAATCGGAAACATCAATTGTCCGACACGTCGCGGGGCGAGACTATCGGCGGCGATGCCGCCCGCCGGCGCATCGATCGGCGCGCCTGCCGCGAAGGCGGCGTGAAGCGTTGGCGACTGCTCCGGCTCGACCGCGACGATGCGCGTCCTGCCGGCACTCCAGGCCGCCATGCCACCGATCAGGCCGCCGCCGCCGACTGCAACCAGCACCGTGTCAATGCCCGGTGCATCCTGCTCCAGCTCCATTCCGACACTGCCCTGACCGAGCAAGGTCTCGACCTGGTCGTAGGCATGCACCGCCATGGCGCCGGTCTGCGCGACATGGGTTTCGCTTGCGGCGAGCGCGTCGGCATAGCGGCTGCCCGCAATCACGAGTTTCGCGCCATAGCCTCTGATACGCTCGGCTTTGGCCGGCGAGGTGATCTCGGGCACGAAAATCGTGGCCGGGATGCCGAGCCGCTGCGCCGCATACGCCACCGCCGCGCCGTGATTGCCGCCCGATGCGGCGACGACACCGGCTTCCGGCAGCCGGCGCAACAGCAGGTTGGCGAAGGCACCCCGCGCCTTGAACGATCCGGAATGCTGCAGCATCTCGAGCTTGAACGTGACGGGAGAAGCCGGCAGGCCAAAATCGGCGAGATCGGCCTCAACGAGCGGCGTGCGCCGTATGTGCGGACGGATGACGGCCTCGGTCGCCGCGATCCGCTCCCGATTGATGTCCATTGTTGCTGTCATGATGCCGTCCTTGATAACGCATCCGGCAGCCGCTGTCGCGGCGCCGTTGCATGCAGCGCAATGCTCCACTTCCATGATTTTGCTTGCGCCACTGCGGCCTTGCCGTGGAAACTGATCGGCCCTGCCTCGTCCAAAAGCCAGAGAAGAGCGCAAAACCATGTTCCTGATCGGCCAATATGATTCCCCCTTCGTCCGCCGCGTCGCGATTGCGCTGCGGCTTTACGGCCTCGCCTTCGAGCACAGGCCGTGGTCGACCTTCGGCGACGCCGACAAGATCGCGCCCTATAATCCGCTGCGCCGCGTGCCGACGCTGGTGCTCGACGACGGCGAGGCGCTGATCGAGAGCACGTTCATCCTCGATTATCTCGACGAGCTCGCCGGGCCGGAGAAGGCGATGCTGCCGCGCTCCGGCGCCGAGCGCCGGCGTCACTTGCGCATCTGCGCGCTCGCGTCCGGCCTCGGCGACAAGGCCGTGAGCCTGCTCTACGAACGCGTGCTGCGGAAGGAGCAGCTTACGCTGTGGGTCGAGCGCTGCCAGGCGCAGATCGCGGACGTGCTGAAAGCGCTGGAGGCCGAGCGCGCCAAGGTGACCACGCCGTACTGGCTGGGTGACCGCATCGGCCACGCCGATATTGTGGTCGCCTGCGTCGTCCGCTTCACCCGCGAGGCCCATCCGCAGTTGTTCGAGCCGTCGCGCTATCCGGCGCTGTCGGCGCATGCCGATGCGTGCGAGGCGCTGGCGCCGTTCAAGGAGATCGTGCAGCCCCTGGCACCGCCGAAGGGGTGATCGCCGCTATGCGAACCCGACCTTGATCAGGATCGTCAGGAAGAGGCCGCCGACAACCGCGCAGACCGCGGCACCGATCAGCGGCCCCAGCGCGCCTCCCCGGCTTGCAGGCTCCAGCACGGCTTGTTCGGGCTGGTCCGGATCGTAGTAGACCTGGACGCTCTTCCCAGGCCGATATTTCGCCGCGGCCTCTTCGGCGACCTCGCGCAGGCCGGAGATCATGGTGCCGTTCCAATCGACTTCGGTGCCGATGAAGTCGCGCTTGCCGACCCTGTAGGCGTAGCGCAGGTCGACCTGATAGCGGTGGACGAGCTTTGAAGTCGTTGGTCGATTGTCGTGCTCGGTCTTCTCCTCGACGATTTCCTCGATCACGTCGCAATGGGTGACCCTGCCCGACGCGGTCGGCCAGCGCAGGCTGGCGCTCGCCAGCCGGCGCGTCCGGACATAATCGGCGGCGAGGAACACCCCGCCCACGAGCACGATGATCGGCACCGCGAACGCGAACAGCGGGACGCCCTTGTCGGCGTAGAGCACGTGGCCCGCGAACGAATGCGCGGTCAGGGTGGCGGCGATGACGCCGAACACCATTGTGAACGCCACCAGGGCCGCGACGTTCTGCGCGGCGGCAGGCTCCAGCAGCGCCTCTGTCGGTTGCTTCGGATCGACATGGACCTCGACATGGGCGCCGACCGGATAGCGTCCGGTCAGTTTTGCGGCCAGGACCCTCGTCGTGATGACGGTGCCGCTGACAAAGATCTTGTCGCCTTCCAGCTCCTGGCCGCCGGCCTGATAGCGATAGCGGATGATGGGCTTGGCGTCGTTCCGATCGTCCGAGGAATGCGCCGTCGGCTGGTCGACCCGGGAGACCGTGATGATGCCCTCCACCTTGTCCCAGCTCCGCGCCGCCACCATCCGGCCCCGCATGCGGACCAGGTTGAACAGCGTCAATCCAAACAGCAGCACGGCGATGCCGGCGGCAATCTGTGTCCACATCAATTGTTGGGCGTTCAGCATCCGATTCCCCTGCGCTTCGGCGGCGACCGCCATTGGTCGCGGCGAACGCGCTTTGCGTTCGATGCTGTGCGTTGCCCCAGCACATGCCAGGCATAGCTTCACCAATGTCGTCCTGGCGAAAGCCAGGACCCATTGCCCCAGCGGGTCATTTGGCGAAGATTGGTCGTTCGGTATTGCCTGCGATGACCACCAATGGATCACCCGGTATGGATGGCTTTCGCCAGGACGACAGCGAACGTGTGGCACGCGCCGTGATGGCGACTGGCGAGGGAGTATCAAACGGGCACGGTCGGCGATGATGGAATGTTACAGGTGTTTTGCCCGACGCCGCAAGCGATTTCGGTAATATCGAAAAAATCATTCGGTAGCGCCGAAAAAATTATCGAGCTTTTTCAACCCCATGCCTACTGTGCATGGGGTTGATTTTTCATTTTCTGTTTGGAGGGCGCCTAACCCGCGCCCGCGCGCTTCTTCTGCCAGACCAGGTGCACCGCGCAGGTGCAGCCCGGCGGATGCGACGCAAGCTCCTTCGACGTCTCGTCGTTCGCCGGCGTTGCCGTGAACGCCCCCTTGTCGCTCGCACCCTCTCGCGTCGGGATGTAGTTCAGAATCGGCGCGAGCCAGCGCTCGGTCTCGGCGACGCTCATGCCCTTGCGCGCAGCATAATCCTCGACCTGATCGCGCTCGATCTTGCCGACTCCGAAATAATAGCTCTCTGGATTGGCGAGATAGAGCCCCGACACGGAGGAGCCCGGCCACATCGCATAGCTCTCGGTCAGCTTCACGCCGGCGGTGTTCTCGGCATCGAGCAGCTCGAACAGCGTGGCCTTCTCGGTGTGATCGGGTTGCGCGGGATAGCCGGGGGCGGGACGGATGCCCTGATACTTTTCGAGGATCAACTCGTCGGTCGAGAGCGCCTCGTCCGGCGCATAGGCCCAGAACTCGCGGCGGACGCGGGCATGCATGCGCTCGGCGAAGGCTTCGGCCAGGCGGTCGGCCAGCGCCTTGCACAGGATCGACGAGTAGTCGTCATTGGCCATCTTGAACCGGTCGGCGACCACATCCTCGCCGATGCCGGCGGTGACGACGAAGCCGCCGACATAATCGGGCACGCCGGTGTTGGCGGGCGCGACGAAGTCGGACAGCGCCGCGTTGAAACGGCCCTCGCGCTTCTCGAGCTGCTGGCGCAGCGTGTGCAGCGTCGCGATCGTCCTGGTCCGGCTCTCGTCGGCATAGAGCACGATGTCGTCGCCCTGCGCATTGGCCGGCCAGAAGCCGACGGTGGCGCGCGCGCGGAACCATTTCTCCTTGACGATCAGGTCGAGCATCTTGCGCGCGTCGTCGTAGAGCGAGCGCGCAACTTCGCCGACCTTGGCGTCGTCGAGGATGGCAGGGAAGCGCCCGGCGAGCTCCCAGGTCTGGAAGAACGGCGTCCAGTCGATATAGGGCACCAGCTCGGCGAGATCGTAGTCGTCAAAGCTTCGGGTGCCGAGGAAGGTCGGCTTCACCGGCTTGTTCGCGGTGAAGTCGACCGGCACGCGGTTGGCGCGGGCGGTCGCCAGCTTCAGCCGCTTCTTGTCGGCCTGGGCGCGCATATGGGCGTCCGAGATCTTTGCGTATTCGGCGCGGACTTCGGCGGCATAGGCCTCGCGCCTCTCGGGCGACAGCAGCGCCGACGCAACACCGACGGCGCGGCTGGCGTCGTTGACATGCACCACGGGGCCTGCGCGATAGCTCGGGTCGATCTTGACCGCGGTATGCACGCGGCTCGTGGTGGCGCCGCCGATCAAGAGCGGCAGCTTGAGGCCTTCGCGCTGCAATTCTGCGGCGAAGAACGCCATCTCGTCGAGCGAGGGTGTGATCAGGCCGGACAGCCCGACGATGTCGGCCTTCTCCGCCTTCACCGTCTCGACGATCTTGGCCGCGGGCACCATCACGCCGAGGTCGATGACCTCGTAATTGTTGCACTGGAGCACGATGCCGACGATGTTCTTGCCGATGTCGTGGACGTCGCCCTTGACGGTCGCGAGCACGATCTTGCCGGCGGACGAGGAGCCTTCCGTGCCGATGCCGTTGGCGAGATTGCGCGCCTTCTCCTCCTCCATGAACGGCATCAGCCAGGCGACAGCCTGCTTCATCACGCGGGCCGACTTCACCACCTGCGGCAGGAACATCTTGCCGTCACCGAAGAGATCGCCGACCACATTCATGCCGGCCATCAGCGGTCCCTCGATCACGTCGAGCGGGCGCTTCGAAGCCTTGCGGGCCTCTTCGGTATCCTGCTCGATGAACTCGGTGATGCCGTGCACCAGCGAATGCGACAGCCGCTTCGCCACCGGCCATTCGCGCCAGGCGAGATCGGCTTCCTTGGTCTGAGTCTTGTTGCCGCGGAATCTTTCCGCAAGCGCCAGCAGACGCTCGGACGCACCGGGGTCACGGTTGAGGATGACGTCCTCGCACACCTGGCGCAATTCGGGATCGATATCGTCATAGACGATCATCTGCCCGGCATTGACGATGCCCATGTCCATGCCGGCCTTGATGGCGTGATACAGGAACACCGAGTGCATGGCCTCGCGCACCGGCTCGTTGCCGCGGAACGAGAACGACAAATTGGACACACCACCAGAAATGTGCGCGCCCGGCAGATTCTTGCGGATCCAGCGCGTCGCTTCGATGAAGTCGACGCCGTAATTGTTGTGCTCCTCGATGCCGGTTGCGATCGCGAAAATATTGGGATCGAAGATGATGTCTTCCGGCGGGAAGCCGACGCGGTTCACCAGGATGTCGTAGGCGCGCTTGCAGATCTCGGTCTTGCGGGCGAACGTGTCGGCCTGGCCGACCTCGTCGAACGCCATCACCACGACAGCCGCGCCGTGACGGCGGGCGATCTTGGCCTCGTGAATGAACTTGTCCTCGCCTTCCTTCATCGAGATCGAGTTGACGACCGGCTTGCCCTGCACGCATTTCAGGCCGGCCTCGATCACGGAGAATTTCGAGCTGTCGACCATTACGGGGACGCGGGCAATGTCGGGCTCGGCGGCGACGAGGTTGAGGAAGGTCACCATCGCCGCTTCCGAGTCCAGAAGACCCTCGTCCATGTTGACGTCGATGATCTGCGCGCCGTTCTCGACCTGGTCGCGCGCGACCTGCAGCGCGGCGGTGTAGTCGCCGGCGGTGACCAGCTTGCGGAAGCGGGCGGAGCCGGTGACGTTGGTGCGCTCGCCGACGTTCACGAAGGGAATGGCGTCGGTCAGGATGAACGGCTCGAGGCCGGAGAGCCGCAAGCGAGGTTCGATCTCCGGCACGATGCGCGGCTTGTGCGGCGCGACCGCAGCCGCAATCGCCGCGATATGGTCCGGCGTGGTGCCGCAGCAACCGCCGACGATGTTGACGAGGCCATCGCGCGCGAACTCGCCGACCAGGCGGGCCATGTATTCCGGGGTCTCGTCATACTGGCCGAACTCGTTGGGCAGGCCGGCATTGGGATAGGCGCAAACAAGCGTGTCGGCGACGCGGCCGATATCGGCGATATGCGCGCGCAGATCTTCCGCGCCGAGCGCGCAGTTGAAGCCGATGGTGACGGGCTTGGCGTGCTGGACCGAATGCCAGAACGCTTCCGGCAACTGGCCGGACAGCAGGCGGCCGGACTTGTCGGTGATGGTGCCCGACACCATCACGGGCATGTCGATGCCACGTTCTTCCGTGATCTCGGCGATCGCGTACAGCGCCGCCTTGGCGTTCAGCGTGTCGAAGATGGTCTCGACCAGCAGCAGATCGACGCCGCCGTCGAGCATGCCGTTGATCTGCTCGCCATAGGATTTGCGCAGGTCGTCGAACGTGACGGCGCGGTAGCCGGGATTGGACACGTCGGGCGAGATCGAGGCGGTGCGGTTGGTCGGTCCGATGGCGCCGGCGACGAAGCGCGGCTTGCCGTCCTCGGCCTCGACGCGGCGTGCGGCGTTGCCGGCGAGGCGGGCGCCTTCTCGCGCCATCTCGTAGACGATGTCGGCGAGATCGTAATCGGCCTGGGCAATCGAGGTCGTGGAGAAGGTGTTGGTCGCGACGATGTCGGCGCCGGCGCGCAAGTAAGCGGCGTGGATGTCCTCGATCGCCTGCGGTTGGGTCAGGATCAAGAGGTCGTTGTTGCCGCGCAAATCGCGATGGAAGTTCTTGAATCGCTCGCCGCGGAAGGCGGCCTCGTCGAACTGGAGATTCTGGATCATCGTGCCCATGGCGCCGTCGAGCACGAGAATGCGCTCGCGCGCGGCGTTGAGCAGGGCGGTTCGCTTGGGAGAGGTGGATACGGTCATGGTGTCTTAAGCCGCCTTCTGCGCGCTCTTGGCGCGGATGCCGAGCAAATGGCTGATCGCGAACACGAGATCGGCGCGGTTCATGGTGTAGAAATGGAAGGTGTCGACGCCGTGCTTGGCCAGCTTCTGCACCTGGCCGGCCGCGACGGTCGCCGCCACCAGCTTGCGGGTCTCGGCGTCTTCGTCGAGCCCCTCGAATTTCGCGGCGAACCAGTCCGGCACGGAGGTGCCGGCGCGGGTGACGAAGGCTCTCGCCTGCTTGAAATTATGCATGGGCATGATGCCCGGCACGATCGGGATGTTGATCCCGCGCGCGCGCACGCGGTCGAGATAGCGGAAATAGAGGTCGTTATCGAAGAACACCTGCGTGATCGCGCGGGTCGCACCTGCATCGACCTTGGCCTGCAGCGTGTCGATGTCATCGTCGAAGTCGCGCGCCTCGGGATGCTTCTCAGGGTACGCCGAGACCGACACCTCGATATCGCCGTGCCGCTTCTTGATGCCGGCGACGAGGTCGGCGGAGCTCTGGTAGCCATCGGGATGGCTGGAATAGGCCGTGCCGATGCCGCCCGGGGGATCGCCGCGCAAGGCCACGATGTGGCGGACGCCGACCTCGTGATAGCGGTCGACGATCTCGTCGATCTCCCCGCGGGAGGCGCCGACGCAGGTCAGATGCGCGGCCGGCAGCAGCGCGGTTTCTTTCAGGATGCGCGAGATGGTCGCGTGGGTCCGCTCACGGGTCGAGCCGCCGGCGCCATAGGTCACCGAGACGAATTTCGGGTCGAGCGGGGCCAGCCGGTTGATGGTGTCCCAGAGATTGCGCTCCATATCTTCGGTCTTGGGCGGAAAGAACTCGAAGGAAATCGCAGGCCGCTTCAGGTACCCGTCTTGCCCGCCGGTGTGGGCAGGCATTGTCGCGTCAGTCATGGGCACCACTCACTCTCCAAGGGCGCGCCGGGTCGTTGGCGGCCGGCGGTCAGGTCTAGATTGCGAAAGGCCAAGATAAGCCAAAGCGGCCGCATCCGACAGCCCATCGGTAATGGGAAGTGGCCCACTTTGGCGGTGTTGGCATAAAATATTCGGTGATTTAGAATCGAAGTGGGAAGCTCGGTTTGGTATAAAAAGATAAATATATCAGCCAAGTAGGGAGAACTTGCGGATTAACTGGCGCAATATATTTAGTGGGCAATATGAAACTCATGTTGCCAGATTGATTATTGTCCCAACGCCGCGGCGCGGGTCCGGAGCGCGCGGGCCCTGGCCTGCACGTCAGATCTGCGCGCCCTCCCATTGCCGCCGCGCTGCCCTCCACTACGTTAGCGCGCCATGATCCCGCTCTCAGTCCTCGACCTCTCCGTCGTCACCACCGGCACAAAGCCCGCCGCGGCGCTGCGCAACAGCATCGACCTGGCGCGCCATGTCGATGGGCTCGGCTATGTCCGCTATTGGCTCGCCGAGCATCACAACCTCGCCTCCGTCGCGAGCCCGGCGCCCGACGTGATGATCGGGCAGATCGCGGCGGTGACCAAGCACATCCGCGTCGGCTCCGGTGGCGTGATGCTGCCCAATCACGCGCCGCTGGTCGTGGCCGAGCGCTTCAAGATGCTGGAGGCGCTGTTTCCGGGCCGCATCGATCTCGGCCTCGGCCGCGCCCCTGGCACCGACGGCGCCACGGCCTATGCGCTGCGCAGCCGGCTCGACCGTCGCGAAGGCGACGATTTCCTCGAGCGGCTGCACGAATTGATCCTGTGGCAGACCCGGGAATTCCCCTCGGGCCATCCCTATCACAACGTCGTTGCGATGCCCGACGATACGCCGTTGCCGCCGATCTGGCTGCTCGGCTCCAGCGATTATTCGTCGGAGCTCGCCGCGCAAATCGGCATGGGGTTCGCATTCGCCCATCATTTTGCGTCCCACGATGCGATCGATGCGATGGTGCATTATCGCAATCGTTTTCAGCCCTCGGCCTGGAGTGCGAGCCCGCGCGCGATCCTCGCGGTCGCCGTCATTGCGGCCGACACGGATGACGAAGCCGAAAAGCTCGCCGCGTCTTTCGACCTCAACCGCCTGCGCCGGGACCGCGGCCAGTATCTTCCGTTGCCGAGCGTCGAAGAGGCGCTGGCCTATCCCTATACCGACTCGGAGCGCGCCTCGATGCGGCGCAACCGTTCCCGTCTGTTCGTCGGCAGCCGGGCAACCGTGCAGAAGACGCTGCAGCCGTTGATCGATGCGAGCAAGCCGGACGAGTTGATGGTGATTACCGCCGTGTACGATCACGGGGCACGAAAGAAATCATATTCGCTGCTGGCGGAGGCGTTCGGGCTTAAGGCGGTCGGATAAGGCTCTGGTGCTCCGGCTCGCGCTCCGCGCGTCCGGGACACGAATCTATTCCATCGTCGCGCGGAACGGGTGCCCCGGATACACGCCAACGATGCGGAATTCGCGTGAGAAGAATTTCAGCTCCTCGATCGCGAAAGCGAGGCCCTTGTCCTCGGGGTGGCCGTCGACGTCGGCATAAAACTGCGTGGCGAAGAAATTGCCGTCGACCATATAGCTCTCGAGCTTGGTCATGTTGACGCCGTTGGTGGCAAAGCCACCGAGCGCCTTGTAGAGCGCGGCGGGCAAATTGCGCACCCGGAACACAAAAGTCGTGACCAACGGACCGGAGCCCTGTGCGGCCCATTTCGGTTCGCGCGCGAGCACCACGAAGCGCGTGGTGTTGTGGGCCTCGTCCTCGATGTCCTCCGCGAGGATGTCGAGGCCGTAGATCTGCGCGGCGAGGCGCGAGGCGATCGCGGCGACGGACTTGTCGTTACGCTCGGAAATGTCGCGGGCGCTGCCGGCGGTGTCGGCGTGCACGATTGGCTTGATGCCAAGCTTGCGAATGATGCGCCGGCATTGGCCGAGCGCGTGCACGTGGCTCTCGACGCTCTTGATGTCCTCGAGCCTGGTCCCCTTCACCGCCATCAGCTGATGCCGGACCGGCAGAAACCATTCGCCGATGATGAAGAGGCCGGAGGCCGGCAGCAAATGATGGATGTCGGCGACGCGGCCTGCGACCGAATTCTCGATCGGAATCATGCCGAGATCGGCTTCGCCCGACGAGATCGCCGACAAGGCGTCCTCGAAGGTGGCGCAGGGCATCGGCTCGGCGTCGGGATAGGCCTCGACGATGGCGATGTGCGAATTGGCCCCAGGCTCGCCCTGGAATGCGATTTTCAGCTTGCTCATGCTCGGCCTTGTAACAGCGGCTCAGGATTTGGAAAGGATGCTGCGGGCGGTTTCCAGGTCCGCCGGCGTGTCGACCCCGCGGGGCACGGTATCGACAATGGTGAAGTCGATGCGCATTCCGGCCTCGAGCGCCCGGAGCTGCTCGAGCTTCTCCTGCAATTCCAGCGGCGACGGCGGAAGCCGGACGTAGCGCTCCAGCGCGGCACGGCGATAGGCATAGAGACCGATATGGTGGTAGCGCGGTCCGTCGCCGGTCGGCGCGGTTGCGCGGGTGAAATAAAGTGCGCGCATGCGTCTGCCGCCGAGCGAGGTTCCGATCGCCTTCACGACGCTCGGCGCGAGGTCCTCCTCCTCGGTGTGGATCTGCGACGCCAGCGTTGCGATATCCACGGCGGGGTCTTGCAGCGGCGGCAACACCTCGCGGATGTTGTCGATCGTGATGGTCGGGAAATCGCCCTGCAGATTGACCACGATCTCGGCTTTGCCGTCCGGATCGAGCTTCTGCATGGCCTCGTGGATGCGGTCGGAGCCGGACGGATGCTCCGGGCGGGTCATCACGGCCTCGCCACCATGGGCGGTCACGACGGATGCGATCTCCGCGGTGTCGGTTGCGACCGCGACCCGGCCTATCCCGGCCGCTTCGGCACGGCGCATCACGTGCACGATCATCGGCTGCCCCGCGATATCGGCTAGCGGCTTGCCGGGCAGGCGGGTGGCGGCCATGCGGGCCGGAATCAGCACCAGGATGCGGGGATCGATCATCGGTTCAAGGGCCTGGAAACGGGGCGTTTTCCGCGCCGGGAAATGGGGTGGGGACGGGGGTGAAGCCCGCTCGCTTATACGGGTTGCCAGACCCCGGGCAAACCGATATCTCAATGGCAAAACTCGGGGAAACAGTAAGGAACGTTGATTCCCCGAGGCTCGTCCTGGCGGCCGCACTGGGCCGCTCGATCCTTCTTGCGGTGTGGGGCCTGGCCGGAAATGGACTCTTTCGAACTGAACAAGATTCTCGGTGCCGTGCTCGGCACCTGTCTCCTTCTGCTGGTGACGAGCTTCACCGCCAGTGCGCTGTTCTCGCCCAAGATGCCGGAGAAGCCGGGCTTCGAGATCGCCGTGAAGGAAGACGCCGGCCATGGCAAGGAAGGCGGCGCTGCCGCCGCGGCTGCCGAGCCGATCGAAAAGCTGCTCCAGACCGCCTCGGTCGAGAAGGGCGCCGCCGCTGCCAAGAAGTGCGGCGCTTGCCACACCTTCGAGAAGGGCGGCCCGAACCGTGTCGGTCCGAACCTCTATGGCGTCGTCGGCGACCATGTTGGCGAGGGCCGCGGCGGCTTCAACTTCTCGGCCGCGATGAAGGCCAAGGGCGGCACCTGGGACTTCGATGCGCTCAACAAGTTCATCGCGAATCCCAAGGCAGCTGTCCCGGGCACCGCGATGGGCTTTGCTGGCATCCCGAAGGATAGCGAGCGTGCCGACGTGATCGCTTACCTGAACAGTCTCTCCGACAGCCCGAAGCCGCTGCCGACCGCGGCGAAGTAAGGCCTATCGACTTCGATCTTAGTACGCGGCCAGGCTGAAAAGCCTGGCCGTTTGCTTATCCGGGCCTCGCGGCGTTGTTATCGGGGCGTTTGGCCGCAGCGATCGGCCAGCTGGCCCTCCAAGATGAGGAAAAAGCAACATATTCCGTCGAAACCTCGCCTATATTGGGAACTTAAAGGAGTAGCCTCCTTCAAGACAGGAATGTTGATTTGGCCCTTACCCGACGCGATCTCCTGCTCACCGGCACTGCTGCCGCAACGCTCCCCGCCCTTGGTTCCGTAGGGGGCCTTTCCGGCGTCGGCGTGGCACACGCGCAATCCGCCAACGAGCCCACCTGGCGGCACGCGCTGTCGCTGTTCGGACAGATCAAATACCCGGCGGATTTCAAGCGCTTCGACTACGTCAATCCGGAAGCGCTCAAGGGCGGCGTCGCGCGCCAGATCGCCGTCGGCACATTCGACAATTTCAACATCGTCGTCTCCGGTGTGAAGGGGCAAGTCGCCGGTGCCGTGGCGTTCATCTACGAATCCCTCACGACGGCCTCGCTTGACGAAGTCTCGACCGAGTACGGCGCGCTGGCCGAGGCCGTCAGCCATCCGGATGATTTCTCCTTCGTGACTTACCGCTTGCGGCCGCAAGCCAAATGGCACGACGGCAAGCCGGTAACCGCGGATGACGTGATCTTCTCGCTCGATTCCTTCAAGAAGCACCACCCGCAGTACTCGGCCTATTACAGCCATGTGACGAAAGCCGAGAAGGTCGGCGAGCGCGAGGTAAAATTCGTGTTCGACGCGCCGGGCAACCGCGAACTGCCGCAGATCGTCGGGCAGCTCACGGTCCTGCCGAAGCATTGGTGGGAGGGCACGGATGCGCAGGGCCGCAAGCGCGATGTCTCCGCCACCACGCTTGAAGTGCCTCTAGGTTCCGGCCCCTATCGGGTCAAGGAATTCGTTGCCGGGCGGTCGATCGCGCTGGAGCGCGTCAAGGATTACTGGGGGCGCGACCTCGCCGCCAATGTGGGCCGCAATAATTTCGACGAGCTGCGCTATGAGTATTTCCGCGACGCCACCGTGGCGATTGAGGCATTCAAGGCCGATCAGGTCGATTGGCGCACCGAGAACAGCGCGAAGAACTGGGCGACAGCCTATGATTTCCCGGCCGTCACCGAAAAACGCGTGATCCTCGAGGAGTTCGCCAATCGCAGCTCGGGCGTCATGCAGGCCTTCGTGCCGAACCTGCGCCGCGCCAAGTTTAAGGATCCGCGCGTGCGACGCGCGCTCAATTACGCGTTCGACTTTGAGGAGATGAACAAGCAGATCTTCTACGGCCAGTACAAGCGCATCAGCAGTTATTTCGACGGCATCGATGAGCTGATGGCGACCGGGTTGCCGCAGGGCAAGGAGCTCGAGATCCTCGAGACAGTCCGCGCCGAGGTCCCGCCCGAAGTCTTCACCACGGCCTACACGAACCCGGTCGGCGGCAGTCCGGAAGCCGTTCGCGACAATCTGCGCGAGGCGCTGCGCCTGTTCAAGGAAGCTGGCTACGAGGTGCGCGAGCGCAAGCTGATCGACGTCAAGACCGGCGCCCAGTTCTCCCTTGAATTGCTGAACTCGGATCCAAGCTTCGAGCGGATCACGCTGTTCTACAAGCCGTCGCTGGAACGGCTCGGCATTGCTGTCAGCGTGCGGACGGTGGATCCCACTCAGTACGAGAACAGGACGCGCGAGTGGGATTTCGACATCGTCACTAACTCCTGGGGCGAGTCGCAGTCGCCGGGTAACGAGCAGCGCGAATTCTGGTCCTCGAAGACGGCTGACATCGCCGGTTCACGCAACATCACCGGCATCAAGAATCCGGCGGTCGACAAGCTGATCGAGCGGGTGATCTACGCCAAGGGTCGCGACGATCTCGTCGCGGCAACCAAGGCACTCGACCGCGTGCTGCTGTGGAATCACTACGTCGTACCGCAGTGGACTTATACGAAGGTGCGCACCGCGCGCTGGGATCGGTTCGGCCGGCCGGCGGAATTACCCAAATACGGTCAGTCCGGCTTCCCGTTCATTTGGTGGTACGACGCGGACAAGGCGGCGCGGATCGCAAAGAAGTCGTGAAGGGCATTTCTCGCATGGCGCAGCTTTCACGCCGGCATGTGCTGGCCTTGGGTGCCGGTGGCGCGTTCAGCGCCGCCTGGCTCCGGGGCGCGACAGCGTCCGAGATGCCTGCAGAGGCCCACGGCATGTCGGCCTTCGGCGACCTCAAATATCCCGCCGACTTCCATCACTTCGACTACGTCAATGTCGACGCGCCGAAGGGCGGCACCTTCTCGCTTATCCCGTCGGTGCGCGCGTACAACCAGTCCTACCAGACCTTCAACTCGCTCAATGCCTTCATCCTCAAAGGCGATGGCGCGCAGGGCATGGACATGACTTTTGCGCCGCTGATGGTGCGAGCCAATGACGAACCGGACGGGATGTACGGGCTTGCCGCCAGGTCTGTAAATATATCGGCAGACAGGCTGGTCTATCGCTTCACCATGCGGCCAGAGGCGAAATTCCATGACGGCACCAAGCTTACCGCTCACGACGCGGCGTTTTCGCTGACGTCGCTGAAGGCCAAGGGGCATCCGCTGATCATCGTGCAGATGCGCGACATGGTCAGCGCGGAAGCCGTTGACGATGCGACGCTGGTCGTCACCTTTGCCAAGGGACGCGCGCGTGACGTGCCGCTCTATGTGGCGAGTCTGCCGATCTTCTCGAAAGCATATTATGCCTCTCGCGCTTTCGACGAAACATCGCTCGATATCCCGTTGGGCTCGGGCCCGTACAAGGTCGGCAAGTTCGAGGTCAACCGCTACATCGAATACGAACGCGTCAAGGATTGGTGGGCTGCCGACCTGCCCCCCTGTCGTGGCAGCTACAATTTCGACGTCGTGCGCTACGAATTCTACCGCGACCGCGATGTCGCTTTTGAAGGTTTCACCGGCAAGAACTATCTCTACCGCGAAGAGTTCACCGCTCGTATCTGGGCGACCCGCTATGACTTCCCCGCGGTCAAGGAGGGTCGCGTCAAGATGGAGGTCGTGCCCGACGACACGCCGTCCGGCGCGCAAGGATGGTTCATCAACACGCGGCGCGAAAAATTCAGGGATCCTCGCGTGCGTGAGGCACTGATCGACGCCTTCGACTTCGAGTGGACCAACAAGACCATCATGTACGGTGCTTATGCCCGCACGGTATCGCCATTTCAGAACTCGGACCTCATGGCGAGCGATGGGCCTCCGCCGCCGGAAGAGCTGAAGCTGCTGGAGCCGTTTCGCGGCCAGGTTCCGGACGAGGTGTTCGCCGCACCGTTCACGCCGCCCGTCTCCGACGGCTCCGGGCAGGATCGCAGCCTGTTGCGCAGGGCGCAGCGATTGCTGAGCGAGGCCGGCCTGCCGATCAAGGACGGCAAGAGGATGCTGCCGAACGGCGAGATCTTCAGGATCGAATTTCTGTTGGACGAGCCTTCGTTCCAGCCGCACCATGGGCCCTACATCAAGAATCTCGCGACGCTTGGCATCGAAGCGAGCGTGCGCCTCGTCGACGCCGTGCAATACAAGGTACGCCAGGAAGATTTCGACTTCGATATGACGACCCAGCGCTTCAGCATGTCGGCAACGCCGGGCGACGCCATGCGCTCGTTCTTCTCGTCGCAGGTCGCGGCAACGAAGGGCTCGTACAATCTTGCGGGCGTCGCCAATCCGGCCATCGATGCCATGATCGAGAAGATCATGGCGGCCGACAGCCGCGAGGAATTGACCGTCGCCTGCCGCGCCTTCGATCGCCTGTTCCGCGCCGGCCGTTATTGGGTGCCGCACTGGTTCAACAAGACGCACCGGCTTGCTTATTGGGACCAATTCGGTCATCCGCAGAAGCCGCCGCGTTATGCCAACGGCGTCGGCGCTCCCGACATCTGGTGGTACGATGGCGGCAAGGCCGCCAGGCTCGAGCAGGCGAAGCAGCCATGAGCGCCTACATCGCCCGCCGCATCCTGCTGATGATCCCGACCTTGCTCGGGATCCTCTTCGTCTCCTTCATCGTCGTGCAGTTCGCGCCGGGCGGCCCGGTCGAGCGCGTGATCGCGCAGCTCTCGGGCGCGGACACCGGCGGGACCTCGCGCATTTCGGGCGGCGGCGACTTTGCGCAGCGCGCCCCGGGGCAGTTGGGGGCCGGCGGCGACGCCATCAACTCGAAGTATCGCGGCGCGCAAGGCCTCGATCCCGATTTCATCAAGAAGCTGGAAGTGCAGTTCGGCTTCGACAAGCCGGCGCCGGAGCGCTTCGCGCTGATGGTCTGGAATTTCGCCCGCTTCGATTTCGGCAAGAGCTATTTTCGCGACGTCAGCGTCCTGCAGCTCGTCAAGGAGAAGTTGCCGGTCTCGATCTCGCTCGGCATCTGGCTGACGCTGCTGACCTACCTGATCTCGATTCCGCTCGGCATCCGTAAGGCGGTCAGGGACGGGACGCGCTTCGACACCTGGACGTCGAGCGTGCTCGTACTTGGCTACGCGATTCCCGGCTTTCTATTCGCGATCCTCCTGATCATCCTGTTTGCCGGCGGTTCGTTCTTCAACTGGTTCCCGCTGCGCGGACTGACGTCAGACGGCTGGTCGCAGTTTCCGTGGTATTGGAAGATCATCGATTACTTCTGGCATTTGACGCTGCCGCTGATCGCTATGGGGCTCGGTGCGTTCACCACCATGACGTTCCTGACCAAGAACTCGTTTCTGGACGAGATCCGCAAACAATACGTGATGACCGCGCGCGCGAAGGGCTGCAGCGAGAATCGGGTGCTTTACGGTCACGTCTTTCGCAACGCGATGCTGATCGTCATCGCCGGCTTTCCCTCGACCTTCATTCACGCCTTCTTCTCGGGCTCGCTTCTGATCGAGACCATCTTCTCGCTGGACGGACTGGGACTGCTCAGTTTCGAGAGCGTTCTCAACCGCGATTACCCCGTGGTGTTCGGCACGCTCTTCATCTTTTCGCTCGTCGGCCTCGTGATCAACCTGATCTCTGACCTGACCTATATGTGGATCGATCCGCGAATCGATTTCGAGGCGCGGGAGGTCTGATGACGCTGGCCGCCCCCACCACGCCGATCGAAACCACTGCGAAGTCACCGCTCGGCAGTGCCGTGCCGATCACGCGCAAACCGTTCGTGCCGTCGCCGCTCAACAGGCGCCGCTGGCAGAATTTCAAGGCGAACCGGCGCGGCTATTGGTCGTTCTGGATCTTCCTGATCCTATTTGTGGTGTCGCTGTTCGCCGAGCTGATCGCCAATGATCGGCCGTTCCTGATCAAATATGACGGCCACCTTTATTGGCCGTCCGTCGTCACCTATTCGGAAACCACTTTCGGCGGCGACTTCGAAACCGCGGCCGACTATCGCGATCCCTATTTGCAGAAGCTGATCAGGGACAAGGGCGGCAGCATCGTCTGGCCGCTGATCCGCTATTCCTACGACACCCACAATCTCGATCTGCCGACGCCGGCGCCGTCGCGGCCGACCTGGATGTTGACGGAAGCGCAGTGCAAGCCCGTCGTCGAGAAGAAAGGCCTCAAGAGCTGCCGCGATCTCGAATACAACTGGCTCGGCACCGACGATCAGGGCCGCGACGTGGTGGCGCGGCTGATCTACGGCTTCCGCATCTCAGTGCTGTTCGGCCTCTGCCTGACCATCGTCTCCTCCATCGTCGGCATCGCGGCCGGCGCGGTGCAGGGCTATTTCGGCGGCTGGATCGACCTGTTGTTCCAGCGTTTCATCGAGATATGGACTGCGATCCCTTCGCTCTATCTGCTGCTGATCTTGTCGTCGGTGCTGGTGCCCGGCTTCTTCGTGCTTCTCGGCATCCTGTTGTTATTTTCCTGGGTGTCGCTGGTCGGACTCGTGCGCGCGGAATTCCTGCGCGGGCGCAATTTCGAGTATATCCAGGCGGCGCGGGCGCTCGGCGTGTCGAACAAGGTCATCATGTTCCGGCATCTGTTGCCGAACGCGATGGTCGCGACGATGACGTTCCTGCCGTTCATCGTGTCGAGTTCGGTGATGACGCTGACGGCGCTCGATTTCCTGGGGTTCGGACTGCCGCCCGGCTCGCCGTCGCTCGGCGAGTTGCTGTCGCAGGGCAAGTCCAACGTGCAGGCGCCGTGGCTCGGTTTTTCCGGCTTCTTCTCGGTCGCGATCATGCTGTCGCTTTTGATCTTCATCGGCGAGGCCGTGCGCGACGCATTCGATCCGCGCAAGACGTTCAGGTAAGCCAATGGACGCGATCAACCAGCCTTTGCTCAGCGTGCGCGACCTCTCGGTGGCCTTCCACCAGGGGGGCGCCACCACGCTCGCGGTCGACAAGGTCTCGTTCCAGATCAAGCGCGGCGAGTGCCTGGCGCTGGTCGGCGAGTCCGGCTCCGGCAAGTCGGTCAGCGCGCTCTCGATTCTCAAGCTCTTGCCCTATCCAAATGCCTCGCATCCCTCGGGCAGCATCCACTTCAAGGGCCAGGAACTGATCGACCGGTCGGAGCAGGAGATGCGGGAGATTCGCGGCAGCGACATCTCGATCATCTTCCAGGAGCCGATGACCTCGCTCAACCCGCTGCATACGATCGAGGCGCAGATCGGCGAGATCATTCAGCTGCACAATCCGACCAGCAATGCCGAGGCGCGCAGGCGGACGCTGGAATTGCTCACGCAGGTCGGCATTCCCGAGCCTGAAACGCGGCTGAAGAGCTATCCGCACCAGCTCTCCGGCGGCCAGCGCCAGCGCGTGATGATCGCGATGGCGCTCGCCAACGAGCCGGACCTCCTGATCGCGGACGAGCCGACCACGGCGCTCGACGTTACCGTGCAGGCGCAGATCCTGACGCTGCTCGCAGAGATCCGCGGCCGGCTCGGCATGAGCTTGCTCTTCATCACCCACGATCTCGGCATCGTGCGCCGCATCGCCGACCAGGTCTGCGTCATGAAGGGGGGCGAGATCGTCGAGCAGGGGCCGGTCGAGCAGGTCTTCAAGACCCCGAAGCATCCCTATACGCGCGACCTGCTCGCCGCGGAGCCGAAGCCGGATCCGGCGCCGCCGCAGCCGGATGCCCCGGTGGTGATGTCAGCCCACGACCTGAAGGTCTGGTTCCCGATCAAGCGGGGGCTGATGCGCAAGACGGTCGGCCACATCAAGGCGGTCGACGGCGTCAGCATCGCCGTGCGCAAGGGCGAGACGCTCGGCGTTGTCGGCGAGTCCGGCTCGGGCAAGACCACGCTGGGGCTCGCATTGCTGCGGCTGATCTCCTCGAACGGACGCATTGTGTTCCTGGGAAAAGATATCCAGGGCCTGCGCTTCAAGGAGATGCGGCCGTTCCGGCGCGACATGCAGATCGTGTTCCAGGATCCGTTCGGCTCGCTCAGCCCGCGCATGTCGGTCGCCGACATCGTCGCCGAAGGCCTCACCGTGCATCAGCCGCAGCTCTCGCGAGGCGAGCGGGAGGAGCGTGTCGTCAAGGCGCTCGAGGACGTCGGACTGAAACCGGATACTCGCCACCGTTATCCGCATGAATTCTCCGGCGGCCAGCGCCAGCGCATCAGCATCGCGCGGGCGGTGGTGCTGGAGCCGGATTTCGTCGTCCTGGACGAGCCGACCAGTGCGCTCGACATGCTGATTCAGGCGCAGATGGTCGATCTGCTGCGTGAATTGCAGCGCCGGCGCGATCTCACTTACATGTTCATCTCGCACGATCTGCGCGTCGTCGCCTCGCTCGCCAGCCATCTGATCGTGATGCGTGGCGGCAAGGTGGTCGAGGAAGGCCAGGCCGCCGAGCTCTTCAAGAACCCGAAGACGGGTTACACGCGCGCGCTGTTTGCGGCGGCGTTCCGGCTGGAGACGGCGGAGAACGGGTCCGCGGCGACGTAGCCTCCGTCAGAGCCGCTTGATCGCGGCGACCTCGCTGCCGGCTTGCTTGATCCTTGCGATTGCCGGCTCGATCGGCTCGATCACCGTTGCCATGTGATGCGCATTGGCGTGAACCATGGTGCTGCCATCGCGGACGATGGCGACATGACCTTTCCAGAAAATGAGATCGCCGCGCAGCAAGCTGCTTTGCTCATGGGGCTCCAGCGCGCGGCCGAGCCCGGCCTGCTGCATGTCGCTGTCGCGCGGGCAGCCGATGCCCGCCGATGTCAGCGACATCTGGACCAGGCCGGAGCAATCGACGCCAAGGCTGCTCTTGCCACCCCAGAGATAGGGCGTGCCGACGAAACGCTCGGCGACTGCGACGAAATCCGGCTCGCAATGACCAAGCGGGGCGAGATGGGCCTTCGGCAGATAGTGTCCGTCGCGTGTCACGGCGAAGCTGCCGTCCTCGCGTGCAACCGCGATCTTCGATCCCATCACCAGCGTGTCTGCTGGCGGCAGCTTGATCGAGGGACCGGGGAAGGCAAAGGTTCGTAAAGCACTGACCATATGGGTCGGCGCGGCCGCGGGCTTCATGAGTGCTGCGTCCGGCAGCCAGCCGACATAGCCGTCACCTGAAAGTTGACCCCATGCCCAGCCTTCGCCGTTGCGGTCGTAAACCGTGACGCCCTCGCCGCGCAACGCTTGTGTCATTAGCATCGCGTTCGACGACGGCTGCTCGCGCACGGGCGCGATCGCCGCGATGATCTCGAATTCCTCGCCCGTGACGAAACGATCCGCCTGCACCTTGCTTTCGAGGTATTTCGCGGCGATGTCGCCGCGCGACGGTGTCAGCCTTGGATCGTATCTTGGATCGTGACTTGGATCGTGGCTTAGATCGTGTTCTGGATCACGCATAGCGCTCGCTCAGCAATGTGTAGATCGCGCGCGCGGCCTGGCACTCGCCGCCCTCGGGGCGTGCGGGCTTCGCCGACGGCGTCCAGCCGTAGATGTCGACATGCAGCCAGCTCCTGGCATGCTCGACGAAGCGTTGCAGGAACAGCGCGCAAATGATCGAGCCGGCAAAGCCGCCTGATGGTGCGTTGGTGATAGTGGCGGTCTTGGAATCCAGCCACGCATCGTAAGGCGGCCACAGTGGCATGCGCCACAACGGATCGTTCTCCCTCGCCGCGCATCGTGCGACGTCAGCGGCAAGCGTCTCATCATTGGTGTAAAAGGGCGGTAAATCCGGCCCCAGCGCGACGCGTGCCGCTCCCGTCAACGTGCCGAGATCGATCAGCAGGTCCGGCTTTTCCTCGTCCGCAAGCGCCAGCGCGTCGGCGAGCACCAGCCGCCCCTCTGCGTCCGTATTGCCGATCTCGACCGTGATGCCCTTGCGCGAGGTGAAGATGTCGAGCGGGCGGAAGGCATTGCCCGCGACCGCGTTCTCCACGGCCGGAATCAGCACGCGCAGTCGCACCTTCAGCTTCGCATCCATCACCATGCGCGCCAGCGCCAGCACGTTGGCGGCGCCGCCCATGTCCTTCTTCATGATCAGCATGCCGCTCGGAGGCTTCAAGTCGAGCCCGCCGGTGTCAAAGCAGACGCCCTTGCCGACCAGCGTCACCTTGGGATGAGCCGGGTCGCCCCAGCCAATGTCGATCAGCCGCGGCGCGCGGCTAGATGCCATGCCGACGGCGTGGATCAGTGGAAAATTCGTCTTTAAGTCGTCACCGATGGTGCAGGCAAAGCTTGCGCCGAATTCGGCGGCGAGATCCTGCGCGGCTGCGGCCAGCTCCTCCGGCCCCATGTCGTTGGCCGGCGTGTTGATGAGGTCGCGCGCCAGCATTGCGGCGTCCGCCATGCGATTGATGTCGGTCGCGTCGACGCCGTCGGGGGGAACGAGGCTGACCTCGGGGCGATCGGCCTTGCGGTACCGGGCGAAGCGGTAGCTGCCGAGCGCGAAGGCGAGTGCGGCGAGCCGTGCATCCTGCGGTGCATTGGCGAAGCGATAGATGCCCGGCGGCAGGAGGCCGGGCAGGGCGCCCGGTCGGAACAGGTCGCGCGATTTTGCACCCTCGTCCTCGAGCCCGAACAGCACTTGCGCGATCGCGCCATCGGGCGCGGGCAGCGCGAGATAGCCGCCCGGCTTTGCGGTGAAGGCGCTCGCGGTGGCGAACTGGCGTTGCGCCGCCGGTAGCCCCTCGGCGACCTGATCCCAGCTCGACTTGGTGACGAAGGTGATCGGGATGGCGGTAGGCGACGTCTCGAAGACAGAAGGCATTGGCGGGTCCGGATCGTCAGATCGAGCGGGTCATACGAACGGACGAGATTTCGCAGAGTTTTGCCGCCGCCGCAATCAGCTTTGCTGCCACCGTTCGGCGGTCCGCTACTCGCAGCAAAGGGGCCATGCTAGGTTCCGGCAACGGCCGTCAGGTGTGCAGATCTCCGGCGGCCGACGACAAAGCCGGCCGGGAGGAAATGCAATGGAATTTGTGTGGAGCGTGGTCACCTTCATCGGGCAGGCGGTCGAGGCGATTTTTGGCTATGTCGAGCATCATCATTGGATATTCGCGTTCCTTGCCGGCGGTTACGTCTTCTATCTCCACGACCGCTCCGTTCACGCGCGGTTCGATGCATTGGACAAGCGCATTGATGAAATTCGCAAGAGGCTCGCTATCGAATATTGATCGGGTGAGCGAAACCATCATCGGGCGAGCCCCGTCTCATGCCGAGGACACGATCCACGCGAGCGGCCGCAGGGCTTTACTAGCGCTGCGGTTGTGGCATTATTGCCCAATATTTTAGATTGTGTCGTACGGTTCTGCACGGAGTGCAACAACAGGGGATGGGGTCAATTCTTACCCGGCTCATCATGGCCCGGGCTGATTGATACCGGACTGAACCTGATCGTCGAAGGCATTTCTCTCATCGTTTGCGCGGCGCGGCATTCGCAAATAAGCGACGCAAAATGGATAGATCGTTCGTCATCGTACAGATTTCCGACCTGCATCTGGACGGGTCTGGTCGACTGCTTGCGACCATCGAGACGCTCAATGCCGCAATTCGCGAGAGGATGGCGGACTTCGCGGATGTTCCCGATCGCATCCTGCTGATCACCGGCGATATCGTGGACGACCCGGCGCCGCCTGCGCTCGACGAAGCGATCGCCGTCATTGCGTCCTTCCGGCAGACCGGGCTGTTCACCGACATCCAGGCAATTGCCGGCAATCACGACGTCAAGCGACCGAGCCAGCGTGCAGGTCGCCACGATGTTTATGATTACCTGCATTTGCCGCGGACCTCGAAGAGCGTCTACTACCGTCAGGCCGGCCTCGATCTGGTGCTGCTGGATTCCAACCGCGCGAGCCTCACGACGCTCGTGAGCGGCAACGTCGACCAGAGCGCCTATAGCGCCATGGTTTCGGATTCCGCGCGGCTGAGCGTCAAGCTCGCGGGCAGCCTCGGGTCGGGCGGCCGCGCCGATTATGCCGAGCCGGTGGAAAACCTCGTGCGCGTGCTGGCGCTGCACCATCATCCACTGCCGCAGGCGACCGGAGAAGGAAAGCGGTTTCTCGGCGTGCCCGACGAGCCGCTGATGTATCTCGCCGCGCCCGCGACCTTCCTCGAAGCGGCGACATCGCTCAATGTCGATCTGGTCCTGCACGGACACCGGCATGTCGAAGGGCTGACGCGTTATTCGATTCCCGATCCGCGCGCCACGTCGAGCGAGAGCGCTGAAGCATTCTGGCGCACGATCTACGTCCTGTCCTGTCCGTCATCGACCGGGCAGGCCGGTGACGATGCCGGCTTCAACGTCATCCATTTCGGCCCGATGTCCGACCCGATGTCCCATGGCGGCCGCACAGAGTATCGCTTCGCGATCGCCCGCTACTCACGTCCGCGCAAGGATGGTGTCTTCAGGCCGCTCGATTCCAACCTGCCGCACGGCGTCGTCAGACTGCCGGCCGGACGGGATTTTTCCCGAGATCCGGCCGTCCAATCGGGCATCGAGATCGACGCATGCACCACGCTGAAACGGAATCAGGTCGCAGCATTCGCGCGCCGGCTCCTGCTGCGCCGCGCCTTCTATGCCGACGACGAGGTGGATTGGGCCAATTTGCTCCACGTCTATCTCGTGACCTCTCATGTCTGGGCCGATCTGGAAAGCAAGTTCTCGAGATCCGCACGCAAGCATGATGTCGAGGCCGCGGTGACGTCACTACTGCGCCGACTGATCGAGCAATCTGCAAATGTGCTCGGCATCGACGACGTTCAGCTCGACGAGCTCCGCGCGAGGCGTCTGGTCAATCGTGACGATCTTCGACGCGAATTGCCGAGGGTCGTGCGTCCGGGCATCGATGTCGCGATCGAGACGCGGCAACGACTGCAATTGCTGCGGGACCTGAACGAGCAGGCGAAGGCGCTCGGCCTCGATGCGGGTCTCGGCGGCGAGGTGCCGCCGCAGGCGCCGCAGTGACGGGCCCGGGCCGGGAGCATTAACCGGCCGTTAGGGTTAACAGTCTATTGCTGGCGCGTTCGGCTCGATCAATCGGCTCGAGAGTCAAAGCGTCATGCGTCAACGGTTCAGTCGTGAACGGTTAAGTCTTGCCCGGCTTCTTGCGTCCACCTCGCTGGTCGCAGCGGTGGCCATGGGTCTCGGCGGCTGCACGGCGATGTCGAAACTCTCCGACGTCACGGGCTCGGTCGGGCCGCGGGCGGAAGCCGCTCCCACCGATCCCGCGCGCGCTGCTGAAGTCTATGGCGAGCGCTATCGTGCCAATCCCAAGGACGCCGACGCGGCGCTCGCCTACGGCCAGGCCCTGCGCGCCAACGGCCAGCGCGCCCAGGCTGCCGCCGTGCTCGAGCAGGCGACCATCGCCAATCCCGGCAACAAGGCGCTGATGGCCCAATACGGCCGCGCGCTCTCCGACAACGGCAATTTCCAGCAAGCCTTCGACGTGCTGTCGAAGGCGCATTCGCCCGATAACCCGGATTGGCGCCTGCTCTCGGTGCAGGGTACCGCGCTCGATCAGATGGGGCGTCACGAGGAAGCGCGCTCCTACTATGCGAGTGCGCTCAAGATCGCGCCTGGCGATCCCGGCGTGCTCTCCAATCTCGGCCTGTCCTACATGTTGTCGAGAGATCTGCCGAAGGCCGAAGACGCGCTGCGCCAAGCCTATGCCTCGCCGCACGCAAGCGCGCGGGTGCGGCAGAATCTCGGTCTTGTCGTCGGTCTCCAGGGCCGCTTCGCCGAAGCCGAGACTATTGTGAAGGCGGACCTGCCGCCGGACCAGGCTACGGCCAATGTCGCCTATCTCAAGGAAATGTTGACCCGCAGCGACGTCCGGCGTGGTGCGCCGAAGCGGACGCCGGTCGCCTCGCTCGGCCTGCCCGACTGATCAGACGTGATCTTCCGATCTTGATCTTCCAATCTTGAAGGCATCCTCGGACCGTACGCGGTCCACGTCTAAGGTCATTGCATCTCGGTGACCTTGATGCCAGTCGGTCCAAGGATGACGACGAACAGCACCGGCAGGAAGAACAGGATCATCGGTACCGTCAGCTTCGGCGGCAGTGCCGCGGCCTTTTTCTCGGCTTCGTTCATGCGCATGTCGCGGTTTTCCTGCGCCATCACCCGCAAGGATTGGCCGAGCGGGGTGCCGTAACGCTCCGCCTGCTGGAGCGCGAGACATACCGACTTGACGCCCTCGAGCCCGGTGCGCCGCGCGAGGTTCTCGTAGGCGACCTTGCGATCCTGCAAATACGACAGCTCGGCCGTGGTCAGGGTGAACTCCTCCGATAGCGCGATCGACTGGCCCACGATTTCGACCGCGACCTTCCGGAACGCCATCTCGACCGACATGCCGGATTCGATGCAGATCAGGAGCAGGTCGAGCGCATCGGGAAAGGCGCGCTTGATCGAGAGTTGGCGCTTGGAGATCGCGTTCCTGAGGAACAGCATCGGCGCCTGGAGTCCGAGATAGGCCGCACCGACGCAGATGCCGATCTTGATCGGCATGGACTGCTGCATATGCGCGATCAGGAACACGTAGACGACCGAACCGACGAACAGCACGATCGGGGCAACCAGGCGGGCAAACAGGAAGGTGATGTAGGGCGCCTGGCCTCGATAGCCGGCCATGATGAGCTTGTCCCGCGCAGCTTCCTGCGCGAGCCATTTGGTCAGGTTGAAGTCATCGACGACCTTCGAGACGAGCTGCTTCGGCGTCTGGCGCAGCGAGACTTTTTCACTCTTGTGGAGGCGCTCGCGCTCGCGCTGCCGGATGCGCTCACGTTCGTTCGCCACCGCCTTCATGCGCTTGGAAAGGCCCTCGCCGGCGAACAGCGGCATCACCAGCGTATAGACGGTGGCGCTGGCGGCAATGGCCGCCAGCAGCATCGTCATGAAGTGGACGTCGTGAAGTTTCGCAACGAGGAACTCTACCATAAGACACCATCAGAAGTCGAAATTGATCATCTTCTTCATCACCATGATGCCGATCGACATCCAGACAACACAGCCGACCAGCATGAGCTGGCCGGTGGGATGAGTCCAAAGCATCGAGATGTATCCTGGCGTTGTGAGGTAGACGAGGAACATCACGATCGGCGGCAGCGAGCCGATGATGCCGGCCGAGGCCTTGGCTTCCATCGACATCGCCTGGATCTTCTCTTTCATCTTCTTGCGGTCGCGCAGCACCTTGGAAAGGTTGCCGAGCGCTTCGGAGAGGTTGCCGCCCGATTTCTGCTGGATGGAGATGACGATGCCGAAGAAATTGGCCTCGGGCAGCGGCATGCGATCGTAGAGCCGCGTGCAGGCCTCGCCGAGCGGCATGCCGATCGCCTGCGTCTCGATGATGGACAGAAACTCGGAGCGCAGCGGCTCTGGCGCGTCGGCGGCGACCACCTTGATCGATTCGAACAGCGGCAGGCCCGCCTTGATGCCGCGGACGATGACGTCGACGGCATCGGGCAAGGCGGCCAGGAACTTGTTTTCACGGCGCTTCTTCAGGAAGCCGAGCGCCCAGCGGGGCAGACCGAGGCCGCCGGCAAACGCGAAGCCGGCGGCACCGAGCAGGCCGCCGCCGATGAACAAGGCGACTGCGAACAGCACGCCCGCCACGACGGCGGACACGATCCAGAATTTCTGCGGCGCCCAATCGAGGCCGGCCTGCGACAGGCGGACACTGAGCGGTACGCTCTTCTCCTGCTGGCGCCGCGCCTCGAGATCCTTGAGCGAGGTTTCGACCTGCTCGCGGCGCGAGCGCTGCGTCTTCTCGGCGGCGCGGGCCGTGGGCGCCTCGGCCCGCGAGATCGAGGCGCGGCGGCTCTCGGCCTTCCGTTCCCCGGACAGCATTGGATAAAGGAAGACCCAGGCGAGGCCGCCGACGGTGGCGGTGGCAAGGAAGGCGAGGGCAAGGACTTGCATGTTCATGGCTGCGTTGACCTGCTCACGTCGTGGGCGCCACTTCCGCCGCGTCGAGCGCCGCGGCAAGGCGCTTCTCTTCGCCGTAATAGCGGGCGCGTTCCCAGAATTTCGGGCGGCCGATTCCGGTCGACCGGTGCCGGCCGATGATCTTGCCGTTGGCGTCCTCGCCGACCATGTCGTAGAGGAACACGTCCTGGGTGATGATGGTGTCGCCTTCCATGCCCATCACTTCGGTGATGTGGGTGATGCGGCGTGAACCGTCGCGCAGGCGCGCGGCCTGGACGATGACGTCGATCGAGGCGCAGATCATCTCGCGGATGGTGCGTGAAGGCAGGGAGAAGCCGCCCATCGTGATCATGGATTCGCAGCGCGATAGCGCCTCGCGCGGATTGTTGGCGTGCAGCGTGCCCATCGAGCCGTCATGGCCGGTGTTCATGGCCTGGAGCAGGTCGAACGCCTCGGGTCCGCGGACTTCGCCGACGATGATGCGCTCGGGACGCATACGCAGGCAGTTGCGCACCAGCTCGCGCATGGTGACCTGGCCCTCGCCCTCGATGTTGGGCGGGCGGGTTTCCAGTCGCACCACGTGCGGCTGCTGGAGCTGGAGTTCGGCGGCGTCCTCGCAGGTGATGACGCGCTCGTCGTGCTCGATGTAGTTGGTCAGGCAGTTGAGCAACGTGGTCTTGCCCGAGCCGGTACCGCCGGAGATCAGCACGTTGCAGCGGACGCGGCCGATGATCTGGAGGATTTCCGCGCCTTCCGGCGAGATTGCGCCGAACTTGACGAGCTGATCGAGCGTCAGCTTGTCCTTCTTGAACTTGCGGATCGTGAGCGTGGGGCCGTCGATTGACAGCGGGGGCACGATGGCGTTGACGCGGGAGCCGTCGGCCAGGCGGGCGTCGCAGATCGGCGAGGATTCGTCGACGCGCCGGCCGACCTGGCTGACGATACGCTGGCAGATGTTGAGGAGCTGCTGATTGTCGCGGAAGCGGATACCGGTGCGTTGGATCTTGCCGGCGACCTCGATGTAGACGGTGTCGGCGCCGTTGACCATAATGTCGGCGATGTCGTCGCGCGACAACAGCGGCTCCAGCGGACCGTAGCCGAGGACGTCGTTGCAGATGTCGTCGAGCAGCTCTTCCTGCTCGGCGATCGACATCACGATGTTCTTGATCGCGATGATCTCGTTGACGATGTCCCGGATTTCCTCGCGCGCGGACTCCGAATCGAGCTTGGCAAGCTGGGCGAGGTCGATGGCCTCGATCAGCGCGCCGAAGATGGTCGCCTTGACCTCGTAATAATTGTCCGAGCGGCGGGCTTCCATGGTCGGCGCAGGCTTCGCCGGGGCGAGCGGCGGCGAGGAGATTGCCGGCGGCGGCGGCACGCGCGACATGGCGGGCGCCGAAGCCTGGGCAGGCTCTGGCGACACGGCACCGGGCTTCGGGGCCCGGGCGTCGGCGTCTGTTCCGCTACGCTTACCGAACACTTAAAAACTCCATGCGGCGACCTATTTTCCCCGCAACTTGTCAATCAGGGGTGAAAGCAGGGACGACTTTTGCTTCTTCGTTTCGCTGCGGCCGGTCAGGCGCTGGGCGATCTGAAGGAACATCTCGATCGACTTATGGTTGGCCGAGATCTCCGCGATCATCTGGCCGTTATTGGCCGCCGAGCCGAAGATCTGCGGCTCGAACGGAATCGAGACGACCGGCTGGCTCTCGATCGCCTTGGCGAACTCCGCCGCGGCGATTTCGGGCCGTTTCGGCACGCCGACCTGGTTCAGGCAGTAGAGCGGCGGCCGGTCGTTGGGGCGCGCGGCCTTCAGGAGATCGAACAGGTTCTTGGTGTTGCGCAAATTGGCGAGGTCGGGCGCCGCCACGATCAGGATGTCGTCCGCTCCGATCAGGGCGCGTTTCGTCCAGCCCGACCATTGGTGCGGAACGTCGAGGACGATGCAGGGCATCGTGGAGCGCAACGTGTCGAACACGGAATCGAAGGCGTCGGCGCCGAAATCGTAGACCCGGTCGAGCGTCGCCGGCGCCGCCAGCAGACTGAGGTGGTCGGTGCATTTCGACAGAAGGCGGTCGACGAAGGCGGTGTCGACGCGATCGGGTGAGAATACGGCGTCGGCAATGCCCTGCGGTGGATCCTGGTTGTAGTCGAGTCCGGCCGTGCCGAAGGCGAGGTCGAGGTCGGCGACGACCGCGTCCATCGCGAGATCGCGGGCGATCGCCCAGGCGACATTGTGGGAGATGGTTGATGCGCCGACGCCGCCCTTGGCCCCGACCACGGCGATAATGCGGCCGACGGCCTTGGCTTCCGGCGCCGAGAACAGGTTGCAGATCGAGCGCACGACGTCGATCGCGCCGACCGGCGCGAGCACGTAGTCGCTGACGCCGCGGCGGACCAGCTCGCGGTAGAGCGTGACGTCGTTGATGCGGCCGATCACGACCACGCGGGTGCCGGCATCGCAGACGGTCGCGAGATGGTCGAGCCCGCCCAGGAGGTCGTTGCGGCCGTCGCTTTCGAGCACGATCACGTTCGGCGTGGGGGCCGAGCGGTAGGCTTCCACCGCAGCCGCCATTCCGCCCATCTGGATCTTCAGATGGGCCTTGCCGAGACGGCGATCTTCGCCGGCTGACTGCACGGCGGCCGCCGTTTCCACGGTCTCGCAGAAAGCCTGGACGGAAACGCGGGGCGCCGGCGCAATATGCTCCTCGACCGGTGGGAGCGATGCCTCGGACTGATCTTCTTGGGGCTGGCGAGCGTAGCTGATCATCTGCCGGTGTCGCTGAGTTTGGCCTTGTCGGCCTCAGGATAGGCGACCGCCGTCGGCATTCCCTTGCGATACTTCTCGAACGCGGCGGTCCGCCGCGGCGTGTAGGACGGCGTTTCGGGCCGCGGCTGCTCGAGATCCGACGGATTGTCGACCATCGCTGCGAGGTTGCGCTGATAGGCGCAGCCGTAATTGTAGTAGTCCTTGTTCTCGAACCAGCTCTTGTTCTTCATCGAAGGGCCGATATCTTCCGGCCACAGGCCGCAGGGACCCGCGACTGCGGCGATCTTGGAATAGGTGAGGCGGATCGGCGGCAGGAATCGCTTGTCGTCCGGCGTGTAAGAGCGGGCGTTGATGCCGCGCGGCGGAACGCCCGCCGCCGACAGCATTGCCTGGATTTCGCGCATGGTGTCCGCGACCGGACGCGCGTTGGGCGTGCCGGACGGTACGTCGATCCGGATCGCGCCGGTGCCTTCGTGCATCCAGGCCGACGCGACGCCCATCACGTCGGCGCGCTGGGCGGCGGTCAAGCCGCCGCGGGCATGGCCGACGAAGACGACGATGGAACGATTCTGCTCCTCGATCGCGATCGGATGGCGCTGCTTGTAGTCGTCGGGAATGGAGGCCGTGACCGCTTCGTCATGCTGGCAGCCGCCTAGGGCGAGCGCCATGCCGACGAGCGCGCCGCCGAGGTGGATGGCGCGCCTGCGAATCTGGGGTGGTCTAGTGATCTTCATGAAGTCCCCGTTCCGCCTCAGTCGGTGATGAAGCCGTAGGTGCCGCGGTAGTTCTTGGCCGGTTCGGTCCGGCCGGGCACGCCGTAGATGCGGTTGATGTTGCCGAGCAGTTCGGCCTGCGGATCAGCCGGTGCGGAGAAGCCATCATCCGGCCGCGACAGGTCCTTTTGCGCAACTGCGCGAACGATGTAGGGCGTCACGATCACGACCAGCTCGGTCGCGTTGTTGACGAAGTCGCGGCTACGGAACAGCGTGCCGAGGACCGGGAGCTGCATCAGACCTGGCAGTCCGCTGACCGCTTGCTTGGTCTGCTGCTGGATCAGGCCAGCCATCGCCATCGCGCCGCCTGAGGGAATTTCCAGCGAGGTTTCTGCGCGGCGGGTCTTGATCGAGGGCACCGTGAGCGAGTTGACCGAGGTCGAGGTCACGGCCTGGGACAGCGTGATCGCGTTTTCGTTCGAGAGCTCGGACACCTCGGTCATTACCCGCAGGCTGATCTTGCCCTCCGTGAGAACGACGGGGGTGAAGTTGAGCGAGATGCCGAACTTCTTGAAGCTGATCTGGGTGGTACAGACGTGCGTGGTGGGGTCGCACGCATAGCCCGCAGGCACCGGAAATTCACCGCCGGCAATGAACGTTGCCGATTCACCGGAGATCGCGGTCAGGTTCGGTTCGGCCAGCGTCCGGATCACGCCCGCGGTCTCCATCGCACGCAGCGTGGCCTGCACCGACGGGGCCGCGCCGAACTTCGTGGTCAGGTTATTGCCGTCGACGAGGTTGTGGCCAAGAGCCGTGAACGGATTGGAGTTGCTGAAGCTGACGACCGAGGTGCCGTAGCTGAGGTTGGCGGTGAGGTCGATTCCGAGCTGCTTGACGATGCTGCGCTGCACTTCCGCGACCGTCACCTTGAGCATGACCTGATCGCGGCCGCGGACCACGATCGAGTTCACGACCTTCTCGGGGCCGCCGGCGAGGCGCACGGCGAGGTCGTTGGCCTGCTGGGCTTCGGCCGGATTCGCGGCCGAGCCGGTCAAGATGATGCCGTCGCCTAGCCCGTCGATCTGGATGTCTGAGTTCGGCAGGACCTGCTTCAGCGCGGCCCGCACGCCGTTGAGGTCGCGCTTGACCGCGATGTCATAGGCCGCGATCTGCTGGCCGGCGGAATCGAAGAACACGATGTTGGTCTGCCCGATCGAGGCGCCAATGATGTAGGCACGCTGCGCCGAGCGGACGACCGCGTTGGCGATCTTCGGATCGGCGACAAGCACGTCCTTGATGTCGCGCGGAAGGTCGATCACGATCGACTTGCCGATGCCGAGCGAGAGGAATCGCGCGTTCATCTGACCGTCGGCCGCAGCCTGCGCCACAGGGCGATAGTCGGCGGCGACCACAGGGGTGAGCACCGGGTTGAGCGCGAGCGCGACGGCGGCCGAAAACGACAGGGCGCGGACCACCGGGGTTCGCATCGTCGCCAAATTCGCCCTGCATTTCATGTCGACAGTCCTCATCGTGCCTTCGCCGTCGAGCTTGGGATACCGTACCGAATGATCGAAATGCCCTCGCGCTTCTGTGCGGAGTCATCGAGCGTGATCTCGCTCAGCTTGACATCGACGATGCTGCGCAGCGCCAGCGACAGCGTGCCGCTCTGGCGTGCGGAGGAGAGCGTCGCAGTCTGCGCAGGATTGAGTTCGAGAGTGACGGTCTTGCCGACCACCGCGTTCTGGCCGTCCTTCTCCTTGGGAGCCTGGTCGATGGCCAGGACGCGGATATTGGCCAGGATGATCTCGGACGTGACGACATCGGGAGCGCCGCTGCTCTGGTCCGGGTTCTTGAGACGGCGCGTCAAAAGCACGTCGACGCGGTCGTTGGGCAGGATGAAGCCGCCTGCGCCGGTTTCCGGCGAGATCTCGGTCGAGATCGCCCGCATGCCGGTGGGCAGGATTGCCGCCATGAAGCCGGAGCCTTCGGCCTTGACCAGCTTCTGGTCCCGGATCGGCTCGCCCTGGATGAAGGGAGATCGTGCGATCGAGCCGGTGACCTGGGTTACCCCCTCGGGGCGCTCGTTGCGGCGGATGAAGGTGGCGCTGGCGGTCGCGGACGGCCAGGTCTGCCATTGCACGTCTTCCGGCTTGACGGTCTGGCCGAGGCCGATGTCGTTTTTCGCGACCAGGACGTCGACGGTGGGAAGCTGCGCGACCGGAGCAGGAGGCGGTGCAGAATTGTCCGAGCCGCTCGCCAGATACGCGGCGACACCGCCGGCGCAGATGGCGACCGTCAGGACGACAATGCGTGCCCTATTCATACGCTTCACTTTCCAACAAACGCCGCGACGCTGACGCCGCCGTAATCGGCAGTTGACCAGCTATTCGTCAAAGCATGGTTAATGAGGCGTATCTAAATCGCCTTAACGCCGGGTTTACCCGATGCGTTCAGCGCAATGCGAGGTGAGCGAGGTCGATCGCCTTCACCCATTCGGTCTCCGGGTAGACCATCAGCGCGCTCAGTGCGAGCGCGATGCCGTAGGGAATGCCGCTGTCCTTGGCGTGCAGCCGCGCGAGCCAGGTCTGGCCAGCGAGCCCGTAAGGCAGCGGCCACTGCCGGAACTGGAGCAGGAGCAGCGTCAGCGCCCCGCCGAACAGCGAGGCGTAGAGCAGGAAGTTCATCAGCTGTGCGAACCCGAACCAAAGCGCGACGGAGGCCGCCACCTTGGCATCGCCGCCACCGACCCAGCCCATCGCAAAACAGGTGAAGGCCACGACTAGGACGAGCGCGCCGGCGCCGACATGGCCCAGCATCTCGTAAGGTGCCATGCCACCGGCGAGAGCGAGCGCGAAAAAGCCGGCGACCAGCGCCAGCGATACGCGGTTGGAGATCGTCATCGTGAAGAGATCGCTTGCGGCGGCAAACGCCATCAGGGCCGGGAAGAGCAGAAGGCGCGCAAGGTCGAGGATCATGGGCTGCGTCTTGAGGCCTGGGTGTGCCGCGGAGCTGGCGTCGCCGGATTCTAGCCGGCAGTGCTAAACAAACCGAAAACGGCGGCGGCGGTCTTGAGGGGTAGAACCAGCCGAAGGCGTGCTCACCAGAGGGAGGCGATGCGTGCGGCGAGCGCGACGGTCGCAAGCAGCAGGGCCAGGCAGACCCAGTAAGCCGGCGAGCCGGTCTGCGCCGCCTCGGCCGCGTTCGCCGCGACCACGGCATCGGTTCTGTACTTGCTCAACGCCACTGGAACTCGCCGTCTTAAAAACAAAGGCCCCGGAAATCCGGGGCTTTTGCAGTCGTTGATCGATCGCCTACTTCAGCGAGCTGCTGATCGAGGTGAACTTGGCGTTCAGCGTGGTGCCGAGATTGTTGACGACGGTGATGATGGCCAGCGCGATGCCGGCGGCAATCAGACCGTATTCGATGGCGGTGGCGCCGGATTCATCTTTCGCGAAACGCGCAATCAGGTTCTTCATGAACAAAACTCCATCTGGGGTGGGATCGCCTCGTTCGGCGGTGTGCTTGACGCAACGACCATGAGATCCGAGCTCTTTCGGGAGAGTTAATTCGATCGGGCAAACGCGCTTGCCGCTGGCCAGAGTGAATTTCGCCTTAAGGCAGCCAGCTGCAATTCGTTCCGGTTCCGGATGTGCAGCAAGCGCAGCACCGGCTTCACCCTCCCTTAAATTTGGGGGAGTACGCGTAGGCGGGACCAGCAATTCGCAAGAGAGGCGACAATGTCGAGCCTGCCCATGGAAATCGCCCTGATGCTTGGCGAGACCATCGCGAAGGTGATCCCCGCGACCTTCGCGCTCGCGGTGGTCTTCACCGTGCTCGAGCATGTCTGGGCCTGCAATCCCGGCGTGCCGTGGTGGCGCAAGCGGGAGATCGTCACGGACATCTGCTACTGGTTTATCGCTCCGGTGTTCGCACGTGTCATGCGGATCGGCCTTCTGATCGTCGGTGCGAGCTTCGTCTTCAACATCCATGATGCCGACGGGCTCATCGCCTTCTACGACAACGGCCACGGCCCGCTGGCGCTATTGCCGCTCTGGGTCCAGGCCATGCTGTTCCTGGTGCTGTCCGATTTCATGCTGTACTGGCTGCACCGGTTGTTCCACGGCGGTGGGTTCTGGAAGTACCACGCGATCCACCACTCCTCGGAGGAGATCAGCTGGATTTCTGCGGCACGCTTCCATCCCGTCAATCTCGTGCTCGGTACCATCGCGGTCGACGTCGTGCTGCTGATGGCCGGCATTTCGCCGAACGCCATGGTCTGGCTCGCCCCGTTCACGACCTTCCATTCGGCCTTCGTGCACGCCAACCTGAACTGGACCTTCGGGCCGTTCAAATATGTGTTGGCGACGCCGGTGTTCCACCGTTGGCACCACACCGCGCTAGCAGAGGGCGGCGACACCAATTTTGCCGGCACGTTCCCGATCTGGGACTTGCTGTTCGGCACTTTCCGCATGCCCGAGGGGCAACTGCCGCAGGATTACGGCAAGGATGAAGCCACCATGCCGAAGGAAATCGGAGGGCAGCTTGCCTATCCGTTCCGCCGCTAGGTTCTCGAGAGCCGCGAACGCCAGTCCGTTCAAACAATAGTCCGAGAGTTTGCGGAACGTTCACGAATTGAGGGCAGGTTAGCCGGGTCGGGCACCGGCTCGGCTGTTATCTGATCGCTTCTGCCGGTTTGTGACGTCCCGGGGGTAAGAGTATGCGTAAACAACTGCTGCGCCGTCATGCGCGCGTCTGTCTTCTGGTTGCGACAGCGGTGCTGGCATCGCCGGCTGCCGTCATTGCCGAGTCCGCCGATACCATCGCCGTCAATGTCGACCAGGCCAAGCTGGTGCGGCTGCCTGGCAAGGTGGCAACCATCGTGGTCGGCAATCCCCTGATCGCCGACGTCACGCTCCAGCCCGGCGGCATGATCGTCGTCACCGGAAAGGGCTATGGCGCCACCAATTTCATCGCGCTCGACCGCGGCGGCGAGATCCTGGTCGACCGCCAGGTCCAGGTCGAAGGTCCGAGCGACCGGCTCGTTACCGTCTATCGCGGGATCGAACGCGAGTCCTACAGCTGCGCGCCGCTTTGCCAGCGCCGCGTGACGCTCGGCGACAGCGACACCTACTTCAACAGCACGATGAGCCAGGCCGGTTCGTTGAGCAGCTCGGCGAGCGGCAGTGCCGGTGCGGGCGCCAAGACGAACTGACTAAGGCGAACTGAGCAAGACGAACCAAGTAAGACCAACCAGCAAGTTTGATTGGCGGATTTGGGGGCAAGGATCGTCCCCGCCCGCCGCACGCGCGCGAGTTTCTCTTTCCGTGTCCTCGTCTCCCTGGTCCGGGTCGTTCGCGGTTAACGCGCTCTTAACGGCCCGGGCCGCCGGGTGCGGATCGCCTGAAACACTTAAACAATCAGTTTCCGCTATTGAACATGGCAGATGATTGCTGCTGCTGGGGAATTTGATGCCTTCGCCTGCACCTACGAGATTCACGCTCCTCGCCACGTTGCGCCGGTTTCGTGGCAGCCGCCGCGGCTCCGCAGCCGTCGAGTTCGCGCTCGTTGCGCCGATGTTCTTTGCGTTGCTGTTCGCCATCATCGAGTCGGCGCTGATGTTCCTGGCGAGCCAGGTGCTCGAGAGTGCCTCGCAAAATTCTGCGCGCGTGTTGCTGACCGGGCAGGCGCAATCCGGCACGCTCACGGCCTGCGCGGTCTCCGGCGTCAGCACACCCTGCTCGCAAACGACGTTCAAGGCTTACGTCTGCAGCCAGATCCCGGCGCTGTTTGATTGCACCAAGCTCTACGTCGACGTCGTGAGTACAAACTCGTTCGGAGCGCTGAGCCTCACCAATTATGGTGATTCCTGCAGCTTCAATCCAACCGGCGTGCAATACAGTGCCGGGGCCGCCAACCAGGTCGTCGTGGTGCGGCTGTTCTATCAGTGGCCGCTCTTCGTCACTGGCCTTGGCTTCAACATGGGCTGCAACAACAAGCGGCTGCTGATTGCGACCGCGGCCTTCAAGAATGAACCCTTCTGAGACAGATGGATCCGAGCGGACAGATGCAGGCGATTGCGAATATCTGGAGGAATGCCCGAAGCTCCGTGCGCGACTTCGTCGCCGACACGCGTGCGATCGCGGCGACCGAGTTCGCGGTCATCGTGCCGCTGATGCTGGTGATGTTCTTCGGGACCGTCGAATTTTCATCGGCCGTGGCGATCAATCGCAAAGTCACAATGATTGCACGGACTCTGTCCGATTTGACGTCGCAGTCGACATCGGTCGACGATGGCGACATGCAGGACACGTTCACGGCAAGCATATCGATGATCATGCCGTACGACGCTACGCTCGTGAACGGCACGGTCCTTCAGATCTATATCGACTCAAGCAAGGTCGCCAAGATTCAATGGAGCAAGTCCGCCACCATTGCCAACGGTGCGACGCAGGCCACGCTGACGGCTCCGCCCCCGACTCTGGTAGCTGGCACCACGGTCACCTCGATGATTCCGCCATCGCTCTTGATCGCGTCGACCTACCTTATCTTCAGTCAGGCGAGTTACGTCTACACGCCTTCTGTCAAATTCGTCCTGAAGACGGGCATCACGCTGAGCGATGTCTCCTACACGCGGCCGCGCCAGGTCACCTGCGTTCCTTACACGGGTGTAAAGTCGCCGTGCTGAAATACGAGAGCAGATCCTGGAATAAAAAAAGGCCGGGCATCGCGCCCGGCCTTTTCATTGATTGGTTCGCTCGAGCCGATCGGGGCCCGTAAGCGGTAGGCTCAGCCGGCGGAGCGGAGGTTGTCGGCTGCCGACTTGCCGGAACGGCGGTCGGCGACGATCTCGTAGGAGATCTTCTGACCTTCGCGCAGCGTGCCGAGGCCTGCACGCTCCACAGCGCTGATGTGAACGAACACGTCCTGGCCGCCATCGTCGGGCTGGATGAAGCCGAAGCCTTTGGTCGCGTTAAACCACTTCACGGTTCCCATGCTCATGGGGGTAGTCCCTTCTCAGATAACACAATGTCAGAGCCCGCTTGCGCGGACAGGTTAGATCGAATTTTTGGAAGGGTCGTCAGCGTGTCTGAACCGGCTGTACCGGTGGATGCTAATGTCGTCCGGCCGAAAATCGATTAAGTCATTTTATTGGAAACAGACACCCAAAACAATGCTGACGTGCACGATTTTTTGATCCGCCGTGATGGTCACGGCGGATCAGCATACACGTCGGAATTACAGGTCCGCGCTCGCGCGCTGGGCCCCCGCTAGCGGCGGCGGAACTGGCCGCCGCGCTGTCCGGGACGCGGAGGTCCGCCCATCCCGCTCGGACGTTCGTCCTTGTGGCGGAAAATCAGCCGGCCCTTTTCGAGGTCATAGGGCGACATCTCTACCGTCACGCGGTCGCCCGCCAGAGTCTTGATGCGGTTCTTCTTCATCTTGCCGGCGGTGTAGGCGACGATCTCGTGTCCGGCGTCGAGCTGCACGCGGTAGCGCGCGTCGGGGAGGATTTCGGTGACCAGTCCTTCGAACTGGATCAGCTCTTCCTTAGCCATGAATTTCTCCAGGTCGTGGACGGCTAGTGCGAATGGGGTTTGCGGTTCGGTTGGCCGTTCGGCCGACTCTCGCGGCGCAAAAAGGCAACGCCTTGTATCCCATCAGACGCCCCGGCGCTATGCGCGGAACGCTGTTCCGGACGGGCGTTTGGCGAAGAATGCGCCTTGCCTCCGGAGCGGCTGCGAGGAGCTGCCTTCGGGCCACTGCCGGGCCTTCCGTCGCCCTGCTTGGCGGCACTGTGGTGGCGCCCGTCCGCATGCCTTTCGTCGGCACGGCGACCGTCAGCGTGGCGTCCCTCACCATGCCTTGCGCCTTGCGGACGCTGGCCCGGGCGGCCCGGCCGACCCTGTCGTTGCTGCTGCGGGGGAGGGCCCGCATCGCGGCGGCCGGCGTCGGTGCGGCGATCCTCACGCGGCAGCGCCACTTTGATCAGCCGCTCGATGTCGCGGAGATAGGCGAGTTCCTCGCCGCCTGCGACCAGCGAGATCGCGGTGCCCTCGGCACCCGCGCGCGCGGTGCGCCCGATGCGGTGCACATAGGTCTCCGGCACGTTGGGCAGATCGAAATTGATGACGTGGGTGATGCCGTCGACATCGATGCCGCGGGCGGCGATATCGGTGGCGACCAGGGTACGGATCTCGCCGGTGCGGAACAGAGCGAGTGTCCGTTCGCGGTGGTTCTGCGACTTGTTGCCGTGGATGGCGCTGGCGGGGATGCCGGCCTTCTCGAGCGTCTTCACCACCTTGTCCGCGCCGTGTTTGGTGCGGGTGAAAACCAGCGCGCGGTTGACCTGCTCCTGCTTCAACAGCTGGGCGAGGAACGCCGGCTTGGCGGAGAAGTCGACCTGGATGATGCGCTGCTGGATGCGCTCCACGGTCGAGGAGACCGGGGTCACCGCGACGCGGGCGGGGTCGCGCAGCATGGCGTCGGCCAGCTCGGCGATGTCCTTCGGCATGGTGGCCGAGAAGAACAGCGTCTGCCGCTTGATCGGCAGCTTGGCGACGATTTTGCGGATGTCGTTGATGAAGCCCATGTCGAGCATGCGGTCCGCCTCGTCGAGCACGAGGAATTCGACGCTGCCAAGCTTCAGTCCGTTGCTCTGCACGAGGTCGAGCAAACGGCCGGGGGTGGCGACCAGCACCTCGACGCCCTGCATCAGCGAGCGGACCTGACGGCCCATCGGCACGCCGCCGATGGCGAGCGTCGAGGACAGGCGGATGTGACGGCCATAGGCGTTGAAACTGTCGAGGATCTGGCCGGACAGTTCGCGGGTCGGCGACAGCACCAGGACGCGGGTCGTCTTCGGCTGCGGCTTGATGCGATTCTCGAGCAGGCGGTGCAGGATCGGCAGCGCGAAGGACGCGGTCTTGCCGGTTCCGGTTTGGGCGATGCCGACGACGTCGCGGCCGGTCAGCGCGGTCGGAATTGTCTGGGCTTGGATGGGGGTGGGGGTGACGTAGTTCTCTTCGGTGAGAGCACGGGCGATGGGCTCGGCGAGGCCGAAATCCTGAAACGAAGTCAAAAGATGGGTTCTTTCCATGTCAAAAGCGGGCGCCCGGCGCATTCGGCGCGGCGCGCGCAAAAGGGTGTCGAGTGGGACACCTGCGTGTTTGGGGTGTCGGATGGCTTGATGGGATGGGGCAAGCCAGACGCCCGTAAGGGCTTAAGAACACGCGGCTCGCAACGGTCTCCTGATTCGCAAGAGACCTCGACCTCATATGGAACATTGAGGCGGCGCTTTCAAGGCACGCCCCACAGAAACGGCGATCGCGGTGCAGAAATAGTTATGCCGGAAATTTAGCCAGAGTGACAAATTTGCTCAGAAAATAACCTGCCTGCCGCATTCGCATACATTAGAATTGCTCAATGTTTAGGCGGCGCGGCCTGTGCAATACTTCGTTTTCTGGCAATTTCACCAGCAAAAACAATCGGTTGAAGGGTGTCTAATCCATGGCACAGTTCTTGCGAATCCGTTAATCGCAGGCGGCCGTTGGGGCCGTTTCGCAGCGTTTTTCACGTCTGCGTCAGGGAGATGAGACACTCATGCATAGCAAATCCACTCACGATATAGCGGCGCCATTTAGCCGCCGTGGCGTTCTCGCCGCGACCGCCGGACTGATGCTTGGTCTGGCTTCCATTTCTGGTGCGAAAGCCGCGGACGACACCATCAAGGTCGGCGTGCTTCACTCCCTCTCCGGCACCATGGCCATCAGCGAAACCACGCTGAAGGACACCATCCTCTTCCTGATCGACGAGCAGAACAAGAAGGGCGGCGTCAACGGCAAGAAGCTCGAAGCCGTGGTCGTCGATCCCGCTTCGAACTGGCCGCTGTTCGCCGAGAAGGCGCGCGAGCTGATCACCAAGGACAAGGTCTCGGTCGTGTTCGGCTGCTGGACCTCGGTGTCACGGAAGTCGGTGCTCCCGGTGTTCAAGGAGCTGAACAGCATCCTGTTCTACCCCGTGCAGTACGAGGGCGAGGAGAGCGAGCGCAACGTGTTCTACACCGGCGCCGCGCCGAACCAGCAGGCGATCCCCGCCGTCGACTATCTGATGAAGGACGAGAAGGTGAAGCGCTGGGTGCTCGCAGGCACCGACTACGTCTATCCGCGCACCACCAACAAGATCCTGGAAGCCTACCTGAAGTCCAAGGGTGTCGCCCAGGAAGACATCATGATCAACTACACGCCGTTCGGTCATTCCGACTGGCAGACGATCGTGGCCGACATCAAGAAGTTCGGCTCGGCCGGCAAGAAGACCGCTGTGGTCTCGACCATCAACGGCGACGCCAACGTTCCTTTCTACAAGGAGCTCGGCAACCAGGGCATCAAGGCGAAGGACATCCCGGTCGTCGCGTTCTCGGTGGGTGAGGAAGAACTCGCCGGCATCGACACCAAGCCGCTGCTCGGCCATCTCGCCGCCTGGAACTATTTCCAGTCGATCAAGTCGCCGGAGAACGAGAAGTTCATCAAGGCGTGGCAGACCTACACCAAGAATCCGAAGCGCGTGACCAACGATCCGATGGAAGCGCACGTGATCGGCTTCGACATGTGGATCAAGGCGGTCGAGAAGGTGAAGTCGACCGATCCGGACAAGGTGATCGATGCGCTCCCCGGCATCGAAGCCAAGAACCTGACCGGCGGCACCTCCAAGATGCTTCCGAACCATCACATCACCAAGCCGGTGTTCATTGGCGAAATCAAAGCCAACGGCCAGTTCGACGTGGTGTGGAAGACCCCGGGTCTTGTCGCGGGCGACGCCTGGTCGAAGGAGCTCGACGGCTCCAAGGACCTGGTCGGCGACTGGGTCGGCAAGAAGTGCGGTAACTTCAACACCAAGACCAACAAGTGCCTCGGTTCGGGCTCCTGATCCGGATCTGACGCTCCATTGCACGATCGGAGAGGGCGGCGATCCCGCCGCCTTCTCCACCCTTTTCTGCCGGGGTCTTTCACAGTGCCAGCCAATTTGTCCGCCCGCCTCTGTTCGCTCCTGCTCTCGTTCTTCCTGATCGCGTTCGCACTGCCGGCCTTGGCCGGCCCGTTCGAAGATGCGGTCGCCAAATTCGCCAACGACGATTATTCCGACACGGAAGAGGCGATCGGCGTGGTCGCGGGCAGCGGCAATACCCTTGCCTTTCCGATCATCAGCGCGCTTCAGGACGGCCGGCTCATGGCCGACCCTGATAGCAAGAAGGTTTACGTCACCGGCACCGACGGCAAGTCGATCGATGCCGCGACCGGTCAGGCCGTGGCCAGCGTGCCCGACAGTGCGAGCGCGGTCCGCCTCAACAACCGCCTTCGCCGCAGCGTCGATGCGGCGATCGGCAGCCTGACGCTGCAGTCACCCGACATCGGAGCGCGGCTCCAGGCCGCGCAATCCGTCTTCAAGTCGCATGAGGAGACGTCGCTCGAAGCGGTCGATGGCGCGCTCGCCAAGGAAACCAACCGATCCGTCAAGGCTGCGCTGGGCGACGCCCGCGCGGCGATCCTGTTGTTCAAGCCGGATGCCACCGAGCTCGAGAAGCTCGAAGCCGTTGCCACCATCAAGGCGCGCGGCGACCAGGAGGCGATGGCGCTGCTGACCGGCATGGGCGACCAGCCGGCCTCGGTGACCAAGGCTGCCGCGAGCGCAATCGGCTCGATCCAGAGTTCGCTCGCGGTCTGGTCGATGGTGCAGAATGCCTGGTACGGCCTCTCGCTCGGTTCGGTGCTGCTGCTTGCTGCGATCGGGCTTGCCATCACGTTCGGCGTGATGGGCGTCATCAACATGGCCCATGGCGAGATGGTGATGATCGGGGCCTACACCACCTTCGTGGTGCAGGAGGTGATCCGTACCCGCTATCCCGTCCTGTTCGACTATTCGCTGCTGATCGCCGTGCCGCTCGCCTTCCTGGTGGCCGGCGCGCTCGGCGTCGTGATCGAGCGCAGCATCATCCGCTTTCTCTATGGCCGTCCGCTGGAGACGCTGCTGGCGACCTGGGGCCTGTCGCTGGTGCTGCAGCAGGCCGTGCGCACCATGTTCGGCCCGACCAACCGCGAGGTCGGCAACCCCTCCTGGATGAGCGGCGCGTTTGAGATCGGCCAGATCACGGTCACCTATAACCGGCTCTGGATCCTTGTCTTCACGCTCGCGGTGTTCGTCATTCTGCTCGCGATGCTGCGCTACACGGTACTCGGGCTCGAGATGCGCGCGGTGACACAGAACCGGCGCATGGCGGCTTCGATGGGCATCGCCACTTCGCGGGTCGACGCGCTGACTTTTGGTCTCGGCTCGGGCATTGCGGGCACCGCCGGCGTGGCGCTGTCGCAGATCGACAATGTCAGCCCCAATCTCGGCCAGAGCTACATCATCGACAGCTTCATGGTCGTGGTGTTCGGTGGCGTCGGCAATCTCTGGGGCACGCTGGTCGGCGCCTTCACGCTCGGCATCGCCAACAAATTCCTGGAGCCGGTCGCCGGCGCCGTGCTCGGCAAGATCGCCATCCTCGTTCTCATCATCCTGTTCATTCAAAAACGGCCGCGCGGCCTGTTCGCGCTCAAGGGCCGCGCGGTGGAAGCATGACCCCTCACATGCTGACGCGATCGCTGGACCGCGGCGCGACCATCTTCCTTGCCATCGTCGTGGCCTGCGGCATCCTCATCCCGCTCTCCAACCTGCTGCTGCCCGCAGGTTCGTTCCTGCAAGTGCCGACCTATCTCGTCGCGCTCTGGGGCAAATATGTCTGCTACGCGATCCTGGCGCTCTCGATCGACCTGATCTGGGGCTATTGCGGCATCCTCTCGCTCGGTCACGGTGCCTTCTTCGCGCTCGGCGGCTACGCGATGGGCATGTACCTGATGCGGCAGATCGGCAGCCGCGGCGTCTACGGCAATCCGATCCTGCCGGACTTCATGGTGTTCCTGAACTATTCGAAGCTGCCCTGGTACTGGTACGGCTTCGACATGTTCTGGTTTGCCGCGCTGATGGTGCTGATCGTGCCGGGCCTGCTCGCCTTTTCCTTCGGCTGGCTCGCCTTCCGCTCGCGCGTCACTGGCGTGTATCTGTCAATCATCACCCAGGCGATGACCTATGCACTGCTGCTCGCCTTTTTCCGCAACGATTTCGGCTTCGGCGGCAACAACGGCATGACCGACTTCAAGGACATCTTGGGCTTCAACGTGCAGGCCGAGGGCACGCGTGCTGCGCTGTTCGCGCTGAGCTGCCTGGCGCTGATCGCCGGCTTTCTGATCTGCCGCGCCATCGTCTCGTCCAAGCTCGGCAAGGTGCTGATCGCCGTGCGCGATGCGGAATCGCGCACGCGCTTCCTCGGCTACCGGGTCGAATCCTACAAGCTGTTCGTGTTCACAGTGTCGGCCTGCATGGCCGGCGTCGCCGGCGCGCTCTATGTGCCGCAGGTCGGCATCATCAACCCGAGCGAATTCGCGCCGGGCAATTCGATCGAGGCCGTGATCTGGGTCGCGGTCGGCGGCCGCGGTACGCTGGTCGGCGCCGCGCTCGGCGCCGTCGTCGTCAACTACGCAAAGACGTTCTTCACCTCCGGCATGCTCGCGCCCTACTGGCTGTTCATGCTGGGTGCCATGTTCATCCTGGTAACGTTGCTGCTGCCTAAGGGCATCGTCGGCACTTTCAACGCCTGGTGGGACTCGTCGAAGGAAAGGCGCGACGCCGCGACCATTGCGAGCGCCGCGGCCGAAGACGGCGTCACCCAACCCAAAATGGCGGAGGAGGCGCAATGAACGTCATGGACACCCGCGCGACCTCCGCAATGCTGTATCTCGACGGTGTGCACGTCTCGTTCGACGGCTTCCACGCCATCAACAACCTCTCGCTGACGCTCGAGCCCGGCGAGATGCGCGCCATCATCGGCCCGAACGGCGCCGGCAAGACCACGATGATGGACATCATCACCGGAAAGACCAAGCCCGACGAAGGCACCGTGCTGTTCGACGGAGTCACCGATCTGACGCGACTGGACGAGACCCGCATCGCCGAGCTCGGCATCGGCCGTAAATTCCAGAAGCCGACCGTGTTCGAGAGCCAGACCGTGCAGGACAATTTGCTGCTCGCGCTCAATGTCGACCACAGCGTCAAGGGTACGCTGTTCTGGCGCGGCAGCCGGGCGGAGGCCGAGCAGATCGACAAGGTGCTGGAGACGATCCGCCTCACCGATGCCCGCAACCGTCTCGCCGGCAGCCTCAGCCACGGCCAGAAGCAGTGGCTCGAGATCGGCATGCTGCTCGCCCAGGATCCGAAACTACTGCTCGTCGACGAGCCCGTCGCCGGCATGACCGACGTCGAGACGCATCTCACCGCCGAGCTGCTCAAGGAAATCAACAAGACCCACACCGTGATGGTGGTCGAGCACGACATGACATTCGTGCGCGAGCTCGGCGTCAAGGTCACTTGCTTGCACGAGGGTACCGTGCTCGCGGAAGGCACCATCGACCAGGTCTCGTCCAACGAGCGGGTCATCGAAGTTTATCTGGGGCGCTGAGCGATGCTTGAGGTCAAGGACATCAACCTGTTCTACGGCGCGGCGCAGGCACTACGCGGCGTGTCGATTGCGGCCGAGCCCGGCAAGGTCACCTGCGTGCTCGGGCGCAACGGCGTCGGCAAGACCTCGCTCCTGCGTGCCATGGTCGGGCAGTACCCGATCTCCTCGGGCGCCATCGTGCTCGACGGCAACGATATCACGGGCCTGAAACCCTATGAGCGCGCGCGCAAGGGTATCGGCTTCGTGCCGCAGGGGCGCGAGATATTTCCGCTTCTGACGGTCGAGGAGAATCTCAAGACCGGCTTCGGGCCGCTCAGGCGCGAGGACAAGCACATTCCGGACGACGTGTACTCCCTGTTTCCGGTGCTGCAATCCATGCTCGGACGGCGTGGCGGCGATCTCTCCGGCGGCCAGCAGCAACAGCTCGCGATCGGGCGCGCGCTGGTGATGCGGCCGAAGCTGCTGCTGCTCGACGAGCCGACCGAGGGCATCCAGCCCTCGATCATCAAGGACATCGGCCGTGCCATCTCGTACCTGCGCAATCTCGGCAACATCGCCATCGTGCTGGTCGAACAATATCTCGACTTTGCCTGCGAACTCGGCGACAGTTTTGCGGTGATGGATCGCGGCGCGGTGAAGTTCACCTGCGACCGCTCCAATCTCGACGCGAGCGAAATCAGCCGCCAGATGGCGCTGTAGGCCATTCTGCCGCGACCGGCTGGGGGGCGGATGCGCAGCGACGTTCTAACGGCATCTTCGGTGTTCGACGCCAACCGTGCCCGCGGCGCGGTGCGCTTCGACGTCCACGCGCGCGACGGTGTGACACGTCGCGGGATATTGCATGAGTCCGGCTCCCTGCGCGTGCGCTTCCCTTCGCCGGAGGACGAGGGGCTCTCCGGCGTGTTCGTCAACACGGCCGGTGGTGTCGCCGGCGGCGATCGCTTCGACATCGAGATCGCTGCCGCAGATGGTTCGAAGCTGACGCTGACGACGGCGGCCGCGGAAAAGGTCTATCGCGCGCCAGGGCAGGCGGCGGAGCTCAATATAGCGCTGAAGGTTGGCGCAGGCGCACATCTCGGCTGGCTGCCGCAGGAGACGATCCTGTTCGACCGCGCGCGCGTGCGTCGTCGCTTCGACATAGACCTCGATGCGGCTGCCTCGCTCCTGCTGTGCGAGATCGTGGTGTTCGGCCGTACCGCGATGGGCGAACGGATGGAGCAGGGTGAGTTCGTCGATCGCTGGCGGCTGCGTCGCGGCGGCAAGCTAGTGTTCGCCGAGACCGTCAGGCTCGACGGCAATATTGGCGCAAAGCTTGCGCGATCGGCGGTGGCCAGGGGCGGCGCTGCGATTGGCACGGCGCTGATCGTGCCCGGCGACGAGGCCCTGATCGAGCGCATCCGCGAGGCCTCGGAATCCTTCGCCAGCGAGGTCGGGATATCCGCCTGGAATGGCTTTGCAATGGCGCGGTTCTGTGCCCAAGATGCGGCGCGTCTGCGCGCAGACATGATGACCGTGCTGGCGCGCACCGGCGCGGCGCTGCCGCGGCTCTGGTTGAATTGACGAAGTGAACGGAAGAGATTTCGTATGAACCTGTCTCCTCGCGAAAAGGACAAGCTTCTGATCTCGATGGCGGCGATCGTGGCCCGCCGCCGGCTGGATCGCGGCGTCAAGCTCAACCATCCGGAGGCGATCGCGCTCATCTCCGATTTCATCCTCGAAGGCGCGCGGGATGGCCGCACCGTCGCCGAGTTGATGCAATCGGGTGCGCAGGTTCTCACCCGCGACCAGGTGATGCCGGGCATTCCCGAGATGATCCACGACATCCAGGTCGAGGCGACGTTTCCGGACGGGACCAAGCTCGTCACTGTGCACGAGCCGATCAGGTAGGAGCGAGAGCATGATCCCCGGCGAACTCTTCATCCAGGACGGCGAGATCGAGCTCAACGCCGGCCGCAAGACGGTGACGCTGACGGTCGCCAACACCGGCGACCGCCCGATCCAGGTCGGCTCGCACTACCATTTCTTCGAGACCAACCCGGCCCTGAAGTTCGACCGCAAGAAGGCCCGCGGCATGCGCCTCGACATCGCCGCCGGCACCGCGGTCCGCTTCGAGCCCGGCCAGACCCGCGACGTCCAACTCGTCGCGGTGGCCGGCAAGAAGACCATCTACGGCTTCCGCGGCGACGTGATGGGGAAGCTGTGAATTCCACAGGAACGAGCGTGGCGCGGCATGGTTGAGGCGAAAACGGAGGACTTTGCCATGCTGTCACCTGTCCGCCTCGTCTCCGAAGCCGCCGAACTCGCCGCGCGCCGTCACAACGGCATGGCGCGCAAGGGCCGCGGTCATGAGCCTTACATCAACCACCTCGCCGAGGTCGCGAACCTGCTTGCGACCGCGACCGACGGCGCCGACGCCGAACTGGTTGCAGCCGGCTGGCTGCATGATGCGATCGAGGACACCGACACCACGCGCGAGGAGCTCGCGCAAAAATTCTCCGACCGTGTCGCGTCGCTTGTCGACGAGTGCACCGACGATATGAGCCTGTCGAAGCCGGAGCGGCGGCGGCGTCAGGTGCTCGACGCACCGAAAAAATCGGCTGGCGCCAGGCTGATCAAGATCGCCGACAAGATCAGCAATATCGGCGCGCGCGTACATTCGGATCCGACGGCCGAGGAACGTGACGATCTCGTCGATTATACCGACTGGGCCGAACAGGTTGTCGCTGGTTGCCGCGGCGGTAACTCTTGGCTCGATACGACCTTCGACGACATGGTGCTCACAGCGAGAACCTCTCTGTGAGCACCGATCCAGAATTCAAACGCAAACGGGGCTTGTGATGTCCGTCAAAATAAAGCGTTCCGTCTATGCCGACATGTTCGGCCCGACCACCGGCGACAAGGTGCGGCTGGCCGACACGGATCTCATCATCGAGGTCGAGAAGGACTTCACCAGCTACGGCGAGGAAGTGAAGTTCGGCGGCGGCAAGGTGATCCGCGACGGCATGGGCCAGTCGCAGGTCACCAACAAGCAGGGCGCGGCCGACACAGTCATCACTAATGCGCTGATCGTCGATCACTGGGGCATCGTGAAGGCCGACGTCGCGATCAAGGACGGCATGATCGCCGGCATCGGCAAGGCCGGCAATCCCGACATCCAGCCCGGTGTCACCATCATCATCGGCCCCGGCACGGACGTGATCGCGGGTGAAGGCAAGATCCTCACCGCGGGCGGCTTCGACAGCCACATCCATTTCATCTGTCCGCAGCAGATCGAGCACGCGCTGATGTCGGGCGTCACCTCGATGCTAGGGGGCGGCACCGGCCCCTCGCACGGCACGTTCGCCACCACCTGCACGCCGGGGCCGTGGCACATGGGGCGGATGATCCAATCGTTCGACGCATTCCCGGTCAATCTCGGCGTCTCCGGCAAGGGCAACGCCTCGCGGCCCGCCGCGCTGGTCGAGATGATCAAGGCCGGCGCCTGTGCGCTGAAGCTGCACGAAGACTGGGGCACCACGCCTGCCGCGATCGACAATTGCCTGTCGGTCGCCGACGACTACGACATCCAGGTGATGATCCACACCGACACGCTCAACGAATCCGGCTTCGTCGAGGATACGATCAAGGCGTTCAAAGGCCGCACCATCCACGCCTTCCACACCGAGGGCGCCGGCGGCGGTCACGCCCCCGATATCATCAAGGTCGCAGGGCTGAAGAACGTGCTGCCGTCCTCGACCAACCCGACGCGGCCCTTCACGCGCAACACCATCGACGAGCATCTGGACATGCTGATGGTGTGCCACCACCTCGATCCCTCGATCGCGGAAGACCTGGCGTTCGCCGAAAGCCGCATTCGCAAGGAGACCATCGCGGCCGAGGACATCCTGCATGATCTCGGCGCGCTCTCGATGATCTCCTCGGACTCCCAGGCCATGGGCCGCCTCGGCGAGGTCATCATCCGGACCTGGCAGACCGCCGACAAGATGAAGAAGCAGCGCGGTTCGCTGCCGCAGGACAAAGGCAAGGACAACGACAATTTCCGCGTCAAGCGCTACATCGCCAAATACACGATCAATCCCGCGATCGCCCATGGCGTTTCGAAGCTGATCGGCTCGGTGGAGAAGGGCAAGCTCGCCGATCTCGTGCTGTGGTCGCCGGCCTTCTTCGGCGTCAAGCCGGATTGCGTCGTCAAGGGCGGCATGATCGTCGCCGCTCCCATGGGCGATCCCAACGCCTCGATCCCGACCCCGCAGCCGGTGCATTATCAGCCGATGTTCGGCGCCTTCGGCAAGGCGCGCACCGCGTCCTCGGTGGTGTTCACCTCGAAGGCCGCCATCACCGGCGGCCTCGCGCGTAAGCTCGGCATCGACAAGAAGCTCTATGCGGTCCAGAACACCCGCGGAAAAATCTCGAAGAAAAGCATGATCCACAACGACGCCACGCCCAATATCGAGGTCGATCCTGAGACCTATGAGGTCCGCGCCGACGGCGAGCTTTTGACCTGCGCCCCCGCCGAGGTGCTGCCGATGGCGCAGCGATATTTCATGTACTGAAATAGCGCCTCAACGCATGTCCCAGGACCATGTCCTGGTCGCATATCCGGGAGCGGCTTTTCCGGGTTTTGCGTTCGATCCCGCCTGGTCTAAGGTCCCGCCCGGTATCTGAAGCCCAGAAGAAAAGCCGGGAGGATTTCTCGTGATCTACGTCGTCGCCACCTTGACCATCAAGCCTGAAACGCGCGCCGAATTCATTGCAGCCGCCACCGCCTGCATCAAGGAGACGCGGAAAGAGCCCGGCAATATCGCCTATGATCTGCATGAGAGCGTCACCGATCCCGCCAAGATGGTGTTCGTCGAGCAGTGGGAGAATGCCGAGGCGCTGGTGCCGCATCGCGCCATGGAGCACATGAAGACGTTCGGCCGCGTCGCGGTGAAGTGTTTTACGGCGCCGCCGAAGATCGAAGTGATCACGCCCGAGAAGGTCGAGACACGGTAACGGGGTAAACGCGCATGATCCGGGCGACGCAGGTCAGGGGACAACACCGCTTCGCGGAAGCGCCGGCGGATACGGTCGTGCTCGATTTCGACGATCGACACCGCCGCCGCATGGCAATGACGGGGACGCGGGGACTCGAGTTCCTGCTCGACCTGGAGAATGCCGTCGCACTGCGCGGCGGCGATGCGCTGGTGTTGGAGGACGGCCGGCTGGTCGAGGTGGTCGCTGCGCCCGAGCCGCTGCTCGAGATCCGCGGCCACGATCCGCACCACCTTATTCGTGTCGGCTGGCATCTCGGCAATCGCCATCTGCCGACGCAGATCATGGCCAAGAGCCTGCGCATCCGCCGCGACCACGTCATCGAAGCCATGGTGAAGGGCCTCGGCGCGCGCGTGATCGAGATCGAGGCGCCGTTCGATCCCGAAGGCGGCGCCTATGCGGATGCCGGACATGCGCATGGACACGACGACCACGCGCATCACGATCACGGCCACGATGATCATCACGGTCATGATCACCATCATGATCATGCCGCACATGGCGACGGTCACGATCACCATCACCACCACGACGAGCATTGCGATCACCCCGACCATCACCACGGCCACAAGCATGCTCATGACCACAAATGAGCCGGTCGCGGCCCGCGACCTCGCGGAGTGCGAGGCGGCGGCGCTGTACCGGTTGATGACCTGGCTGTCGCCGGCGTTTCCCGTCGGGGGCTTTTCCTACTCCAGCGGCATCGAATGGGCGGTCGAAGCCGGTGACATCAACGACACCGCGTCGCTGGCGGACTGGCTCGATGCGATGCTTCGCGATGGCTCTGGCTTCTGCGATGCGACGTTTCTGGTCCACGCCTATCGCGCCACTGAAGCGGGCGAGGGCGACACCTTGGGCGATATCGCCGAGCTCGCCGCGGCCTTCGTGCCGTCGCGCGAGCGGCAGCTGGAGACGACATCGCAGGGCCGTGCCTTCATCGACATCGCCCGCGCCGCGTGGGATGCAGACGGGCTGGATGCGATGGTTGCGGCATGCCGTACGCCACTGGTCTATCCCGTTGCCGTTGGCGTGGTCGCTGCGATGCACGGCGTGCCGCTGGCGCCGACGCTGCACGCCTTCCTGCATGCGCTGGTCTCGAACTGGATTTCCGCGGCCAGCCGGCTCATTCCGCTCGGCCAGACCGACAGCCAGCGCGTGCTGGTGAGGCTGGAAGCCGCGGTTGCCGCGACGGCGAATCGTGCGCTGAATGCGACATTGGACGATGTCGGCGGCGCGACGTTCCGCGCCGACCTCGCCAGCGTGCGGCACGAGACGCAATATACGCGGCTGTTCAGATCTTGAGCGGGTTCGTCGCTTTCACTGTCGTCCTGGCGAAAGCCAGGACCCATAACCACGGGTGCGCGTGGTTATGCACAGATGTGGCTGCAGCGTGCCGTGACAATCGGATTCAGTGGTAACGGGTCCTGGCTTTAGCCAGGACGACGATAGGAAAAAAAGCAATGGCTACATCTCACGGCCCCTTGCGTGTCGGCATCGGCGGTCCGGTCGGATCGGGCAAGACTGCGCTGATGGACCTGCTCTGCAAGACCATGCGCGAGCGCTACGACATCGCCGCGATCACCAACGACATCTACACCAAATGGGATGCGGAATTCCTGGTACGCTCGGGCTCGCTGACGCCGGATCGCATTGCCGGGGTCGAGACCGGCGGCTGCCCGCACACCGCGATCCGCGAGGACGCCTCGATGAATCTCGCCGCGGTGGCGGATATGCGCGCCAAGTTTCCCGGACTCGATCTCGTGCTGATCGAATCCGGCGGTGATAACCTCGCTGCCACTTTTTCCCCGGAGCTCGCCGATCTCACCATTTACGTCATCGACGTGGCGGCCGGCGACAAGATCCCGTCCAAGGGCGGCCCCGGCATCACCCGGTCCGACCTCCTTGTCATCAACAAGATCGACTTGGCGCCCCATGTCGGCGCCTCCCTGGAAAAGATGGAGACGGACGCCAGGCGGATGCGCGGCGAGCGGCCGTTCGTCATGACCAACCTGAAAAAAAGCCAGGGGCTGGACCGCATCATCGGCTTCATTGAGGCCAAAGGCGGCTTGAAACGGGCCGGCTGACCGGCGCGACGACCTAACGCAGGCGTTTCCCCCGTTAACACCGTGGGCAGAGCCGTGTCCGCGGAACAAATTTCGGTCACGGCAATTGATTACCTCCGGTGCCCGGAGCAAATCCAACTCGGCCGGACCATCGGCGGGCCGATTTAAGCTTCTCAGGCGACCAAGTTGCGTACCGATGCCTCCTCCTTCATTATCTCGGCGATTGGGGTTCACCCTGTTTCGGCACGTGCCCGTTCGAGCGGCGTCCATATGCTCCGTATTTATTGCCGACCTCCTGCTTTCGCCTGAGTAGTCGCGTGGTCCGGCTGGGTTTCATCATCGGCTTCATTGCTCTTCTCGGGGCCTTGCTCTCCGGGCTTGCGGCTTATCGCGTCCACGACCAGGAGCTGGCGCTGGACCGGATCGCGCTGGCGCGCGCGATCGATGTCCATGCGAGCCTGGTCCAGGACCGGCTCACCGAGCGCGAACTGCTCGCGCGGGTTGCCTCCGGCCTGTTCCGGGCGCCGTCGGTGCTCAAGCCCAACATGCTCGAGCCGCTGCGCTCGGCCATCTACGCCTTCAAGACCGATTTCGTGGTGGCGGGCTGGGTCGCCCGCCTGAAGCCGAACGAGCTTGCCGCAGCACAAGCCGCGATCGCGAGCGCCGGCTTCCCCAATCCGCGAATCCGCAGCTATGAGGACAAGCCGATCGATCCGGCAGGTGTCACCCAGCCGATCGATGTGCTGATGGATCTCGAGCCGCGCAGCAACGAGACCAAGGGGCTGCCCGGCCGCAGTTACGACCAGGATCAGGTGCGCGGCGCCATGCTGGCGCGCGCCAGAGTGGAGAAGAGGTCGGTTGCCTCAGAACCGGTTGCCCTCCTGCGTGGCGACGGGTCGATCGGCATCATTGTGGCGGCTCCCGTCATCCCCGAGGGCGCGACGGAGCCGGCGGGCTTCATCACATTTTCCTATGAGCTCTCTTCCCTGATGCTGACCAACGACGACATGTCGTTGTTCGCGGTTGCGCTGAAGGATCCGCGCCGGGAGGGTGGCGAGTTGGTCGCCAACGATCAAGGCGTGGTCTCGGCCCGCCCGACAGCGGCCGATGGGCCGGCGCCGTCGGCGACGCGCACGGTGAGCTTCGGTGGTCGCGACTGGCAGCTCGGCTATTACGCCAAGACCAATTCGGCGCGCCGCGCCGAGCAGACTGCGATCATCGTGGCGGCGATCGGCCTTGCGATCACCGCGATGGTGTGCGGCCTGTTCGGCTATGTCGCCTACAACAATTTGCGGCTCAGCCGGGAAATCCAGGTCAGAATCGGCTTCGAGCGCCGGCTGACGGCTGTCATCGACGAGCTCAACCATCGGGTCAAAAACATCCTGGCGGTGATCCAGTCGATCGTGACCCGCACGCTGCGCCATGGCTCCGACATCGATGTCGCGCGCGAGCTCCTGATCGGCCGCATCCACGCCATGTCCAACGTCGTCTCGCTGCTCAGCGAGAGCCAGTGGCAGGGTGTCAAGCTGAAGGGCCTGTTCGAGGCGCGCGCCATCCCGCATGCCGACCGCATTGCCGTCACCGGTCCTGATATCGCAGTCAGCGCGCGCGCGGCGCAGAGTCTGTCGCTGCTGTTCTTCGAGCTCGCCTCGCACTCCGACGAGGGCCTGTCGCTTGTCGGCAAGCATCCGCACATCACTGCCAATTGGACGGTGACGAACGAGGGGTCCGGCGAGGTCTTCTATTTCCGCTGGGAGGAGTTCAACACCAGCGAAGCGACGCGCCGCCCCGATTCCGACTTCGGCCTGATCCTGCTCGACCGCGTCGCGCCCGAGGCGCTCGGCGGCACCGCCAAGCGCTATTTCACCGACGTCTCCTATGTCTACGAGCTGACCGCGCCGATGGAGACGGTCGAGGACATGACCGAGCGCGACCGCACCGACAAGCTGTCAGCACCGATCCGGCCTGCGCGGTAATTCGAGGCTAGCTCTTCGGCCGCAGCACGAGGTCAACCAGGGTCCGCGCGTAGGCCGGCGTGATCGGCGCGATGCCGAAGACGTAGCGGTAGAACAGGCTGCCATAGATCGCGTCGTAGAGATCCTGGGGCGGTGCTTCCGCCAGAATGCTGCCGTCGTTCTGGCCCGCGGCGATCATCTCGATCAGCGCGTCGCGGCGGAATTGCAGGTAGCGGGCGTAGAACAGCTCCGCCGAGCCGGTCTTGGAGATGCATTCGGAGATGACGGCGAGCTGGACCTTGCCGAACTCGCCCTGGAGGGCTTCGGCATAGGCGGCGGCATGGCGGCGTGCGCGCGCGGCGGGGCTGCCCGAGCTTGCATGCGGCAGCGGCAGCATCTGCGCGGCATGGTGAAGAAAGGCGTCGATCAGCAAGGCTTCGCGCGACGGCCACCATTTGTAGATCGTCATCTTGGAGACGCTGGAGTGGCGCGCGATCGCGTCAATGGTGGTGGCGGCAAGGCCGGTAGTGGCCATCAGCGCATAGGCGCTTTGGAGAATGGCGTTGGTGGTCTCGATCGACCTTGGCCGGCCGCGCCGGGGCGCGCCGTCGGCTCCCTCATCCCCGCCATTCGCCATCACCACGCCCGGCCTCCCCATGCAATCCGCTGCCGCTCCGCATAGCCCAGCCGTAATGGCCGGCCTAGGGGAATCGGAAGGTGCCGGGTTAGGCCTGTTGCCGCAAGGCCGCGGGCAGGTCCTGCCGCTTCGACCAGGCGATGTAATATGCGACCGCGGCCATCGCCGCGAAGCCGGCCAGGCTCACGGCAATCTGCATCACCACCAAATTGGCGCCGGTGATCAGGATGAGATGGCCGGCAAACGACAGGAACACGCCGACGCAGAACACCGCGAGCCATTCCTCGCCGCATCTGATCACCGCCTGAAGCGGCTTCAGTCGCAGGCCGGGATGATCGGCCGGGACGAAATATGTCGCGAGGAAAGCGAGCGCGAGGAAGTGGACCACGCGATAGGGGGCGAGGTCTTCCTTGTCGGTCGGCGTGATGGTGTTGAGCACGATATCCGGCAAATAGGCCGCTAGCGTCGGCGAGTGTCGCATCAGCGTGATTGCCATCGCGAATACGAGATAGGCGCCTGCGAGCACGCGCAGCCAGGACAGGCCATGCAGCGCGCGGCCCGACGTGCCGGTCACGGCAAACCAGCCGCCCAGCACCATCAGCATCTGCCAGCAGAACGGGTTGAAGGTCCACTCCTGGTCCGGATAAACCCGGAAATTCCAGCCGAACCAGCGCGCCGCAACGTACAGCGCGACCGACGCCGCCAGCGTCAGGTTCGGACGCCGCAACAGCCCCCACAGCGCGAGTGGAAGGAGGGCCATCAGCGGGATCATCAGCTGAAGAAGATCGAGGTTCAGCGGCTCTTCCTGAAGCACCAGTCCGCGTATCAGGATCCGCAGCGGATGCTCGATGATGCCCGAGATGTTGTATTCGTTGATGATCTCGGGCGCCATCGATTGCGAGGCGACATAGGCGATGGCGTCGATGTAGATCACGAACAGGACGACATAGGCGGCGTAGAGCCGCCACATGCGCTGGAAGATGCGCGTCGCCGCGACGACGTAGCCGCGCTCCAGGGCGATCTTGCCGTGAATGATGGCCATGCCATAGCCGGCCACGAACACGAACAAGTCTGCGGCGCCGCTGAAGCCGAAATTGCGCAGCGTCAGCAAATTGACGACGTTGTTCGGGATGTGGTCGACGAAAACCGACCAGTTGGCGATACCGAGCGTCAAATAGAGCCGGGGGTCGTGTTGAAATGCGGCGAGGTTCGCCTGGACGGACGGTTTCATCGAAAAAATGGCTTTTGGAATCAGGGGCGCTGCTTTTAGCGGCAACCGCCTGCCTATCCGAGTAGCGTTTGCGTGATGGCGCAGGCAAACGGCGCGAAATTGGCGCGGGGCCGCCGGTGCCGATTGGATAGGCGCGTTCGCGGGACCCGTGACGAAATTTTCTAACCCGGTAGCTGCTACTCGGCAGGCTCAGCCGAGGCCTCGTCGGGTGCGCCGGCGCGGCTCGCCATGAGTCCGAGGGCGACGCCGCCGATCGCCAGGATCGGCAACAGCCGCTTGATCCCGATGGCGCGAACGATCTGGAGACCGGTGGCGAGCAGCATGGGGTCCGCGAGCATGCTCGAGGCCGCCGATTTCGTGGCGCGCTCGGCCGCGATATGAGCTTGCTTGCGCAGCTGCCGTTTGTAGACCCAATAGCTCACCGCCGCGGTGAGGGTCAGCAGAAAGAAAATGCCCGCACCGGCGAGGCAGGCCTGCACCGGACCATATTTGTTGAGCACCGAAATGAATGCCGCCGCGCACAGGAAGCACGTGGTGATGAAGAGTGCGAACGCCGCGCCTGCTGCCAGCGAGGTCAGCCGCACAGTGGTGCCGGTGGATGCGCTGATCCCGTCGATGATGCGCTGAAACATGGTCTTGCTCCTCAGATCCCCACAAGCCGGCACCGGCGGCGCCGCTGCGCCACCGTCTCGATACCCGTTCGCGATCTCAGCGACGCCAGACCGCGCCGATCAGGAAGCCGATGCCGAGCGCAAGCCCGACGGTCGCGAGCGGCCGCTGCGTGATCGCGTCCTCCAGCGTCTCCTCGATCGAGCCGTAGGCCTCCTGTGCCGCGCCCATCATCGCGCTGCCGCGTTCCGACATGTCGTCGATCGCGGAATCCACGTTTTCGCGCGCTTGGCTATAGCCGCGGCGGGCTTGCTTGCTGGAGGAGTTGGCAAAAGTATTGAGCGCGTCGGTGATCTGATCAGTGAGGGCGGCGATATCGCTTTTCACGGCTGCTACATCCTTCTCGAGGCGTTCTCTGGTGGTTTTGTCGGTCCAGTCTCTCATCCCGGCTTCGGCATTGGTGGTGGACATCAGGGGCTCCGGGCTGTTGACGGTTGAGACAGCCGGGAAACGTTTCGTCGTGGTGTAAGTTCCGTTCACGGAAACCGGTCAGTCCTGCGGGAGCTGCGGCGAATCCTCAGGCAACAGATGCTCCTTCAGGATCAGGGCGACGATCAGCAGCGGCGACGACAGGAACGCGCCCATCGGGCCCCACAGCCAGGTCCAGAACGCCAGCGCCAGCAGCACCGCGAGCGCATTGAGCGCCAGCCGCCGGCCGATGATGGTCGGCGTGACGAAATGTCCCTCCAGGAAGGTGATGCCGCCAAAGGCGAGCGCCGCCATCAGGCCGCCGCTGACGGTCGGGAAGGTGACCAGCCCCACCACGACCAGAATGGCGAACATGGCCACCGGTCCGATGATCGGAATGAAATTGAGGGTGGCCGCCAGCGCGCCGAGGCCAGCCGGATTGGGCATTCCGGTGAGGGCGCAGACGATTCCGGCGGCGACGCCGACGCCGACGTTGATCAGGGTCACAGTCAAAAGGTAGTTGCCGAGATGGACCTCGATCTCGTTGAGGATGCGAAGCGTGCGCAGCCGTGCGTCGTGATCGCTGAAGGTCATGATCATTGCCCGTCGCAGGTCGCGCCAGCTGGCGATGAACAGGATCAGGGTGACGAAGAACAGCAGGAATTCGGTAAAGGTCGGTGACAGGAATTCAATCGTTGGCTGCACCCACTCGAATTTCGGCATCTGGAAGCTTGGCAATCCCTCCGAGCCGCCGAGCATCGTCTGCAGCTCTCGCCACAGCGCCAGCGGCCGGTCGAACACGTGGACCTTGTCTTTCAACTGCGCGCCGAGTTCGGGCAGGCGCGAGCTCCATTCCATCGCCGGCGAGGCGATCAGCGCGACGATGAAGCCGACCACGGCGGTCACCGCGAACACGATCAAGACGGCGGCAAGCCCGCGCGGCACTTTCCGGTACTCCAGAAAGGTCGCTGCCGGCGAGAGCATCGTGCCGGTGACGAACGCCATCACGACAGGCAAAAAGAACGCCTTTCCGACATAGAGCACCGCGACGATTGCGATGAGGAGCAGTCCGGCGAGCGAGAAGGCGACGAGTTCGGTGCGGCGGATCACCGGCGGGAGTTCGCCGTGGCTCTCGGGAAGCGGAGTGCCTTCGCCATTGCCGGGAGTCATACGTTCACTGGGAAGGACGCGCACAATACCTCTCCGGCACGGAGACTTCAGTCCTCGCGCCCATGACCAGGGGAGAACGTCCTCGCGCCCTGCGGGTTCCATCGCGGCTTCGCGAAGAAGCGCTCGCTTGACTGTGACGTCGCTGCTGCATCCCGCCGCGGAACTTGTAGCGGTTGGACCGCGTTGAACAAACCAGCGCATCACCCTGATGCAGGCATCCACACGGGGCAGCACATGACGAAGTTCTCTGCAGTCCGACGCCGCTTATCGCAGCGCCGCATCACCGCTTTTGCCTTTGCAACCGCTTTGCTGGCAGTGCCGTTCGGCGCCGCAAGCGCACAGACGCTGGGCTACACCTATCCGCAAGATCAGGCTTACCCGCAGGACCAGGGCTATTCGCAGGGTTATGCGAGCCCAAGCTATGCGAACCAGGGCTATGCGAACCAAGGCTATGCGAACCAAGGCTATGCAAGTCAGAACGCGCAAGCGCCCGACGAGGATGCCGCGCTGCCAGATCGCCTGCGCAGGCAGATTGTCAGCTTCGACCGCAGCGAGCCGGCCGGCACCATCGTCATCGATACCAACAATACTTACCTTTACTATGTGCTCGGCCAGGGCCGCGCGATCCGTTATGGCGTCGGCGTCGGCCGCGAGGGCTTCACCTGGTCGGGCGTGCAGAGCGTCAGCCGCAAGGCGGAGTGGCCGGACTGGCATCCGCCGGCTGAGATGATCGCGCGCCAACCCTATCTGCCCCGCTTCGTCGCTGGTGGCCCCGGCAATCCGCTCGGCGCGCGTGCGATGTATCTCGGGTCGAGCGAATACCGCATCCATGGCACCAACGATCCCACCACGATCGGGAAGTTCGTTTCGTCCGGTTGCATCCGCATGACCAATGAGGATGTCACCGACCTGTTCGGCCGTGTCAATGTCGGCGCCAAGGTGGTCGTGCTACCGAAGAACGCGCCGCTGATGGCGAAAGGCAGTGATTCCGTGCGCAAGCGCCCAGCCGTGACCGCGCTGCCCTCAGGCCGGCAGGCGCTGAACATTTCGAATTCGGCCGTGAACTAAGGGTCGAGTGAGGTCACATGAAGAGACGTTCGATCGGCAAACTCGCCGGGGGCGCGGCGGCGTTCGTCGCCATTGCCTCCTTCGGCCTCGCGCTGACGCCATCCGCCCATGCGGAGGACTTTTTCTCGGCGCTGTTCGGCGGCTTCCGCGGACGGCCGGCGCCCGAGATTCGCATGCCTTTCCAGACCGATGACACGCCGCGCTACGACCCGCCGCGCCAGCGGGCCTCCTACGGTGGCGGCACGGCCTATTGCGTGCGCGGCTGCGACGGACGTTATTTCCCGGCGCAGGGAAACGATTCCGAGAGCAAGGCGCAATCCTGCAAGAGCTTCTGCCCGGCCTCGGAGACCTCGCTGGTCTATGGCGGCAACATCGACGACGCGACGACGGATAAGGGGAAATCCTATTCCGACCTGCCTAACGCGTTCCGCTATCGCAATGAGATTGTCGCAGGCTGTACCTGCAACGGCAAGGATCCGGTCGGGCTCGCTCAGGTCAAGGTCGACGACGATCCCACCTTGCGCAAGGGCGACATCGTCGCGGGCGCGGACGGCCTGGTGGTCGCCAGCCGCAATGCCAACGACCGCCGCGGCGTCGCGATGAATTTCTCGCCGCTGCCCGAGTCGATTCGCGCAAGATTCCGCCAGGTGCCGGTGGTGGCGAAGGAATAGGCCTCAACGTCGGGGGGGGGGGGGGGCGGGCGGCCCCCCCCGGGGGGGGGGTTGGGGCCCCGGGGGGGGGGGGGGGGGGGGGGGGGGGGGGGGGCCGGGGGGGGGGGGGGGGGGGCGGGGGGGCGGGGGGGGGCGGGCGGGGGGGGGGGGGGGGGGGGGGGGGGGGGGGGGGGGGGGGG
>NZ_JBVVPP010000002.1:121439-143542 GCF_055811315.1 Bradyrhizobium sp. MI1.4 | reverse complement strand
AAACCCCCCGGGGGGGGGGGGGGGCCCCCCCCCCCCCCCCCCCGGCCGCCCGCCCCCCCCCCCCCCCGACACCAAGAGTGTGGGCTATGCCGCCCGGATCTTGCCGAGGAAGTCGCTGACGTCATGGCCGAGCTGGCGGCTCTGGCTCTCCAGCATCTCGGAGGCGTGTTTCACGTTGTCGGCGGCAGCGGCAGCAGCGTCTGCATCGGATTTGACGCCGGTGATGTTGTCCGAGACGTTCTTGGTGCCCTGCGCCGCAAACTGGGTGCTGCGGGTGATCTCTTGGGTGGCCGCTCCCTGCTCCTGCACGGCGGCGGCGATTGCGGTCGCGACCTCGTTCACTTCGCCGATGATGCCGCCGATGGTCTGGATGGCGCTGATGGCGTCGGCCGCGACCTTCTGGATGTCGGCGATCTGCTCGGAGATCTCCTCGGTCGCCTTCGCCGTCTGGCTCGCCAGCGACTTCACCTCGGAGGCGACCACGGCAAAGCCGCGACCGGCCTCGCCGGCGCGGGCCGCCTCGATCGTGGCGTTAAGCGCGAGCAAATTGGTCTGCTGCGCAATGGTGTTGATCAGGCCGACGACCTCGCCGATGCGGCCGGCCGACTTTTGAAGTCCCTGCACCGTGCCGTCGGTCTCGCGCGCCTGGGTCACGGCGCGGCTGGCGATGCCCGCGGCATGCGCGGCCTGCTGACTGATGTCGTTGATCGAGGCGCTCAGCTCTTCGGCGGCGGCGGCGACGCTGTCGACGCTCATGGAGGCGTCATTGGAGGCCTTGCCGGCGACCTGCACGCGGTCGTTGGTCTGCCGCGACACCGCGGAGAGATCGCCCGAGGTCTTGCGCATCTCGCCAGAGGCTTCGCTCAATTCGCCGAGCGTTTTGCGCACCGCGCCCTCGAACTCGCCGACATAGGTCTCGACCGCGCGCTGGCGCGCGGAGGCGCCCGCATTGCGTTCGCGCTCCTGCGCCTCGATCGTGAGCTTGTCGTTGGCCTGCTGCTTGAAGGTCTCCAGCGCGCCGGCAAGCGCGCCGATCTCGTCGTTGCGGTCGAGATAGCCGCTATCGACGGCAAGGTCGCCGCCGGCGACCTTCAGCATGGCGTCCCGGATGGTGTTGAGCGGAGTGATGACGCGGCGGCTGACCAGCATGATCGCGCCGACGGCAAGCCCCACGGCGAGCGCCAGCAGCGTAAGCTGCACGATCAGTGCGCGCTGTGCGGCGCCGCGCTGCTCCTGCGTGTGGATCTTGGCAGCATCGAGCGCACCTTCTGCCACTGTGACGGCGCTCGCCATACGGGCGACCGTGAGCGGGCTCCATTGGTTCGCCGTCATCTCGGGCTTCTCACCCTTGACCAGCGCGTCCGTGAGACGGTCGCGCAAGGCCAGATATTGCGGCTCGAAATACGAGGTCTTGGCGGAGGCCATCGCGGAGGCGAGCCCCGACGGCAACTGCATGCCGGACGTCGACAGCTCCAGCGCCTTCCACATCGCGCTCGTGCCGCCGACATGTTGGGTATAGGCGTAGCGGCCCTCCGTCGTGATCTTGCCGGCGGCCAGCCCGGTCGAGACGATCAGCGATGCTTCGCCTGCGGTGTTGCGGAGCAGCCAGGCGTTCTGCTTGATCGACAGCAGCTGGTCGATCGCGGCGTCCAGGTGATTGACCGTGGCGGCCAACGTGTTCGAGAGCTTGTCGAGCGTGTCGAGCAGGCCCTGCGTTGTCTCCATATATTCCTTGGGCAGACCGGCGCGGCGTTGGTCCTTCGGCTTGGCTACATCCTCCCAGAACTGCTTCTGCTCCTCGATCAGCAGCTTGTAGAGGCGCGCAAGCTCCGGTACCAGCGTGCCTGATTGCGGAAAGTCCATGGCCGGCAGCAGCTCGATCGCGCGCGCCATGGCGGGCATTTGGGCATCGCGCAGCGCGCGCAGATATTTCTCGATCTCGCCGTCCATCGGCTCGGTCGCATTCAGGAGGCGGACCGTGGTCGAGCGGTCGGTGCGCAGATTGTGCATCGCCTTGAACAGATCGGCGGACGTGTCGGCGATCTGCGAGATGCGGTTGGCGGTCTTCAGGCGATCCCAGGACTCGTAGGCGGTGAGCGAGAGCGCGATCGCCACGCAGATCGACGTGATCGCGATCACCGCCTTCAGCAGCGCGGATACGGTCAGACGATTCAGCATCGAAGTCCCCAATTCCCAATACAAAGTTCGTAAAGGCGCCCCGGCAACAGCAGAAAAAGGGGCCCGTCAGACAAGGCAATCGCATGCCGTTTGCGGCTCAGGGCCCAAACGGTTTCCGCATCTGAAAGGAAAAGGGTAAAGTTTTCAGCAGGCCGGCTGATCGTAGAAGTACGTATTTACTAGAAGTTGCAAAGGGTTGCGTCGATGGAACCAAGCCACGAGCTGCGCGTTAGGAGACTGTCAGCAATTTTGCCTAAAGGGGGGTCCTAGCGATGCTGGTCGGAGTACTCGTCACCTTTCTCGTCGTCATTCTCGTACTTTACCTCATCAACATGCTGCCGATGGACGGCCGCGCCAAGCAGATCGCGCGCGTCGTCGTCATCATCATCGGCATCGTCTCGCTGCTGAAATATCTGGCAGTGTTTTAGCCGGGCGCTTAGCTAGCGCAACGAAAAAGCCCCGGCGCGAGCCGGGGCTTTTGGTGTTCTAGTCGGGTCGGCAGGCCGCCTTGTCAGCCAGGCGTTGTCAGCCAAGTACTTTGGCCTCGCGGCGGCGGGCGGTGAGGATGTATTCGGTGTAGCCGTTCGGCTGCTCGCGTCCCTTGAAGATGAGGTCGCTGGCCGCCTTGAAGGCTGTGCCGTCGAAGGCGGGCGCCATCGGCTTGTAGATGGGATCGCCCGCATTCTGCTTGTCGACGACCACCGCCATGCGCTTGAGCGATTCCATCACCTGCGCCTCGGTGATCACGCCCTGATGCAGCCAGTTGGCGAGGTGCTGGCTGGAGATGCGCAAGGTGGCACGGTCTTCCATCAGGCCGACGTCGTGGATGTCAGGCACCTTCGAGCAGCCGACGCCCTGGTCGATCCAGCGCACGACATAGCCCAGAATGCCCTGGCAGTTGTTGTCGATCTCCTGCTTGACGTCGTCGGGCGCCCAGTTCGACTTCGACACGGGGATGGTGAGGATGTCTTCGAGCTTTGCCCGTGGGCCGCCCTTGGCGAGCTCCTGCTGGCGCGCGGTGACGTTGACCTGGTGGTAGTGCAGCGCGTGCAGCGTCGCGGCGGTCGGCGAGGGCACCCAGGCGGTGGTAGCACCGGCCTGCGGATGGGCGAGCTTCTGCGCCAGCATGTCCGCCATCTTGTCCGGCGCGGCCCACATGCCCTTGCCGATCTGGGCATGGCCGGGCAGGCCACAGGTCAGGCCCATATCGACGTTCCAGTCCTCATAGGACTTGATCCAGGGCTGCGCCTTCATCTCGTTCTTGCGGATCATCGGACCCGCCTCCATCGAGGTGTGGATCTCGTCGCCGGTGCGGTCGAGGAAGCCGGTGTTGATGAACATGATGCGCTTGGAGGCGCGCTGAATGCAGGCCTTGAGGTTGACGGTGGTGCGCCGCTCCTCGTCCATGATGCCGACCTTGAGCGTGTTCTCGGGCAGCGACAGCATCTTCTCGACGCGGTCGAAGATCTCGCAGGTCAGCGACACCTCGTCGGGGCCGTGCATCTTCGGCTTGACGATATAGGCCGAGCCGGTGCGGCTGTTCTTGACCTTGGAGTTGCCTTTCAGATCATGGACAGCAAGAAGCCCGGAGACGGCGGCGTCGAGCAAGCCTTCCGGAATCTCCTCGCCCTTGTCGTCCAGCACCGCGTCGGTGAACATGTGGTGACCGCAATTGCGCATCAGCAGCAGGCTGCGGCCGTGCAATTTCACTTCGCCTTTGCCGTCAGGCATCTTGTAGCTGCGGTCGGCATTGAGCGAGCGCGTCAGCGTTTTGCCGCCCTTCTCGAAATCGGCCGACAGCGTGCCGTTCATCAGGCCGAGCGTGTTGCGATAGACCAGCACCTTGTCCTCGGCATCGACGGCAGCGACCGAGTCTTCCATGTCGAGAATGGTTGAGACCGCGGACTCCATGACCATGTCCGCGACGCCGGCCGGATCGTCCTTGCCGATCGCGCTGGTGCGGTCGATTTTCACCTCGACATGCAGGCCGTTGTTGGCGAGCAGCACCGCGCTTGGTGCGGCTGCATCGCCCTGGAAGCCTGCGAATTGCGCGGCGTTCTTCAGCGCGGTGGCGTTGCCGCTCTTCAGCTTCACCGCGAGCTGGCCCGCGACCACGCTATAGGCGGTGACGTCGGTGTGACTGCCGGTCGCCAGCGGCACGGCGGCATCGAGGAAGGCTTTCGCTTTTGCGATCACCTTGTCGCCGCGCGCCTTGTTGTAGCCCTTGCCGCTCTCGGATGGATCGTGCGGGATCGCGTCGGTGCCGTAGAAGGCGTCATAGAGCGAGCCCCAGCGCGCATTCGCCGCGTTCAGCGCATAGCGTGCGTTGGTCAGCGGCACGACGAGCTGCGGGCCGCAGATCTTGCCGATCTCCTCGTCCACATTGGCGGTCTCGACCTTCTGCGTCGCCGGCTCCGGGAGGAGATAGCCGATCTCCTTCAGGAAGGCGGTATAGGCGTTGAGGTCGAACGCCTTGCCCTTGTTGGCCCGGTGCCAGTCGTCGATCTTGGCCTGCAACGTGTCGCGCACCGCCAGCAGCGCGCGGTTCTTCGGCCCCAGCTCCTTGATGATGGCGGCGAGCCCGGCCCAGAACGCATCCGGCGCGATCCCCGTTTTCGGGGCCGCTTCCTTGGCGATGAAATCGAACAGGACGGGAGCGATCTTCAGTCCGTGGGCGTCGACGCGTTTCATGATGGGCTTTCTTGTTGGAAATGGCTGTTTTTGGCTGCTTTTGACCCGACAGCAGCAAAATGCGCTCCAAGGAGCGGCTTTCGGGGTCTTATTAGCCCCAAAATCGGGGCCGTGAGAAGGCCCCCAAAAGTTGTCAAAATGTCAAGGCGAGGTGGGCGGCCCACGCACGGTGTCATTCCCCGCGAAGGCGGGGAAATCCAGTACGCCGCGGCCTCTCGCCTGAATCACTGCTGTCGGTGGAATGCTGGGTCGCCCGGTCAAGCCGGGCGACGACAGCGGAGCAGCAGCCCGGCTTCAAATATTCGCGGCGAGGTCCACGAGTTCGTCGAACAGCACGCCGGTCGTCTTGAGCATCTGTTCGATCTCGTCCGCCGCCTCGGCGACCGTCCGCGTCGAGGTGTCGATCACGAGCTCGGCGGCCTCGGGCCGCTCGTAGTCGGTGCCGATACCGGTGAACGACGCGAGCGTGCCGGCGCGGGCCTTCTTGTAGTGGCCCTTGGGGTCGCGCTCCTCGCAAATTTCCGCCGGCGTCGCGACGTAGATCTCGCGGAACGACGTGTCGGCGATGCGGCGCGCGGTGGCGCGGTCCTCGCGGGCGGGCGAGACGGCGGCGACAATGGCGATGTGGCCGTTACGGGCGAGATGCGTCGCGACTTCGGCGAGGCGGCGGATGTTCTCGCTGCGATCGGCGGCCGAGAAGCCGAGATCGCTGTTGAGCCCGGCACGCAGCGTGTCGCCGTCGAGCAGGATCGGTGAGCCGCCATTGCTGAACAACCGCCGCTCCAGCGCCTTGGCTAGAGTCGACTTGCCGGAGGCGGGGAGGCCGGTGAGCCAGACCACGGCGCCGTTGTGACGATAGCGCGCGGAGCGTTCGTCGGGCCGCAGCGCGGATTCCACCGGCACGATGTCGACGGGCAGGGCACGCTGCCCGGCATCGACCGACAGCACGAGACCGCCGCCGGCGATGCGCCCGGACACCTCGATCACGAGACGGCCGGTGCGGGGATTTTCCGTGTAGGGATCGGTGGCAATCGGATTCGAAAGGGAAATGTCGATCTCGCCGACATGGTTGCGGCCGATTGCCTTGTTCTCGACGCTCGACAGCTCACCGGGATCGACCGCCTTCTCGATGGCGACGACGGTGGCGCGGCTTTCCTTCGGTCCGCAGCGAACCAGGAGCTGGTCGCCCTTGGCCAGCGGCTTGTCGTGCAGCCAGAAGATCCGCGCGCGCAGCCGTCGTGTCTCGCGCGGGGCGCTGTTCGTATGCGCGATAATGTCGCCGCGCTCGAGGAACAGCTCGCGGTCGAGCGTGATGCCGACCGAGCGGCCCGCACCCTGGCGGCCTGCGACCGGCGTCACCGGCCAGCTCTCGACCGTCTTGATTCTGGCGATCTTGCCGGCGGGCATGATCACGATTTCGTCGCCGGCGATGAGGCTGCCGGATTCGATCCGGCCCGCCACGATGCGGCGGTCGTCGAACTTGTAGATCGCCTGCACCGGCAGCCGCAGCGCCAGCGCCTCCAGCGGCCGCGCCGGTTCGAGCCTGTCAAGCGCCTCGACCACGGTCGGACCCTTGTACCAGCCGATGCGGTCGGTGCGCTCAGCGACGCCGTCGCCGTCGCGGGCGGAAATCGGGATCACGGCCGTGGGCTTCACACCGAGGCCTTGCAGATGCGCCGAGATCTCGTCGCTGATCTCCTTGAAGCGCGCTGCGGAGAAGTCGACGCGGTCCATCTTGTTGACGACGACCGCGACCTGCTTCACGCCGAGCAGATGCAGGAGATAGCCGTGCCGCCTCGTCTGGTCGCGCACGCCTTCGAGCGCGTCGATGATCAGCACCGCGCCGTCGGCCTGCGAGGCGCCGGTGATCATGTTGCGCAGGAATTCGGCGTGGCCGGGCGCGTCGATCAGTACGATGTCGCGCGAATTGGTGCGGAAGCGGATCTGCGTGGTGTCGATGGTGATGCCCTGGTCGCGCTCGGTCTGGAGCGCGTCGAGCAGGAACGACCATTCGAACGGCATGCCGCGCCGCGCGCTGACGGCCTTGAGCATGTCGAGCTTGCCGTCGGGCAGGCTGCCGGTCTCGTGCAGCAGGCGGCCGACCAGCGTCGACTTGCCGTGGTCGACATGGCCGACGATGACGATGCGGACCTGCGGACGCGTGGTGCCGTTCGGGGTCGCGGGCGATGCGGGGGTGACGATCATGTTCATACGACGCTCGCGTCCTTGATCAGAGATAGCCGGCGACGCGCAGGCGCTCGAAAGCGTCCTCGGTCTCGTGGTCGAGCGCGCGGCCGGAACGTTCCGGCACCTTGGTCTGCTCGAGTTCGATCAGGATCTCGTCGATAGTCGACGCGTTTGAGGCGACCGGATTGGTGATGTCCTGATCGCCCAGCGAGCGATAGCGCTTGCCGTTTTGCGACAGATACAGCGGGATGATCGGGATGTTCTCGCGCTTGGTGTAGGCCCAGATGTCGGACTCGGTCCAATGCAGGATCGGATGGATGCGCAAATGCGCGCCCTGCGGCGGCGACGCATTAAAATGATCCCAGAACTCCGGCGGCTGGTCGCGCACGTCCCAATTACCCTCCAAGCCGCGCGGCGAGAACACGCGCTCCTTGGCGCGCGTCGCCTCCTCATCGCGGCGAATGCCGGCGATCAGACCGTCGAAACCGTATTTGGCGAGCGCCATCTTGAGGCCCTCGGTCTTGCGCGCGGCGGAACGGGCGGCGGGCGGCAGCGTTGGGTCGACGGCATCAATCGGCGGGCAGGGCTCGACGCGCAGATCGAGATCCCATTCCTTGCCGTAGTGATCGCGGAAGCGATACATCTCCGGAAACTTCTTGCCGGTGTCGACATGGAGGGCCGGGAACGGCAGACGGCTGAAGAATGCCTTGCGCGCCAGCCAGATCATGACATTGGAGTCCTTGCCGAGCGACCACAGCAGGGCGATCTTCTTGAGGCGGCCGAAAGCTTCGCGGAAGATGTAGATGCTCTGGGCCTCGAGCTGGTCGAGATGGTCCATGCTCGGGGCAAGGTCAGAAGAAAATTCTTGCGCGGGCACGCGCTCGGCGAGAGCGGAGCTGCTCAGCCCGCCAGCAGTGGAATTGTCCTTGAGAAGATGCATCTCTGCCACTTTGCGTTTGGAGGCGAAAATTCTATAGTTGCGGCGCAAGAGAGAAGAAAAATTTTCTCTTTGCGCGCTTGAAACGACACATATATAGAAAATAATTCCAGTCAACCCCGCATGTGGGGTAAGCGAGTATCGTATGCGGTTCTTGCCCGTGTTCCTCGATCTCAAGGCCGGTCCGGTGGTCCTCATCGGTGCGGGTGAGCTTTTGCGCGCCAAGCTGCGCGTGCTGGCCGCTGCCGGTGCGCGCATTCGCGTGCATGCGATCGATGGCAATCACGACCTGGGTCTGAGCTCCGAGGACGCGGCGCGTATCGACATCTCGGCCACCGATCCGCTGACCGCCGATCTCTCGGGAATCATCGCGGTGGTTTGCGCCGGCGCCGGCGATGTCGGCGTGGCGATGTCGGTCCGCGCCAAGGCGCTCGGCCTGCCGGTCAATGTCATGGACGATCTCGAGCATTCGAGCTTCATCTTTCCGGCGATCGTCGATCGCGGCGATGTCGTGGTCGCCGTCGGCACTGGCGGCACGTCGCCGGTGGTGGCGCGGCGCGTGCGCGAGAAGATCGAGGCGCTGCTGCCGGCGCGCATCGGCGAGCTCGCCGAGTTCATCGGCGGCTTCCGCAAATCCATCAACGAACGTATTGCCGAGTTTCCGCTGCGCCGCCGCTTCTGGGAGCGCGTCATCGACGGCCCGATCGGTGCCGCCGTATTGGCCGGCCGCAAAGGCGAGGCGGACGCAGCGCTCAAGGCGATTTCAGATCCATCCGCGTTCGCGCGGGCCGACAAGCCGGAAGGATCCGTCGCGCTGGTCGGCGCCGGGCCTGGCGATCCGGATTTGCTCACCATCAAGGCGTTGCGCGCGCTCCAGGATGCCGACATCGTCTTCCATGACGAGCTGGTCTCGCCTGAAATTCTCGACCGCATCCGCCGTGACACCACGCGCGTGCCGGTCGGCCGCCGCGTCGGCAAGCCCGGCATCGGGCAGGACGCCATCAACAAGCGCATGATCGAGGCCGCGCAATCCGGCCAGCGTGTGGTGCGGCTGAAGGGCGGCGATCCCTTCGTGTTCGGCCGCGGCGGCGAAGAAGTCGAAGCACTTCGTGCCGCCGGCGTTGCCTATTCGATCGTTCCCGGCATCACCGCAGGTCTCGGCGGCGCCGCCGATTTCGAGGTGCCGCTCACCTATCGTCACGAAGCAACGCGCATCACCTTCCTCACCGCGCACAACGCGCGCGACGCAGAAGTCGTGGACTGGTCGACGCTGACCGACGCCAGGATGACCGTCGTGGTCTACATGGGCATGACGGCTGCGCCGGCCATACGCGCCGGCCTCTTGGCCGCCGGCCGTTCGCCGGAGACGCCGGTCGGCGTATTCGCCCGCGTCACGCGTCCCGATGCGCAAGGCGAGATCGGCACGCTGCGCGATCTGCCCGAACTGGTCCGCCGGACCAACGGCGGTCCCGCCATTCTCATCATCGGCGATGTGGTCCGGCATGCCGGCTCGCTTCGCCGCCAAACCCCAAAGCAAATCATCTCTGACCTATTGGATGCAGCCGAATGACCTCCCCGCTTGAACAGAAGAAGATCAAGATCGCCGGCCCCTCGGTCGTGACCGCCAACCGCACCTGGGACGGCATCGTGGTTTACCGCACCGCCGCCAAGAGCTGGTCCGCGGACCTGTCGGAAGCCGCGATCGTGCGCAACTCCGACGAGGCGAAGGCGTTGCTTGCGGAATCCGTTGCCGATGACGTCGGCGCGATCGGCCCCTATATCGCGCCGGTACAGGTCGGTGCAGACGGCAAGGTCGAACCCGGAAATCTGCGCGAACAGATCCGCCGCACCGGCGTGACCATCGGACAGCCGGTTCAGGTTTAAGGCGCTTTCTTATGTATGCTTACGATGAAATCGACCGCACGCTCGTCAACGAGCGCGTCTCGGAATTCCGCGACCAGGTGAAGCGCCGCCTCTCCGGCGAGCTCACCGAGGACGAGTTCAAGATACTGCGGCTGCAGAACGGCGTCTATCTGCAACTGCACGCCTATATGTTCCGCGTCGCGATCCCCTACGGGACGCTGGCGTCGAACCAGCTGCGGGCGCTCGCCCACGTCGCGCGCAAATACGACCGTGGCTACGGCCATTTCACGACGCGGCAGAACATCCAGTTCAACTGGATCAAGCTCGCCGAATTGCCGGATGCGCTGGCCGATCTCGCCGAGGTCGGCATCCATGCGATGCAGACCTCCGGCAACAACATGCGCAACGTCACCTCGGATCAGTGGGCCGGCGTCGCGCCCGGCGAGATCGAGGATCCCCGCATCTGGTCGGAGCTGATCCGCCAGCACACCACGTTGCATCCGGAATTCTCGTTCCTGCCGCGCAAGTTCAAGATCGCGATCACCGCGTCGGACCACGACCGGGCCGCGATCAAGATCCACGACATCGGGCTGAAGCTGATCAAGAACGAGAAGGGCGAGACCGGCTTTGAGGTGCTGGTCGGTGGCGGGCTCGGACGCACGCCGTTCATCGGCAAGACCATCAAGCATTTCGTCCACGGCCGCGACATTCTCAGCTACATCGAGGCGATTCTGCGCGTCTACAACCAGTACGGCCGCCGCGACAACATCTACAAGGCGCGCATCAAGATCCTGGTGCACGAGCTCGGCATCGAGAAGTTCTCGCGCGAGGTCGAGGAGGAGTGGCAGCACATCCGCAACTCCTCGCTCCAGATCGACGACGAGGTGGTCGAGGACATCCGCTCGCGCTTCACCTATCCTGCCTACGAGAAGCTGCCGCACATGCCGGACGAGCTGCGCCAGGCCGCGGCCGATCCCGATTTCGAGGCATGGCGCAAGAACTCGGTGGCCCCGCACAAGGCCCAGGGCTATTCCATCGTCACGATCTCGCTGAAGCCGATCGGCGCGCCTCCGGGCGATGCCACCGCCGAGCAGATGGATGCGCTCGCCGACCTCGCCGACAGATATTCGTTCGGTGAGATCCGCGTCGGCCACGAGCAGAACCTCGCTTTGCCGCATGTCGCCAAGCGCGACCTGCCGGCGCTGTGGAAGGCGCTCGACAAGCTCGGGCTGGCGACGCCGAACGTCAATCTGATCACTGACATCATCGCCTGCCCGGGTCTCGACTATTGCTCGCTGGCCAATGCGCGCTCGATCCCGATCGCGCAGGAACTGACGCGGCGCTTCGCCAATCATGAGCTGGCCAATCTGATCGGCCGGTTGCACATCAACATCTCCGGCTGCATCAACGCCTGCGGCCATCACCATGTCGGTCATATCGGCATTCTCGGCGTCGAGAAGAACGGCGAGGAGGTCTACCAGATCACCATCGGCGGGCGCGCCGACGAGAGTGCCGCACTCGGCAATCTGATCGGCCCCGGCGTCAAGTTCGACGAGGTCGCCGACGTCGTCGAGGACATCGTGGAAGCCTATCTGGCGCTGCGCGAACGGCCCGAAGAGCTGTTCATGGACACGGTAAAACGCCTCGGCGTCGAACCCTTCAAGGAGCGCGTTTATGCCACTCGTTAACGGCGGAAAGATCGCCGACGACAGCTTCGTCAAGCTCGCCGTCGACACGCCGCTGCCCGAGGGCGGCGACATTCTGGTGCCGGCCGAGCGTTTCGTCGGCGAGGCGGATGCGTTGCTCAAGCGGACCGGCAAGGTCGGTGTGATCTGGCCGAACAATCGCGACATCGCCGAGCTGGTGCCCTATCTCGGCAAGATTGCCGTCGTCGCGCTGGTGTTCCCAACCTTCCGCGACGGACGCGCCTACAGCCAGGCGCGGCTGCTGCGCGAGCGTTACAATTACCGCGGCGAGTTGCGTGCGACGGGCCAGATCCTGCGGGACCAGTTCGTGTTCATGCTGCGCGCTGGCTTCGATTCCTTCGACGTCAAGAAGCAGGCCGACGCGGAAGCGTTCATGCAGACCGCGAAGCGCTATTCGGTCTTCTACCAGCCCACCGGCGATGGCCGCATCACGGCGCTGCACCGGCGCATGCAGCTGCGTCATTCCGAGGGTGTCGGCACGTGAACGCAATCGCGTCTCCAATTTCGGCAATCTCCGCCTCGGCGCTGCCCTCGGCGGAGGACCTCGATCGCGCCTTGCGCGATGCCTCGCCCGCCGAAATCATCGCCGCTGCGCTGAAGACGGTCGGGCGCGACAAGCTTGCGCTGGTGTCGTCCTTCGGTACGGAATCGGCGACGCTGCTCAAGGTGATGGCGGATGTCGATCCGGCGATCCCGGTGATCTTCCTCGACACCGGCTGGCTGTTCGAGGAGACGCTGGCCTATCGTGATACGCTGATCGCGACGCTGGGCCTGAAGGACGTCCGCTCGATCAAGCCTGCCGAGGAGACGCTGTCGCGCGAAGATCCCGACCGCGACCTCTGGTTTTCCGATCCCGACGCTTGCTGCCGTATCCGCAAGGTCGAGCCGCTGGCGCGGGCGCTGAAACCGTTCGATGCATGGCTCAACGGCCGCAAGCGCTTCCAGGGCAACTCGCGCGCCGACATCCCGGTGGTCGAGGACGACGGTACGCGGTTGAAGTTCAATCCCTTCGCCAATGTCTCGCGTGAGGAACTCGAGGCGATTTTCGCCCGCGCCAAATTGCCGCGTCATCCCCTGGTCGCGTCGGGATTTCTATCGGTTGGGTGTATGCCTTGCACGAGCAGAACGGCCGAAGGCGAGGATGAGCGTGCCGGTCGCTGGCGTGGCCGGGCCAAGACGGAATGCGGCATCCACACGATGAAGACTTCGTAGCAAAGTTACGCTGCCCGGCTACGAACAAGAAAATCCGGTTCCGTTGACTTAAGCGCGTTTCGCCCCGAGTTATGCCTGCCATCGATGACGCCGACGTCATTGATGTGAATGGAGATGGACATGATGCGTCGTATCGTTCCGCTCGCGGCAGGACTGCTCGTGACAGGCTTGTTGGCAAGCGCGGCTCTTGCCGCTGACATCACTCTGCTGAACGTCTCGTACGATCCGACGCGCGAGCTCTATGTCGAGTTCAACAAGGCGTTCGCGAGTGCCTATCAGAAGGAAACCGGCAAGAGCGTCGAGATCAAGCAGTCGCATGGGGGCAGCGGTTCGCAGGCGCGCGCCGTGATCGACGGATTGCAGGCCGACGTGGTGACGCTTGCGCTCGCCTACGACATCGACGCCATCGCGGGCAAAGGCCTCACGACGGCCGACTGGCAGAAACGGTTGCCGCAAAACTCGTCGCCCTATACCTCGACCATTGTGTTCCTGGTCCGCAAGGGCAATCCCAAGGCCATTAAGGACTGGGACGATCTGCTCAAGCTCGGCGTCGCCGTGATCACGCCGAACCCGAAGACGTCAGGCGGCGCGCGCTGGAATTATCTGGCCGCCTGGGGCTTTGCGCAGAAGAAATACGGCTCGGCGGACAAGGCCAAGGATTTCATCGGAAAGCTCTATCAGCAGGTGCCGGTGCTCGACACCGGTGCGCGCGGCGCGACCGTGACCTTCGTCGAGCGCGGCGTCGGCGACGTGCTGCTCGCCTGGGAAAACGAGGCGTACCTGGCGCTCAAGGAATTCGGTCCGGAGAAATTCGAGATCGTGGCGCCGCCGCTCTCGATCTTGGCGGAACCGCCGGTGACGATCGTCGATAAGGTTGCCGATAAAAAAGGCACCCGTAGTGTCGCCGATGCCTACCTGCAATATTGGTACACCAAGGAAGGTCAGGAAATCGCGGCGCGCAACTTCTATCGTCCGCGCGATCCCGAGATCGCCAAAAAACATGAAAACTCCTTCGCGAAGGTCGAGCTGTTCACGATCGACGAACTTTTCGGCGGCTGGACCAAGGCGCAGAGGGAACATTTTGCCGACGGCGGCGTCTTCGATCAGATCTACAAGAACTGATCGGGCGCTGTCGGCGGGGCTTAAACAGGGGGCCTGGTGAGCGCAATCGCAGCACGACGCCGGACATTGCCGGGCTTCGGTCTCACCATGGGGCTGACGCTATCCTGGCTGTCGATCATCATCCTGATTCCGCTCGCCGGCCTGTTCCTGAAATCGCTCGAGCTGAGTCCCGAGCAGTTTTGGAACATCCTCTCCAGCCGCCGCACCCTGAATGCGTTGCGCGTGTCCTTCGGACTCGCCTTCGCAGCCGCCTGCGTCAATCTGGTGATGGGCAGCATCATCGTCTGGGCGCTGGTGCGCTACCGCTTCCCCGGTCGGCGGCTGTTCGATGCCATCGTCGACGTGCCGTTCGCGCTACCTACGGCGGTTGCCGGCGTCGCGCTGACCGCGTTGTTCGCCGAGAAGGGCTGGCTCGGCGCGCCGCTTGCGGCGGCCGGCATCAAGGTGGCGTTCACGCCGGTCGGCATCTTCGTCGCCATGATCTTCATCGGTATCCCGTTCGTGGTGCGCACGGTGCAGCCGGTGCTCCAGGATCTCGACCCAGAGATCGAGGAGGCCGCGGGCAGCCTTGGCGCGAGCCGCTGGCAGACCATCATTCGCGTGATCCTGCCCTCGCTCGGTCCGGCGCTGCTCACCGGACTCGCGCTCGCCTTCGCGCGTGCGGTCGGCGAATACGGCTCGGTGATCTTCATCGCCGGCAATCTGCCCAACGTCTCCGAGATCGCGCCGCTGCTGATCGTGATCCGGCTCTCCGAATTCCGCTATGCCGATGCGACCGCCATCGCGGTTGTCATGCTGGTCGTGTCCTTCGTCATTATCTTCGCGGTCAACCGGCTCCAGCGCTGGGCGCAGAGCCGGATTCCGGTGCGGTGAGGACGGGGCCATGACGATGCAGATCGCAGATTCCGTCCCACTCCCGGCCTCCGACGCCAAGGCACGCGCGTACGCAGCCGCCGCGCGGAACAACCTTCGCACCGAACCGCGCGCGGTCCGCATCGTCATCATCGCGCTGGCGATGACCTTTCTATCAGTCTTCGTCGTGTTGCCGCTGGTCGTGGTGTTCGCGCAGGCCTTCTCGAAGGGAATTGGCGCTTATTTCGCCGCGCTGACCGACCCGGAGGCGCTGTCCGCGATCAAGTTGACGCTGTTGGTTGCTGCAATTTCCGTCGGCCTCAATCTCGTCTTCGGCCTGGTCGCGGCTTGGGCGATTGCAAAATTCGAATTCTCGGGCAAGACCTTCCTGATCACGCTGATCGATTTGCCGTTCTCGGTCAGCCCGGTGATCTCGGGCCTCGTCTTCGTGCTGCTGTTCGGCGCGCAGGGCTATTTCGGCGGCTGGCTGCGCGATCACGACATCCAGATCCTGTTCGCGGTGCCGGGCATCGCGCTTGCGACCACCTTCGTGACCTTCCCCTTCGTGGCGCGGGCGTTGATCCCGCTGATGCAGGAGCAGGGCACGCAGGAGGAGGAGGCCGCGATCTCGCTCGGCGCCTCGGGCCTGCAGACCTTCTTCCGCGTCACGCTGCCCAATATCAAATGGGGCGTGCTGTACGGCGTCCTGCTCTGCAACGCGCGCGCGATGGGCGAGTTTGGCGCGGTCTCCGTCGTTTCCGGCCATATCCGCGGCGAGACCAACACGATGCCGCTCCTGGTCGAGATTCTCTACAATGAATATCAGTTCGTCGCGGCGTTCGCGATCGCCTCGCTGCTCGCGATGCTGGCGCTGATCACGCTGGTCGCGAAAACCGTTCTCGAAAATCATCTCGACGAAGGACATGACGCAAGTGAGCATTGAAGTCAGGAATCTCGTCAAGAAGTTCGGCAGCTTCAAAGCTCTCGACGGCGTCGACCTCAAGGTCAATGACGGCGAGCTGCTCGCGCTGCTCGGTCCGTCTGGCTCCGGCAAGACCACGCTGCTGCGGATCATCGCGGGGCTGGACTGGCCCGATTCCGGGGAGGTATCTTTCAACGGCGAGGACGCGCTGGCGCAGGGCGCGCGCGAGCGGCACGTCGGATTCGTATTCCAGCACTACGCGCTGTTCCGCCACATGACGGTGTTCGAGAACGTCGCCTTTGGCCTCCGCGTGCAGCCGCGCGCGATCCGCAAGGACGAAGCGACCATCCGTGCGCGCGTCAAGGAGCTACTCGATCTCGTGCAGCTCGATTGGCTCGCCGACCGCTACCCGAGCCAGCTCTCCGGCGGCCAGCGCCAGCGCATCGCGCTGGCCCGCGCGCTCGCGATCGAGCCACGTATCCTGCTGCTCGACGAACCCTTCGGTGCGCTTGATGCCAAGGTGCGCAAGGAGCTGCGTAAATGGCTGCGCTCGCTGCACCACGAGATCAACGTCACCTCGATCTTCGTCACCCATGACCAGGAGGAGGCGCTCGAAGTCGCCAACCGCGTCGTGGTGATGGACAAGGGCAAGATCGAGCAGATCGGCTCGCCCGATGACGTCTATGAGAGCCCGGCGACCGCCTTCGTCCACAGCTTCATCGGCGAATCCATCGAGCTTCCGGTCCTGATCGCCGACGGCGTCATCAGGCTTGGCGACCGGCCGCTTCAGCTCGCGGCAGATGGGCTTGCGCCTGGCGCGTCAAGACTGTTCGTGCGGCGGCACGACATGCTCGTTGGCCCGCCCGGCAGCGGTGCCTTCGAGGGCGCCGTGCAGCACGTCCGGAATTTCGGTCCCGTGCAGCGGGCCGAGGTGGCATTATCAGGCGGAGAGACCATCGAGATCGACGCTCCGCGGGACAGGGAACTGCGCGCCGGCGACACGATCGGCCTGGAGCCCCGCCGCTACCGGATATTTGGGGGCGCCTGAGCGGGGTCAACCGGTCAATTTTTCCTCAATATTCACCTTTCAGCCACGGTTGGTATGCAACAACGGCGCCTGATTTGGGGGCTCCTGTTCATGCGCGTCGCGGCCGCGATATCAATCCTTTTGCTGCTCGCCGGCTGCGCCGGCAACGAAGCATCGGTCCAGCAGCCCTCGATGTATGCCGATATGGCTGTCCCGGGCGCAAAGCTCGACGCGCAGGCCGCAGCGATCATGATCTCGCAATACCGCCAGAACAACGGGCTCGGCACCCTCGTGATCGACCCCGAACTGATGCGGCTCGCCGAATCTCAGTCCCAGGCCATGGCTGCCGCCAACAAGATGGACCATGACGTCCGCGCGCCGCTGGCCAAGCGCCTCAGCGCCGGCGGCTATCCGGCGACCGTTGCGGTCGAGAACGTCTCGGCCGGCTATCATACGCTGGCGGAAGCGTTTTCCGGCTGGCGCGACTCGCCCCCGCACCGCGCGAACATGCTCAAGAGCGGTGTCACAAAATTGGGCATTGCGGCGGGCTATGCTCCCGGCACCAAATACAAGGTGTTCTGGACCATGATCCTGGCCTCGACGGACTCCCGATAAGCCAGACTTGATCACGGGATGCATTGACGCCGCGGCAGACTGTCGCCACGGTCGCTCGCCATCTGCTACTGTTCCCGCATGACCGATCATAGCCCGGAAGTCGCAACTATCCCCGCGAACGCGCAACGTGTCCTGGTCCTCCAGGGCGGCGGCGCGCTCGGCTCCTATCAGGCCGGCGCCTATCAGTCGCTCTGCCATGCCGGCTTCGAGCCGGACTGGGTCGCCGGCATCTCGATCGGCGCGGTCAACGCCGCGATCATCGCCGGTAACGAAGGGCAGACGCGCGTCAAGCGGCTCAAGGAATTCTGGGAGATGGTCTCCGCGCCGGTGCCGTGGAAGCCGATCGGCAAAAGCGACCACAGCCGCGAACTGTTCAATTCGACCAGCGCCGCATTGATCGCGACCTTCGGCGTGCCCGGCTTCTTCGTTCCGCGCATCCCGCCGGCGCCGCTCTGGCCGCCCGGCAGCCCGCAGGCCGAGAGCTATTACGACACCGCCCCGCTGAAGAAGACGCTGGAGCGTCTGGTCGATTTCGACCGCATCAACGATCTGAAGACGCGGCTGTCGGTCGGTGCAGTCGGCGTTACCTCCGGCAACTTCAAATATTTCGACAATTTCGAGTTCAGGAAGCTCGGCAAGAAAATCGGACCCGAGCACATCATGGCCTCCGGCGCGCTGCCGCCCGGCTTTCCGTCCATCGTGATCGACGGCGAGCATTATTGGGACGGCGGCATTGCCTCCAACACGCCGCTCGACTACGTGCTGGACGCCGAGACCGACCGCGATCTCCTGATCTTCCAGATCGACCTGTTCAGCGCCCGCGGCGATCTGCCGACCTCGCTACTCGAAGCGACCGAGCGCGAGAAGGACATCCGCTTCTCGAGCCGCACGCGGATGAACACCGACAAGAACAAGCAGGTGCACAACGCCCGCAGGGCCGTGCGCGACCTGATTTCCAAATTGCCCGATTATCTCAAGAACGACCCTTCCGTGGAATTCCTTGCCAAGGTATCGCGCGAAAGCACCGTGACTGTGGTGCACCTGATCTACCGCAGCAAGAACTACGAATCCTCGTCCAAGGATTACGATTTCTCGCATGTCGCCATGGTCGAGCATTGGGAAGCCGGCGTGCGTGACGTGCATCTGTCGATGCGCCACAAGGATTGGCTCGAGCGGCCGCAATCCGGCGAGACCATGGTGACCTACGATCTCACGGGGGACGTCACTGCGCCCCCGCCAAGAAGGAGCGAATAATATGGGTAGTCTGTCAGGCAAGAACGCCGTCGTGACCGGGTCGACCAGCGGCATCGGACTTGCCTATGCGCGCGCCTTCGCCGCCGCCGGCGCCAATGTCGTCATCAACGGGTTCGGCTCGCCGGAGGACATCGAGAAGGAGCGCGCCAAGATCGAGTCCGATTTCGGCGTGAAGGCGGTCTATTCGCCGGCCGACATGACCAAGCCGGCCGAGATCGCCGGGATGGTCGCGCTCGGCGAGAAGAGCTTTGGTTCGGTCGATATTCTCGTCAACAATGCGGGCATCCAGTTCGTCTCGCCGATCGAGGAATTCCCGCTGGAGAAATGGGATCAGATCATCGCGATCAACCTGTCCTCGGCGTTCCATGCCATTCGCGCCGCCGTCCCGGGCATGAAGAAGAAGGGCTGGGGCCGCATCATCAATACCGCTTCCGCGCATTCGCTGGTCGCCTCGCCCTTCAAGTCGGCCTATGTCTCGGCCAAGCACGGCATCGCCGGCCTGACCAAGACCGTGGCGCTCGAGGTCGCGACCAGCAAGATCACCTGCAACTGCATCAGCCCCGGCTATGTCTGGACGCCGCTGGTGGAGAAGCAGATCCCCGACACCATGAAGGCCCGTAACCTCACGCGCGACCAGGTCATCAACGACGTGCTGCTCGACGCGCAGCCGACCAAGGAGTTCGTCACCTCCGAGCAGGTCGCAGCCCTCGCGCTGTTCCTGTGCGGCGACGATGCCGCGCAGATCACCGGCACGAATCTGTCGATCGACGGTGGCTGGACCGCGGAGTAGACCGCGATCGCTGGCGAATGGCGGAGCCGAGCTCCGCCATTTTCGTTCAGTGCGTCCAGGCCAGCGCCGTCTCGAATGCCGAGGACAGGTGCAGCTCCGCGAACATGATCTTGCCGGCGACCACGAACAGCACGCTGGCGAGTGTGAGGCGCAGCACCGTCTCGGGCACGCGCGTCGCGCTAAAGCTGCCGACGACGATGCCGGGCAGCGAGCCCAACAGCAGCACGCCCATCAGCGCCCAATCCACGTCGCCAAGCGCCCAGTGCCCCATTCCGGCGATCAGCGTCAGCGGGACCGCATGGGCGATGTCGGACCCGACGATGGTCGCCACCGGCAGGCGCGGATAGAGCAGCAGCAGAACGGTGACGCCGACCGCGCCGGCGCCGACCGATGAAATCGAGACCAGCACACCGAGCACGATCCCGGTGACGACCGTCGCGATCGCCGTGGTGCGGTCATCGACCTGCTCCAGGCGCCGGCGATAGCGCTCCATGATCGATCTGCGGAAGATCAGCGAGGTCGCAGTCAGCAGCAGCGCGAAGCAGAGCACGAGGTTGACGAGATTGCGCTCGGAATCGCTCTTGAGGTCGAGCTTCCAGAGCACCAGCAGCGTCAGCGCGCTCGCCGGAAGGCTGCCGCAGGCGAGCCGCAGCACCGCCGGCCAGTGCACGCTGCGCGACCAGCCATGCACCACGCTGCCGCCGGTCTTGGTGGCGGCAGCATAGAGCAGGTCGGTGCCGACCGCGGTCGATGGATGAATCCCGAACAGGAGGATCAGCAGCGGCGTCATCAGCGAACCGCCGCCGACGCCGGTCATCCCGACCAGCAGGCCGACGCCGAAACCAGAGGCGACGTAGAGTGGATCGATCATGTCCAGGGAATCTTAGGTTTATCTCGTCAGTTGGGCAATACGACGTAGAATAAACTTTCCCTGCGGTGCAACCGCTTGGGCCAAATAAGAAAAATCGTGCTGCGCCCTTGGCAATAAATAGGTGTTTCGCGTTGTTCCCGGGCATGGCTTCGAAGCAGCCGTTCCCCGAGAGCAGCACGCGAAGGCAGTCGGAAGTCTATTTCCCAAACGCCAGCACGTGCAGGCCGAGCCGCTGTCGCACGATCCAGAACAGCAGCACCGTCTCGAAACTGAGCGAGATCGAGGTCGCGGCCGCCGCGCCATGGCCGCCGAAGCGCGGCACCAACGCGATGCAGAGCACCAGGTTCATCGCAAAGGCCAGCGCATAGGCCAGCGCGCAGATCTTCTGCTGGCCGAGCATGTTGAGCAGCCGTTCGACCGGGCCGATCGCGGCACGGACCACGAGGCCAATCGCGGCGACGAACATGATGTCGTAGCCGATCACGAATTGCGGCCCGAACAGCCAGAGCAGGGGCTTGCCGAGCGCGAGCAGCACGATGGTCGCCGCCAGCGACGGCCAGAACGTCCAGTTGATGGCATGCGCCACGTAAGCCGACAGCCGCGCCTTGTCGCCAGCCGCGTTGTATTCGGCGAAGCGATGCGCGGTCGTCGCCGACATCGCGTAGTGGATGAAGGAGACCAGCGCCAGCGTCTTCACCACGGCGAAATAGACGCCGACCTCGTCGGAGGGGCGGAATTGCTGAAGCACCAGCACGTCGGTATAGGACAGCAGCAAATAGAAGCTTTCGACCAGCAGGATCGGCAGCGACACGGCGAGCCAGCCGCCGACGTCGTAGGCCTTGGGGCCCGCCTCGATGTGATCGGCGAGCTTGCGGTTCAGCACCACCATCTGCCCGGTCATCGCGATCCACACCGCGCCCGCGCTCGCGATCATCGCGGCAACCGCGCCGAGATGATAGCCGAGCAGGAAGGCGCAGGCCGTGATGCCGATGATCAGGGTCTGGCGGATGATGAATTGCGGCATCAGGCCGAGCTGCATCCAGTCATGCGAGCGCGCGATGCCGTCCTGGGTGTTGGCGACGACGAAAGCGGGCAGCGTCATGCAGCCGATATAGAGCGGCAGCACCTCGGCCGGATCGATCCAGGGCGACAATAGTTTGACGATACCGGCGAGGCCGAGCGACACCAGTGCGGAAACGGCAAAGGTCAGCCAGCGGCTGCCCGAGAGAAAGCCGCGCAGCAGCGCATGCTCGCCACGGCTGCGGTATTCCGGAATGATCTTTTGCGCGGAGGCCGAGATGCCAAAGTCCATCATGCTGCCGAGCAGCAGCACCCAGGTCCAGACATAGACATAGACGCCGTAGTCCGACGTCCCCATCCAGCGCGCGAGCAGGACCTGCGAGAAATATGCAAGGCCGGCGCTGATCACGCGGATGAGGAAGATGGTGCCTGCGAGCCGCCGCGTCAGCGACGCTTCGCTCGACCCGCCCGTCAATTTGTCGCGCAGCCGCGCGATGAGGCCGGCAGGTCCGGTCGTTGTGGGTTCTGCATCCATCACGGCCAATTCGAAGGATCCCCGAGGCGCACACGAATGCTGCGGCAGACTTGCCGCAGTAGCCCTGGGGATTAGCAACCATTCGTTAAGATTCGGTTGGATCAAAGATGTCGTCCGGGCGAACGCCAGGACGACCACTCACTCCAGATTGGTATTGAACTCGTACGACTTCTCCGGTCCGACCAGCGTGAACTTCAGCGCTGCGCCCGCCCGGGGGGGGGCCCCCCGCCCGCGGGGGCGGGGGGGGAAAAAAAAAGGAAAACCCCCCGGGGGGGGGGGGGGGCCCGCCCCGGGGGGGGGCCCCCCCCCCCGGGCGGGGGG